>NZ_JBEYUK010000005.1:0-307322 GCF_040643475.1 Streptomyces sp. NPDC047130 | reverse complement strand
CCGCCCGGAACAAGTAGTCCGCGTACGCCCGGTACAGCCTCGCCGTCACCTCCGGCGTCAGCCGGCCCGACGGAGCAGCATGCACCACGCCCGCATCGGACTCCGTACCCGTGCTCGTACCGGCTGGTGCGGCGAGCTGGTGGCGCTGGTCGTCCGGGCCCAGGGCGATGTGCGGGAGTGGTCCGTCCGCCTCGTCGAGGAGCCGGGTGGCTTCGGTGGCGGTGAGGTTCGTCGCGCCGTCGGCATCGGAGGAGCCCGACGACGGCGCGACGGGGGACGCGGAGCCGGGCGTGAGCGCGGGACCGGACACGGTGGTGACGGGGATCGCCGGGACCGGGGTCGAGACCGCCTCTGCGTCCGGCGTGACAGCCGCCTGCGGGATCGGCGTGCTGGTGGTGCCGGTCACCGTGGCCGCCTGCGGGGCCGTCTCCGACGGGCTCGTCGACGCGGCCTGCGGCTGCCGGGGCGCGTGCGGTTCGGCTCCCAGGGGGACGTCGGCGGTCGTCACCGGGCGTCGCACGGTGGGTGCGGCGGCCGGGCGCTCCGAGGACGCCGGCGTGAGGTCGCCGACGAGGGCGGAGAGCAGCGCGAGGTGGCGGCCGCGCAGGCCGCCCCGGGCCAGTCCGTCCGGGGCGGACCGGGTGTAGTCGCCCAGCAGGCTGCCGGGGACGTCGGGGCGGTGGGGCGCGGCCGGGTCACCGGCCCGTGCCTCGTCCCGGAGGCCGAGCTGGTGGGCGATCTCGTGGGCGTAGTCGACGGGGTCGGCGTCCGCCCACCAGGCGGTCCGGGTCATCTGCCGGTCGCGGCCCACCAGGTCGACGTCGAGCGTGCCGGGGTGCGTGCCGGGCGGCACCTGCTCGACGGTGACGTGCAGCAGGTCGCCGTCGGCCAGGTGGTGCCCCGGGGCGTTGAAGTACGTCTCGACCCCGGAGCGCACCTTGTCCCAGACGTCGGCGGGCAGGCCGTCCGGGGCGGCGGAGACCCGCACGGTGAGGTCGGTGATCCACCGGCCGTCGTACTCGAAGCGGCGCGCGTCGAAGTGCGACCGGACGGTGTACTGCGTCGTCTCCCCGAGCCGTGCCGGGTCGGGGGGCGTGGAGACCGGGTCGACCCAGACGTGCGAACGGGTCACCGCGGGCGCGGCGGACCGTGCCGCCTCGAAACCGGGGGCGCCGGTCAGCGGCGCCGGTGCGGGAGCGGCCCCGGAGAGCGAGGTGTCGGCACCGGTCGCCGTGACCGGCGCGGCCGAGGAGGGCACGTCGTGGCTGCCCGGGCGCGCGTCGGCGTCCTGGCCGGTCGCGTCGTCCTCCCGCGACGTGTCCTGCCGGGGGAGGTTGGAGAGGGACGGGCTGTCCTCGGCGCCGCCCTGCGTCCGGGTGCCGGCGCCGCCGCGCGGCACACCCGTGCCGGTGTCGTCGCTGTTCCGGCCTTGCGGGAACTGTGTGGCCTCGGGCGTCGCATCGCCGGTCCGCCCGGTGCTCTCCGGCACCCCGCGCGGGCCGGCGGACGGAGCGCCGGTGCCCGTGCCCGTGTGCGGCGCGGGGGTGCCGGGAGCGGTCACGCCCGTCGTGCCGCCCGTGGAGTCCGTGCCGTCGCCGACATCGGTGCCGAGGAGGTCGGTCCCGATGCCGTCGGCGCCCCGTGCGGCGTCACCGTCGGAGTTCCCGTCGGACCCACCGAGGGAGGCGGTCGAGGGGAGGAGGCCCTTGGCGGTGAGCGGCGAGGACACCGTCGCCGGATCGAAGCCGACGGGGGTGTGCGGGACGGACGTCGATCCGTACGTGGTGTCGGAGGAGACCGAGTCGGTGTCGGAGAAGTCGAACAACGACTCGTCGTCCAGGGACGACACCTCGGAGGCGCTGTCGTGGCCGACGTCGTGCACCGGCGGCGGCACGGTGGTCACCGGCGGCGGGACGACGGTGGTGACAGGGGCGCCGGTGGTGGTCGTGGGCAGCGGAGTCGGCACGGGCGCCGGGGCCGGTCCAGGACCGGGGGCGGCCGAGCCGCTCGGTCCGTCGCCGCCGTCGCCGCCGATGCCGAGCAGTGAGGTGTCGTTGAAGTCGCCGAGGCCGGTGCCGGTGGTGAACTTGTTGTGCAGCCACAGGGCGCCGCCCGCCACGGCACCGCCGGCGACCACGTCGAACACCGAACTGGTGCCGGAGCCGACGAACGTCTCCCACTTGAAGTCCCAGTCGCCCTCGAAGGCGCCCTGGATGAGGTACTCACCGACCGACTCGCTGACCGCGCCGACGACGAACGCCCCGCCCAGCTCGCCGGCCCCGTTCAGGGTGATGTTCCAGTTGGGGTGGTTCTTGACGAAGCTGTCGAAGTTGTCGAACGAGTTCTTGAACCAGTTCTTCAGGTGATCGCCGCCGAACTCCAGTATCGACCCGAGCGCGCCGACGACCGCGCCGAACGCCGCCGCCTTGCCGACGTCCTTCCAGTCGATCCCCCCGGGCTTGCGGTCGCCGGAGTTCAGGACGATCTGCGCGAGCCGCACCGCCAGGGTCTGCAGCGCCTCCGACATCGCCTCGGTGAGCGCCGGCGCGAGGTGCGACATCCGCAGCAGGCGCTGGACGATGAGCAGCACGGCCAGCCTGCTGCGAGCCCGGGCCAGCGCCATCTGGGAGAGGGAGGTGCCACCGGTGATCGCGGCCAGCGCCGCCAGCAGGGCCAGCTCGATGAGGAGCATGACGATCTCGGCGATGATCTCCCACTTCGCCGCCTGGATCTTGATCGAGTGGTCGACCTGGCCGCGGGCGATCTCGTCCAGCTGGTCGATCATCCGGTCGAGGTGGTTGACGCCGCCGTCGTCGGTCAGCATCGACAGACCCCGGACGTACTGGGCGCCGACGTCCTTGGGCAGGGAGGTGGAGGCCTCGGAGATCGAACGCCGGATCTCCTCGTTCAGCCTGCGGATGCCGCGGCCGAAGTCCTGGTACAGCTCCTGGCTGGCGTAGGCGAGATTCTCCCTGGCCTGCAACGGCATCTCGCCGATGAGGATCCAGAGCATCTTCCTGACGTCCTCAGGAAAGTTGATCTCCTGCACCGAAACTCCGCTCACCTCGAACCGTCGGTCACGGGCCTGTCCGTGGGGACCTGTCGACGCCCGCTGCCGTGCTCCCCGGCCGGGGCCGCGGTCCGTGTCGGACACCGCTGCCCCGGCCGGGGGTACCGCCTCCTCGTGTCAGTGGCGCCCGCCGGGCCCGTCTCCGGCTTCGCCGCCGAGGGCCTCCTCGGTCCTGCGCCGGTGCTCGCGGATGCGCTCGCTCGAGTCGGACTGCGTCCGCTCGATGTTCGCCAGGTTCGCGAGCGTCGCGGAGACCAGACCGTCCAGCGCCTCGAAGAGGCTGTTGCTGGTGTCCAGGCAGAAGGCGTTGTTGCGCTCGTAGACGGGGCGGACCTCGCGGGCGAAGTCGTCCGTCCAGCCGGGCCACTCCGTGTAGGTCCGCTCCTGGCTCAGAAAGTCCTGCCCCAACTGGCGTGCCATGAGCGGCAGCTGCTTCATCCGCTCGATGCTGTTCCGGAGAGCGGCGGGATTCGCCTCGTACGCGTCGCTCATGACCGGCCCCTTCCTCGTGCCGTACCGCCGTCGGCGTCACCCTCGGCGTCGTCGTCGATCTCGTCGTGCAGCCGGCTTCCGCCGCGTCGGCCGTTCCCGTCGGTCTCCGCGCTCAGCGCCGATCCGAAGATGCGGTTCCAGTCGATGTCGACGCCGCGCAGCTCCGGGACGTCGGCGCTGGGCTCGGTCAGCGGGGCGAAGGTGGCCATCACCTCACGGGCCATCTGCGCGCGCCCCCGCCCGACCGCCTCCATCACGGAGGCGGCCAGCTGGGTGGCGTTCATCGAGCGGTACTTGTTGTCCAGGAACTTCAGTCCGGTCAGCTCTCCGGCCGGGCCGACCGTCACCTCGACGGCCCGGTCCCGGGAGCGCACGCTCGCGGAGGCGTGGGAGAGCCGTTCCTCGGCCCGCGCCACGGCGGCCTGCACGGACTCCAGCTCGGCCATCGCCTTGGCGATGCGCTGCTCGATCGGTTCGGTCACGGGGTCGTCCTTCGCTGTGCTGTGCTGTTCATCGGCCGATGACGGCGGGTGCGCCGCCCTCGTCGGTGCCCCAGACGTCGTCGTCGTCCTGCGCCCAGACCTCCCGCGCCCGGTCGCCGCTCTGGGTCTGCGGCTGGCCGCCGGCGCCGCCGGGGTGACCGCCCATGGGCAGGAACGGACTGCCGCTGGTGGTGGCCGTGGAGGCGCGCGCCGGGGACACCCGCACGTCGTTCTCCTCCTGGACGGAACGTGCCGCGGGGGCCGCTCCGGGACGGCCGCCGCGGCTGTTCAGCGGCTGTCCGCTGTCGATGACGTTGCGGACACGCTCCGACTCCGACTGGTTGCCGGCGCCCGCGCCGCCCATCGGCATGCCCCCCATCGGCATACCGCCCATCGGCATGCCCCCCATGCCGTTCATGCCGTTCATGCCGAGGCCGCCGGGCAGCGAGCCGGTGTTGAGCGGAGTGCCGGTCTCCGCCTCGCGCTGCGCCGCGGTCATCGCGGGCGTCGCCGGGGAGGCGTACGGCGACTCGTAGGGGGACTCGTCGTACAACTCCTCCTCGTAGGAGCCGAAGTCGTAGGAGGGCGAGGTGAAGGAGGGCGAGGTGTACGAGGGCAGGGTGGGGGAGGACGGCAGTGACGAACCGGTGCCGGGGAGGGAGGGCAGGTCGCCGAGGGAGCCGTTGAGGTTGCCGGTGGTGACGGTGCCGTCCGGGCGGGTGGTGGTGCCGATGCCGGTGTCCGGGTCGACCCTCGTGACCGTGCCGTCCGGGTGCTCGGTGACGATGTCACCGTTCCGGTCCAGGTGGGAGGTGCTGCCGTCGGGGTGGGGCAGCAGGTCGCCGATGTTGAGGGGACCGGTCTCCACCGTGCCGTCCGGCCGGGTGACCGTCGCCGTACGGTTGTCGGGGTCGATCTGCACCTTGCTGCCGTCCGGGTACTCCGTGACGAGCCGGCCGCTGTCGTCGAGCGCGGTCCTGCTGCCGCCCGGGTTGGTCAGCGTGCCGTCTCCGGAGTACCCGTTCGAGGCGGGGCCGTCCGGACGCAGGGAGCCCAGGTCACCGAGGTTCAGGTCGCCGGAGCCGAGCGAGACGCCGCCCGGGTTCAGGCCGCCGCCGGAGCCGGGGAGGCCGCCGCCCGGATTGAGCAGTCCCTCGGACTGCCTCTCGTAGGCGGCCTGGGCCTGCTGGTAGGCCTCCTCCTGCCGCTGCCGCGCCTCCTCCTGCTGGGCCTGGCGCTCGGCCTCCTGCTTCTCCTGCTCGGTCAGCAGCTGCTCCTGGCGCAGTTCCTGCTCGGTCCGGAGCCTGTTCTGCTCCTCCTCCTGCCGCCGCATCTGCTCCTCGGCCTTGGCCTCGGCCTCGGCCTGCTTCTGCTCGGCCTCCTTCTCCTTCTGCTCCTGCTTCGCCTCGGCCTCGGCCTGCTTCTGCTCGGCCTCCGCCTCCTTCTCCGCCTGCTCGGCCTTGGCCTCCGCCTCCTTCGCGTCGGCCTCCGCCTCGGCCTCGGCCTGCTTCCGCTCCTGCTCCTGGCGGGCCTTCTCCTGGTCGGCGCGCGCCATGTTGAACTGGCTCAGCTGCATCTGCTCCGCGCGGGCCTGGGCCTCCTCCTGCTTCTTCTGCGCCTCCTCCTGCTTGGCCTCCTGCTCGGCCCGCACCTGCTCGGCCCTGGCCTCCGCCTCGGCCTGCTTGGCCTCGGCCTCCTTCTCCTTCTGCTCCTGCTTGGCCTCGGCCTCCGCCTGCTTCTGCTCCGCCTTGGCCTCCGCCTCGGCCTGCTTCTGCTCGGCCTCCTTCTCCTTGCGTTCCTGCTCCGCCTTGGCCTCGGCCTCCTTGCGCTCCTGCTCGGCCTTGGCCTCGGCCTCCTTGCGTTCCTGCTCGGCCTTGGCGGCGGCCGCCTTCTCCTCGGCCTCCTTCTCCTTGCGTTCCTGCTCGGCCTTGGCCGCGGCGGCCTGGTCCTTCTGCCACTGCATGAACTCGTCCTGCTTGCGCTGGGCCTCCTCCGCCGCCTTCCTGGCGTCGTCCGCCTGCTTCTCGGCCAGGTCCTCCTTGTAGGAGCTGGTGAGGTCGCTCTCACCTCGGACCTTGACCGACCCGAGGTCGATGGTGGTGGGACTCCAGCTGTTGTGGATCGCCTTGAGGGCCGCCTCGGCGGGCTCCACGAGGTCCCTGATGACGTACGCCTGCCAGTGCTGGACGGCCCGTTCCCCCACGGCCTTCCAGGTGCTCAGCTCGTCCAGCGGACCGAAGTTGTCGCTCTTGCCGTGCCGGGTCGCCGTCTGGTCGAAGCCCGCCTTGGCGTGGTACGTGGTGTAGTAACTCGTCGTGTACAGGCCACCGGTGCTGTTCACCTTGTAGGTGATCTGCTTGATGTTGTTCTCCCACACGTGGTCGGTGATGTCCACGAGCAGCTTGTTCAGTGCGATCAGCGGGTTGCTGTGCTGGGTGACCCAGGTCATCCAGGACCGGTGCAGCTCGACCACGGCGTCGCGGAACGCGCCGCGGGCCTCGCGCAGGATGTTGCCCTGCTTGGAGAGGCCGTTGGCGGCGCCCATGTCGTCGGCGAAGCCCTTGTACTGCCGGTTGATGGTGTCGATCAGGGTCCAGAAGACACCGGCGGCCTGGCCGCGCCAGGCGTCGTCCTGCTCGGTGCCCACCCGGCGCTGCCACTCCGCGACGACCTTCTCCTGGTTGGCGAAGAACTGGGCGACCCGGTCGAAGGCGGCGGCCGCGGTGTCGAAGGACTTCAGCGAGACGGCCCCCGCGTCCAGCACGTTCTTGTTGTTCCAGCCGAAACCGACCGTGCCGTTCTCGTTGTAGAGCAGCGCCTCCATCGCGCGCCCCGTCCCGTAGGCGTACTGGGTCAGCTTCTCGGTCGACCAGGTTGCCTTGTCACCGCTCAGACCGAGGTGGTTGTCGTACTGGCTCTTGAACTCCCCGCCCTCCACGACACCGCCCGACGGGCCGTCGTCCCCCTTGTTGCCCAGCATGGTGATGCGGGCCTTGTACATCGAGACCTGGTCGCCGGCGGACGCGTCGTCCCCGCCCGTCGTGTAGAAGGGGATGACGAAGTCGGTGTTCTCGATGCGGTAACCGGCGTTCTCGACACGCCAGTTGAAGTCGTTGGGGTCGACGTAGTCGACGTAGTTCTGCCGGCTGAGCTCCACCTTCATCTGCGGGATGCCGTCGTTGCCCATGAGGGACTCGAAGAGCGTGTCCCGGTGCGGCGCGTCGTACCCGGTGAACCAGTACGCGGCCTTCTGCCAGGAGTCGTTGTCTGCGTCGAGCGCCCTGACGTGCTCTTCCGGTACTTCGTCTTCTGCCACGGTCTGACTCCGTCGAGGGGGGCGTAGGTGGAGTTTCGGGGCTGCGGGCGGCAGCCTGCGGGGCGTGGGGCCGGGCCCGTGGAGGGGCCGGACGGACGAGGGGGAGGGTGCGGCCGTGTGGAGCACGTCCCGCCGGCCTCGCGCGGCGTGCTCCGTCGAACGGCCTAGTCGTCCTCGCCGCCGCCGGCCTCGCCCAGGGTGTCGTCGACGTCCTCGAAGATGTCGAGCAGCTTGTCGCCGTCGATCCTGGTGAGGTTCTCACCCTGGGTCTCGAACAGTTCTTCGATGCTGGTGCGCAGGTTGTCGTCGATGTCGTCGAAGAGCTGCACCTGGTTGTCCAGGATGGGTACCAGTTCCTTGATGAGGTTGGTGACCGCCTCGACGAGCGCGGCGCCGTTCACCGTCTCGTTGTCGGCCATGTAGCCGATCATCAGCGGCCGGGTCGCCTCGATCGGCCAGTCGTCGGTCACCTTGCCCCGCGCGCTCAGGTTCTCCAGCGACGGGATGACCTCGCCGGTCGTGGAGAGCCCGTCCTGGGTGATCTTCTTCAGCGCGTCGCGGAAGTTGAGGATGTCGTGGTTGAGGAAGTTCTCCAACCACGCCTTGTCGAGGTTGACCGTGGTGCCGTCGTCCGCCATGTCCTTCTCCTGCCGGAACTGTCACTGTCGGGGAACCGGACGGGCGGCCCGCCCTGAGGTGCCGGGGGCCGCCCTCCGGTGACGGGGGTACGGGCCGGCCGGCTCAGCGGCCGACGCGGACCTCGCTCCACAGCTGGGTGAGGGACTTCTCGCTGTACTGGTAGTTCCCGGAGACCTCGGTCAGCAGGTGCGAGTGGTTCTCCAGCAGGTCCTGCATCGCCTGGACGGCGTTGTTCCACGCGGTCTGCTTGTCGTTGTAGACCTCGCGGTCGTCACCTTCCCAGGTCGCCTTGAGCGCCTGGAGTTCGGCGTCCAGGTTGACCAGGATGCTGGCGATCGCCCGGGTCTGCTGGACCATGTCGTCGGCCGCGTTCGACATGTGCCGGTAGTCGACGTAGATGTGTCCGTCGGTGAAGTCGCTCATCGTGAGGGCCTCGTCTCGCAACAGTGATGGGGGGATGGGGAGGACGGTGTGTGTCCCGGCCCGGCGCCGGGACGCGCTCCGGCGTCAGCCGCTCAGCGCGTCGAAGATGGCCTGCGACTGGGTGTACGAGTTGTTGATGGCCTCGCTGTTGGACCCCTGGGTCAGGCCCTGGACCCGGAGGGTCTCGTTGAGGGTGTCCACCATTTCCCGGACGTTCCTGGAGATGATCTCGGCCTGGTCGTCCCAGAGCTTGAGCAGGTCCTGGAAGGCCTTGCCGTCCGAGCCCTTGAGTCCGGAGGCCAGGTTGAACTTCATGTTCTCGACGTCCTGCCTGCAGTTCTGCACGCCGGTGAAGGCCGACTCGAGCGCCTGAATGCCGTTCCGGGTCGCCTGCTCCTCGGACTGCTGGAAGCCTGCCATGTACCGCACCTCCTGATGATCGCGCCGCCTGGCCCCGGCGGCCGGCCGTGCCCGCGGCCGGCCGTGGACGGCGGTGTCCGCTCGACCGGGGCAACTGATTCCGAACGTAGAACAGTTGAGCAGACCATAGCGAAAAGAGTCCGGCCGCCCTCGTGCGTCGGGTCGACGACTCCCAATCTCTGAGCTGGATTTGAGGAACCGTCACATGACGTTCGCGTCAGCGTTCCCCGGCCGGTCGGCCGGCCGGTCCGGGGCCGCCGCATCCTCCGAGGTCCGCGACCCGTCGGCTGCGCCGTTCCCCGCGTCGCCCCGCGCGGGGGTGTCCGAGGAGGAACCGCAGGGAGCGGCCGTCGTCCTGGCGCGTCCGGTCACGGCCGCTCGCCGACTCAGGTCGGGGCCGGTCGGCAGCATGGCCAGCAGCGGTGAGGGAAGCCCCCGCGCCTGTCCGCCGCCGTACCCGAGCGCCGCCAGGGCCTTGTCGTCGGCGACCCGGTACTTCATGCCGCTGTCGGTCACCAGGTAGACCGTGTCGCCGACGGCGCCGCCGCCGGCGCCCAGGGCGTGCACCAGCGCGCCGCCGCCGGCCCGGACGGTGATCCGGTCGACGGGCACACAGGCGGGGCTCAGCCCTTCCGGCGCGGGCTGCGCGGCCGGGCCCAGTGCGGACGGCGAGGACAGGGCGACGCTGACCCGGGTACCGGAACCGCCGCTCTCGATCCGCGCACAGGCCGTCTGCCCCGGCTCCAGCCGCACCGCCTTGGGCGGTGCGGCGGGCAGGTCGGTGAGATCCGGGTCCGCGGCGTCGGCCGTACGGCCGTCCAGAGCGTCCGAGCCCAGTTCCACCGCGGTCGGAGCCTGATCGCCGTACGCCTTCTCGCGGGTCTCGGGGTCGCCGAGGACCAGGGCCGCACCGGTCGCGGTCAGCGGGACGAGCCCCTCCTCGCGCAGCAGGTAGTAGCGGGCGTCCGAACCGGGCGCGGTGACCCGGAAGACCTGCCCGATCCGGGTCTCGCGGCCGCCGAGCTCGGGGCCCCGGCCGCCGCGGTCCGGCACGTCCGGCGGGGACAGGTCGGGGCCCGCGGGCAGGGAGTTGAGGAACGCCGCCGACACCCTCACCCGCGCGGTGGTGTCGTAGCCGAGGGAGCGCGAGGCGCCCCGCTCGTCGTCCAGACGCAGCCGGGTGCCCCGCCACACCAGGTGGTCGGCCTTGTCCGGACCGGTCACCACCAGCGCCTGGCCGGCGCCCAGTCCGCCGCCGGCGGGCGCGCCCACGGCGAGGACCGTGGTGTCGGCGCCTTCGGCGGTGCCGGAACACACCTGCCACGGGCCGGAGTCCAGGCCGTCGGGGGCGGGAAGCGCGTCGGGCGCACCGACGATGCCCACCGGCGCCCCGTGCGGAACACCGGCCAGGGAGCCGGAACCGACCGAGACGACCTGCATGTCGGCGCCCGCCAGCAGGCGGGCCGAGGCGTAGTTGCGCACCGGCCGCAGCCGGCCGTCCAGGTAGAGGTAACGGGAGCCGGTGTCCTTGTCGACGACGACCGTGCCCGCCTCCTTCCAGGAGTCCTTGACGCCGGGCTTCAGCAGGCCCAGCACGAAGGCGCCCGCCGACACCAGCACGGCGACCACCACACCGATGACGACCCCGCGGTTGGTCCTGCCCTGCGGGCTCTCCGGGGCGTCCGGGTCACCGCGGAGCATGGCGGTGGTGAGGCGCCCCATGACGAACATGTGCGCCTGTACCTGATCACGCCTGTTCTGCACCGTGCTCTCCTCAGCCGTTGAGGGACCGCAGGGCCCCGTAGACACCGAGCACCCACAGCACCAGCGGCAGCAGGGCGATCGCCGCCGCAGAGTGCAGCAGTTCCGCCCCGCGGCCCCAGTACGGCACGAGCCGCCGGCCGGGCACCGTCCAGGACGCGATGGCGAGGGCGGCGGTCACGGCGAGCAGGCCCGCCACGGTCAGCAGCCGCCCGAGGGAGCCGGAGCCCAGTGCGTGCGAGAACACCAGCAGGATCAGCGCCCAGGCACCGGGCAGCGTCAGGGACAGCCGCTGCCAGACGTTGCCCAGCCCCCTGGCGTGCAGGAGCAGCAGCAGCGCCAGCGCCAGGGAGGTGAACACCTCGGCCAGCCCGTCGCGGCGGGCCAGGACCGTCAGGCAGCCGGCGCAGACCACGCCGACCGCCCCGTACAGCGAACTCATCCAGCCGTCGGCCAGCACCGAACGGGAGGCGACGACCGCGGTGGGATGCGGTTCGATGCCCTCCTGCAGCTGCTGGGCGTTGGTCGGCAGCGGAGGCATGCGCAGCCCGGCCATCCGGAAGGAGAGGCCGGGCACGAAGGCGCCGAGGAGCACGGCGCCCAGCGCGACGACGCCGGCCACTTCGTGCGCGGCGAGACCGGCGGCCAGCATCAGGGCCCCGGCCAGCACCCCGAACGCGGCGATCACCGCGGGGGCGAGGAACAGGGCGGCGTACGCGGCCACCGCGGCGAGCGAGAGCACCGCCCCGCCGGCCCCGGCCGCGGACGCGGCGAGCAGACGGGCGCCCAGCATCTGCGCACCGTGCGGGCCGGTGATGTCACCGCCCGGCAGCAGCCAGCCCGCCAGGGCGAGGTAAGGGGTGACCATCAGGCCCAGGACCGCACCGGCCCCGCCGTCGCCGACCGCCCGGCTGGCCGCGGCGGCGCCCGCCAGGAGCAGCAGCGCGGCGGCCGCCGCGCACAGAGCGCGGACGGAGCCGGAGCCGGAGCCGCCGGGCAGGGCGAGCACCACCAGGCCGACGGCGAGCGCCGCCATGGTCAGACCCCGCAGCAGGGCCCGGCCCGCCCACGGGGTCCAGCCGTAGGGGCGGTCGCGCAGGGTGGTCGAGATGCCGTCGACCAGGTCGTCCAGATGCACCTCGGGCAGCGCCTCGACACGGGGCCGCAGGTACACGGTCTCGCCGTCGCGCAGCTCGAAGGAGTCGAGGGTGCGCTCCTCGTCCATCGGCTCGCCGCCCAGGCGCTGCAGCACCCAGCCGCCGTGCTCGATGCCGGCTTCCTCCAGATCGTCCCCGGCGTAGCCGAGCACGGCGGGCAGCAGGTCGGCGACCGGCACATCGGCGGGCACGGCCAGGTCGATCGTGCGGGCGGGGGCGCGTACGGTCAGGCGGCACAGACCAGCCACCTGGTTGTCACTCATCGGTCTGGCTCACGCCTTCCGGGGTTCGCCGTCGCATGCCGACGGACATACAACGGGCGTGCGGAGTGGGGGGGTTGCTGGTTGGTGGTCAGCTGGCGTGATCGTAGTATCAAACATCTCTTCGGGGTGACCCCGCCCCCGGAGCATCCGAGGTTCCAGCAGCATCAGTCCCCCACCCGTGAGCGCGCACCGTCGGCCCGGCGGCCGCTCCGTAAGGAGACCCGTACGGTGAGTGTGGTTCTGTTCCGCCGGCCCGCCCGCAGACGCGGCCCCGAGATGCCGGACGGAGAACTGACCCTCCAGGAGCCGCCCACGCTCCCCGAGGTGGTCCCCGATTCGTCCGCCGTGTGGACCTATCTGCCGATGGCGCTCATGTCGGTGTCGATGATGCTGATGTTCATGCGCCCCGGCATGGGCGGCCGCGGCAGCGGCTTCATCTACCTCGCCCTCGGCCTGATGGTCATCTCCTCCGCGGCCATGATGCTCGGCCAGGTGATGCGCCGTAACAGCGAGCGCAAGCAGCGCCTCAAGGGCGAACGCCGGGACTACCTGCGCTACCTCACCCAGACCCGCCGCAAGGTGCGGACCGCGGTGATGGACCAGCAGCGCGCCCTGGCCTGGCGCCACCCCGAGCCGTCCGCGCTGTGGTCCCTGGTCGGGTCGAGCCGGCTGTGGGAACGCCGTCCGCAGGACCAGGACTTCGGCGAGATCCGGGTGGCGGTGGGCGACCAGAAGCTGGGCCTGCGCCTCAACCCGACGGCCACCACCCCCGTCGAGGACCTGGAACCGCTCTCCGCGCACGCGCTGCGCAGCTTCATCCGCGCCTACAACACCGTCCCCGACCAGCCCATCGCCGTCTACCTGCGGGCCTGGGCCCGGATCCTGTTCCGCGGCGACGAGGACCGCGTCCGCGCGCTGGCCCGGGCGATCGTCGCGCAGCTGGCCGCGTTCCACTCCCCGGACGACGTGTGGATCGCGCTGTGCGTGTCCGACGAGCGGCGCGCCGACTGGGAGTGGGCCAAGTGGCTGCCGCACCACCTGCACCCGCAGGAGAACGACGGCGCCGGGCCCGCCCGGATGACCGGCTCCGCCTTCAACGAGCTGGAGGACCTGCTGGGCGCGGAGTTCATGGAACGCCCGCCGTTCGACCCCGACGCGGTCCCCGGCCGCGAGGAGCCCTTCACCGTGATCGTCGTCGACGGCGGCACGGTCCCCGGCGGCCACCGCCTCGACGGCCCCGGGCTGCGCAACACCGTCGTACTGGACCTCACCGGCGCCCTGACGTGGCGACCCGGCCGGGTCACCCTCCGCCTCGACGTGGACGGCGACGCCATCCGCCTGGTGCGCACCGACCGCGACCGCAAGGAGCAGACCACCTACCTCGGGCGGCCCGACTCCTTCGGCCCGCGCGGCGCGGCCGCCCTGGCCAAGCGGATCTCGCCCTACCGGATGGGCATGGGCACGGACGCCTCCGAGCCGCTGGCCACCGAGGTCGAACTCACCACCCTGCTCGGCATCCAGGACCTGTACCGGCACGACCCGCAGACCCTGTGGCAGCGCAGCACCGGCCCCGGCCGGCTGCGCGTGCCCATCGCGGTGGGCGTCGACGGCCAGCCGGTGGAGCTGGACATCAAGGAGTCCGCCCAGGGAGGCACCGGCCCGCACGGCATGCTGATCGGCGCCACCGGCTCCGGCAAGAGCGAGCTGCTGCGCACCCTCGTCCTGGCGCTGGCGCTCACCAACTCCTCCGAGACGCTCAACTTCGTCCTCGTCGACTTCAAGGGCGGCGCCACCTTCCTCGGCCTGGACGAGCTCCCGCACGTCTCGGCCGTCATCACCAACCTCGCCGACGAGGCGGCCCTGGTCTCCCGCATGCAGGACGCCCTGCACGGCGAGCTGATCCGCCGCCAGGAACTGCTGCGCGCCGCGGGCAACTACACCTCCGCCCTGGAGTACGAGAAGGCGCGCGCCGCCGGCGCCCCGCTGGCTCCGCTGCCCAGCCTGTTCGTGGTCGTCGACGAGTTCAGCGAACTGCTGGCGGCGCACCGGGAGTTCATGGAGCTCTTCGTGATGATCGGCCGACTCGGCCGAAGCCTCGGCGTGCACCTCCTGCTCGCCTCGCAGCGCCTCGACGAGGGCCGCATGCACCAGCTGGAGAGCCACCTGTCCTACCGGATCGGCCTGCGCACCTTCTCCGCGATGGAGAGCCGCGGCGTCCTCGGCGTGCCGGACGCCTACGAACTCCCGCCGGCTCCGGGCAGCGGCTACCTCAAGTCGGGCGTCGAGGCCCTGACCCGGTTCCGCGCCGCCTACGTCTCCGGTGCCTACCGCCAACGCCGCGGCAGCGCCGGCCAGGCCCGCGCCGCCGGCCAGACCGTGCCGTGGACGAACGGCTACGTCGTACCGCGCGCGCTGCCCGAGCTGCCGGACCCGGAGCCGGAGGCCGAGGAGACCGGGGACACGCTGCTGTCCGTCGCCGTCGACAGGATGCTGGGCGCCGGCCCGCCCGCGCACCAGGTGTGGCTGCCGCCGCTGGACCTGCCCGCCACCCTCGACCAGGTGCTGCCGCCGCTCACGCCCGACCCGGAACTGGGCCTCACCACGGTGGGCTGGCCAGGCCGCGGCCGGCTGAAGGTGCCCATCGGCATCGTGGACCGGCCGTTCGACCAGATGCGGGACCTGCTGACCGTCGACCTGTCCGGCGTCGGCGGGCACATCGCGATCGCGGGCGGCCCGCAGAGCGGCAAGAGCACCATGGTGCGGACCATCCTGACGGCCCTCGCCCTCACCCACACCCCGCGGGAGGTCCAGTTCTACTGCCTGGACTTCGGCGGCGGCACACTGGCCGGTCTCGACGGGCTCCCGCACATGAGCGGCGTCGCGGCCCGGCTGGACTCCGAGCGGGTCGGCCGGACCATCGCGGAGGTGAACGCGCTGCTCGCGGCGCGGGAGAAGTTCTTCCTGGAACAGGGCATCGACTCCATGACCACCTTCCGGCGGCGCCGGGCCGCGGGGGAGTTCGCCGACCAGGAGCACGGCGACGTGTTCCTCGTCATCGACGGCTGGTCCACGGTCCGCCAGGACTACGACCGGCAGATCTCCACCTTCGGGGCGATCGCGGCCCGGGGCCTGAACTACGGCGTCCACCTCATCGTCACCACGGCGCGCTGGGTGGAGCTGCCGTCGGCCGTGCGCGACCAGGCGGGCACCCACCTGGAGCTGCGCATGGGTGACCCCATGGACTCCGAGATCGACATGCGGCGGGCCGCGACGGTTCCCCGGGTCCCCGGGCGCGGCCTGACCCGGGAGGGCAAGCTGCACTACCTCACGGCGCTGCCCCGCATCGACGGCGTCGAACAGGCCGACGACCTCGGCGACGGCGTGGCCGGACTGGTGAGCGCGGTCGCCGAGAGCTGGACGGGCCCGTCCGCGCCGCGGGTGCGGATGCTGCCCACCGAACTGCCGGTGTCCGCGCTGCCCGCGCCGGAGGGCGACTTCCGGGTGCCGCTCGGTCTGGAGGAGAACGAACTCACCACCGTGTGGCACGACTTCGCCGAGAGCCCGCACATGGTCGTCATCGGCGACACCGAGAGCGGCAAGACCAACCTGCTGCGGCTGACCGCCCAGGCGATCATGCGGCGGTACTCGCCGGCCGAGGCCCGCATCATGGTGGTGGACTACCGTCGCGAGCTGGTCGAGGCGGTCCCCGACGAGTACCGGCTGGGCCACGCCGTCTCCATCGACGCCCTGCGCGACCTGGTGGACGGGGCGGCACGGGCGGTGAAGATCCGGGTGCCGGGCCCCGACATCGCCCCGGCCCGGATGCGGCTGGCCGACTGGTGGAGCGGACCGCGCCTGTTCGTCCTCGTCGACGACTACGACATGCTCGGCTCCGGACCGATGAACGCCCCCTTCGACCCGCTCCTCGACCAGCTGGCACTGGGCTGGGAAGTCGGTCTGCACATGGTGGTCGCCCGCGCGGCCACCGGCGCGGGACGCGCCATGGGCGACCACCTGATGCGAAGGCTCCAGGAGGTCAACACCCCGACGCTGCTGCTGTCCTGCCCGCCCTCCGAGGGTTACGTCGTCGGCAACGCCAAGGGCCGCCTGCTGCCCCCGGGCCGCGCCACCCGGATCGCCCGCCGGAAGACCGTCCAGGTCCAGACGGCGTTCCTGGGCGACCCGAAGAGCTGACAGCGCACCGCACACCGCGCACCGCTCGGCGCACACCGCCTACGCCGTGCCGCCCGCGTGCCGGGCGGCACGGCGTACCGCCTCGCCACGGGCGGACGGCGGCGACTGCGCGCCGAGCCCGCCGGGAACGGCGCCCCCGGTGCGCGGGACGCCGCGCCGCGTCAGTCCGCCGGGCGCCACCGGCGGGCCCGGCCCCGAGGGATCACCGCGGCGCCCGCCGCCACCAGCAGGACCAGCCCGCCCCCGACCGACGCGACCACCACGGCACGGACGACGGGAGTCCGCGAGGGCTCCACGGGCAGTTCGGCGGCGGGCTGCCGCGGCACCGTGCCGGCGGTGTCGCTCAGGACGGCCGTGAGGGCGGCGTAGGCGTCCAGGCGCGGGGGAGAGGCCGGGTACGCCGTGCCGGTCAGCCGGTGCGACACCTCGGCGGCGCTCAGGTCGGGATGGCGTGCCCGCACGAGTGCCGCCGCGCCGGCCACGTGCGCGGCCGCCAGGGAGGACCCGGAACCCAGGTAGTGCCCGGCGCCCTCGGGCCCGTTGCCGACCACCGCGACACCGGGGGCCGCGAGGTCCGCCGACAGGCCGGTGGGCGCCCCCGCGGGCCGGCCGCCACCGGAGCCGTAGTCCATCACGGCCAGGACACCCGGTGCCGAGGCCGGCCAGTACCAGAGCGGGGCGGCCTCCTCGTCCGCGTCCCTCGGCAGCGCGTCCGGGGCGAACGGGGCGACGACCAGGGCGTCGCGGCCGGCGGCGTACTCCACCGCGTCGGTCAGTTCCTCCTTGCCGGTCGGCAGCGCCCGCCCGACGTAGATCACCTTCGCGCCGGACTCGGCGGCCGTCCTGATGCCGGCGGCGAGCAGGGCGGGGGTGGTCGCGCCGCGCTCCCGGGTGGCCCGCACCGCGAGGATCGTCGCCGCGGGCGCCACGCCCACGGCGCCCACGCCCTCGGCCGGGGCCGCGGCGATCAGTCCGGCGGCGAAGCTGCCGTGTCCGACGCAGTCGCCGCCCCCGCCCCCGGCCGTCTCCACCCGGCCGGACAGGGCCGGGATCGAGGTGCCGACACCGGTGTCCACCACCGCCACGGTCACCCCGGCCCCCCGGGACTGCTGCCACGCACGGGACAGACCGAGGGCACGGGTGGTCCACGGCTCGCTCTTCGCGGTCCGCCCGGACGCCTCGGCGCACGCCTCGTCCGGGGCGAGCTCCGTCCGGACGACCGGCAGCTCCACCGGGCCGGAGTCGGCCGCGGCGGGTGCCGCACCGGCGGCGAGCAGGGGTACGGCGGCCAGCACGGCGGCCGCGGCCGCACGCCCGGAGGTGGGGTCGCGTCGCATGGCGGGCATCCTATGGTGTCCGCGGGGGAGGCCCCGACGGTCCCCACGGTGCGGAACATCCAGGTGAATAACCGTCAACTGCCCATACCCGCCTGGAAGATGTTCGCCCCTCTCACGTAGCCTGCATCCGGCGCGTCCCGCCGTCCCACAGGGCCGACCGCGGCGCCGGAACGAGGAGGATCGAGCTTGTCACGGCAGTTGCTCACCGTCTGCCCGGATCAGCCGGATAGTTTCGGGACCATCGGTGAAGCCCTGGCTCAGGCGCGCACCGGCGCGGTCGTCCGGGTCATGCCCGGCCGCTACCCGGAGAACCTGACCGTCCGCACCCGGGTGACGATCGTCGCCGAGGGCGAGCGCGGCAGCGTCGAGATCTGTCCCCGCAGGGGCAGCGCGATCGTCCTGGTCGCCGACGCGGTCATGCTCACCGACCTGACGCTGCGCGGCGGTTCCGAGGACGTACCGGTCGTCGACGCGGCACGCGGCCAGGTCGCCATGGACGGCTGCACCGTCGTCGGCTCCGGCTGGACCGCCCTGCTGGCCCGCGAGTCGGGCTCCCTGGCCATGCGGGACTGCCGGGTCAGCAACCCGGTCGGCGCCGGAGTCGTGGACACCACCGACACCGGCAGCGTCATCGCCGACTGCGTGCTCGAGAACCTCGGCACCACCGCCGTCGTGATCAGCGACAAGGGCCGTACCACCGTGCGGGGCTGCCGCATCCGCGACGCCCGCGGCAACGGCGTGCTCACCAACGGCGAGGCCCAGGGCGTCGTCGAGGACTGCGACATCTCCGACACGGAGAAGCCCGCCCTCGCCCTGGAGGGCAGCAGCAGCACCCGGGTGCAGCGCGTGCGCGTCCACGACGCGGCCGTCGGCGTCTACGTCACCAGCGACTCGCGTCCGGTGGTCGAGCACGTGACGGTCTCCGACACCTCCGGTCCCGGCTTCGTGGTGGCGACCGGCGCCGACCCGGAGGTGCTGCGCTGCCGCACCTCGCGCACCAAGGGCAACGGACTGGCCGTCACCGAGCGCTCCCGCGGCACCTTCCGGGAGTGCGAGTTCGACACCGCGGGCGGACCGGCGATCCGCGTGATCGGCAGCAGCACGCCCACCCTGACCGACACCACGGTGCGCGACTGCGCGGACGCCAAGGGCGCCGTGGTGCTGGAGGAGGACTCGGCCGCCGAGTTCGACCGGCTGGAGATAGCCGACGCGGCCGGCACCGCCGTCCTCATCCGGGGCGGCGGCAACCCGCTGGTGCGCCGCGCCCGGATCACCGCGCCCGGCGGGTGCGGCGTGGAGGTCGTGGACGACGGTCGCGGCCGGCTGGAGAACTGCGAGATCGCGGACGCCGGGGCGGCCGGCGTGCGGATCGCCGGCGGCGGCAACCCGCACCTGCGGGACATCACCGTGCGCGGCGCCGCCGACGCCGGCATCCGGGTCGGCGCCGACGGCCGGGGAACGGTCCGCGACGGCCGGGTGCACGGCTCGGGCGCCTCCGGTGTCGCCGTGGACAAGGGCGGCGAACTCACGGTCCTGCGCACCGAGATCAGCGACGCGGGAGCGCACGGCGTGATGGCCGTCGACGGGGCCCGGCTGTCCCTCGACGCCTGCACGATCACGGGCAGCCTCGGCGACGGCATCCGCATCGACAGCACCGAGCCGGTCACCGTGGCGGGCTGTGCCGTACGGGAGAACCGGGGCGCAGGACTGAAGCAGACCCGCGCCGGCGACCGGTGCACCGTGGAGGACCTGACCAGCGCGGGCAACGGCGCCCCCGACGTGTGGGGCGCCGAGGTCGCCGGCGCCGCGCCGGCGGGCGACGCGGGCAGCGGGGGCCGCGCCGGGAAGGCGGCTCCGTCCGGTCCGCTGGAGGAGCTGGAGTCCCTGATCGGCCTGGCCGACGTCAAGCACCAGGTCCGCACCCTGGTCAACCTCAACCAGCTGGCGCAGCGCCGCGCCCGGCTCGGCATGCCGGTGCCGCCGATGAGCCGCCACCTGGTCTTCTCCGGTCCGCCCGGCACCGGCAAGACCACCGTCGCCCGCCTGTACGGCGGAATCCTCACCGACCTGGGCGTGCTGCGCTCGGGCCACCTGGTGGAGGTGTCCCGGGCCGACCTCGTCGCCCAGGTCATCGGCGGTACCGCGATCAAGACGACCGAGGCCTTCAACGAGGCGCTCGGCGGCGTGCTGTTCCTGGACGAGGCGTACACGCTGCTCTCGGACAGCAAGGGCAGCGGCGCCGACTTCGGCCGCGAGGCGATCGACACCCTGCTGAAGCTGATGGAGGACCACCGCGACGACGTCGTGGTGATCGCCGCCGGCTACACCGACGAGATGGCCGACTTCCTCAACTCCAACCCGGGCCTGGCCTCGCGCTTCACCCGCACCATCGAGTTCGCCAACTACTCGGTGGAGGAGCTCGTCACCATCACCGAGCGGATGTGCGAGGCCCACCACTACGTGCTGGACCCGCGCACGCTGGACGCGCTCGCCCGGCACTACGGGCAGATGGAGCGGGGCGCCACGTTCGGCAACGGCCGCGCCGCGCGCAGGGTGTTCGAGGAGATGGTGGACCGGCAGGCGTTCCGGCTCGGTTCGATGGCGGACCCGGCCGAGGCGGATCTGTCGCTGCTGCTGCCCGAGGACGTCGGCGTCGACGCGGGCGCCGTCGCGCAGGAGACGACCAGCTCCGAGGAACTGCTCGCCCGGCTCGAGGCGATGGTCGGCCTCGGCGCGGTCAAGCGCGAGGTGACCGACCTGGTGAACCTGCTGGCCACCACCCGTCAGCGGCGCGCTGCCGGGCTGCCCACACCGAGGATCAGCCAGCACCTGGTCTTCTCCGGTCCGCCCGGCACCGGCAAGACCACCGTCGCCCGCCTGTACGCGGAGCTGCTGCACTCCCTGGGGGTGCTGCCCAAGGGCCAGCTCGTGGAGGTGGCCCGCGCGGACCTGGTCGGCCGGTACGTCGGCCACACCGCGCAGATCACCAAGGAGGTCTTCGAACGGGCCCTGGGCGGAGTGCTGTTCATCGACGAGGCGTACACCCTCACCCCCGAGGGCGCGACGAGCGACTTCGGTCGGGAGGCGGTGGAGACGCTGCTGAAGCTGATGGAGGACCACCGGGACGAGATCGTCGTCATCGCGGCCGGCTACACCGCCGAGATGCGGCGGTTCCTGGAGTCCAACCCCGGCCTGTCCTCGCGGTTCACCCGCACCGTGGAGTTCGAGAACTACACCACCGAGGAACTCGTCGAGATCATCACGACGCAGGCCGCGGACTCCGGCTACGACTGCCCGCCGGAGACCGTGGCGGCGCTCGGCCGGTACGTGGCGGCGATCCCGCGGGACCGCCACTTCGGCAACGCCCGCACCGGGCGCCGGCTGGTGGAGGCGATGATGACCCGGCAGGCCCGGCGGATCGGCACGCTGGCCGCGCCCGGCCTGGACGACCTGCGGCTGCTGCGGCCCGACGACCTCCCCGTGGAGGACCCCGCCGGCGCGCCGCGCTGAGGCGGCGCGGCCGGTGCCCGGTGAGGCGGCGCGGCCGGTGCCCGGTGAGGGCTCCGGACACCGGTTAAGGACGACGCGCACGGCCCCCGGTGGTCTCCACCGGGGGCCGAGTGACGCTTTCCGGTCCCATGTTGATTGTTTCCGGCCGGAGCAAGGGCCAACTCTTGGCGATGCCGGGCTATTTCGGTCGAGAATGCACAGGTGAGGCCCGAGTCACGGCGTGGTGCGACTGAGTACGCCGCTCACGTTCAGAACCTCGTGGCACTCCCGCGCCTGTCGGCCGGACGCCGGTGTCCCGGGCTTACCGCAGGTCACTTCGATGGTGACGGCTTCGTTCTCGGGGATCTTGATGGGGGTTACCCAGTGGTAGTCCTGGTTGCGGAACGTCTCCAGCGCGATCGTGGTGATCTTGCGGTCGCCGAAGGTGATCGTGAGCAGGCCCTCGTCGCCCTGGAAGTTGGCGACAACGATGTCCGTCACCCCCAGCACGCTGCCGGCCGGCACCCGGTAGGTACCCTTCTTGGTCTCCCCGCCGGCCGTCTGCACGTCGATGGTCTCCGAGATCTGCGGGCCGCCGCCGAGCGCTGCGCCGTTCTCCGCCGGGGCGCCGGCTCCGGCACCGGCTCCGGCGGAGGCGCCCGTCCCCTGGCCCTCGGCACCGGTGCCGGCGCCCGCTCCGGGGCCGGCGTCACCCGCGGCCTGCTCTCCCGCTGCCCGTTCCCCTGCGGCGGGGCTCGGGTCGACGGCCTCGACGGCGGCCTCCTTGGCCGCGCTGCGCACGGCCGGACGGACCAGCGTGAACCAGGCGAGCAGCAGCGCGAGCAGCGCGGCGAGCACCACCAGCAGCCAGCGGGGGAAGACCGGGATCTGCACGAACTCCGCGTCCAGCGGCGTCCGGACGGTGCCGGTCGCCTCCGGCCCGGCGTCCTGGTCGCCGGACCCGGCGGCGTCGGCGGTGCCGGTGGTCTCCGTGGCGTCGACGGTGAACGGCCACACCACGGGGGCGCCGAACCACACCGGGGTGCCGGTGCGGACCCGCAGGCCGATCTCCGCGGACTCGCCCGGTTCCAGCTTCTTCTCCGCCGGGGCGAAGGCGAAGGCCAGCTCCTCACCGGCCTGACCTGCGGTGAACCCCACCTCCACCGGCGCGTTGCCCCGGTTCTGCACGGCCAGCCGGTAACGGCCGCGCAGCCAGCCGTGGCGGCGGCGCGGTGCCAGCTCGGTGTGCAGGTCCCGGAACTCCTCGACGTGCACGGTGGTCTCCAGCACCCGCACCGCGTCGGGATGCTCGGCCGGAAGGACCCGCACGCCCAGGGGCATCTCGCCGGCCCGGACCTCCGGGGAACGGGGCGGGGCCAGCCGGACGGTCACCGTCTCGGAGGTGCCGGGGTAGAGCGAGACCCGGGCCGGTTCCACCGTGGTCCAGGCGGCGCAGTCCCCGACGACCTCCAGCGCGTACGCCTCGACGATGTCGCTGTCGTTGCGGACGGTGAGGCTGGTCGTGGCGGTGTCACCCGGGACCACGGTCACTTCCGGGATGTCGAGACCGGGTGTGCCGGGACGGGAAGAGGCTGCAGAAGGCGTCACGCCGCCACGCTAGGACCGCCCCCGGGCCACCGGAACGGACGCGGGGGCAGAAGCCGGGCAGTCACGGTGCCCCCGCGGTCACGCGCCGACGGCGGTACGACCCGGCCGTCGCCACGACCGGGCCGTACCGCCGGGCCGTCGCCACGGTCCGGCGCACCACGGGCGCCGCCCACCGGGCCACGCCCTCCACACCCGTGCCGCCGTACGGCCGCTCGCTCCGTCCCGCCGTTTGGCTCCCTCCCTCAGACAGGTAAGCCGTTATGCCCACCGCAGAGAAGGCCGCTCCCGCCGACTCCGCCGTGTCCACCGGGGCACATGTGCCCACTCAGCCCTGGACCATGCGGAGAACTTCCCGTCCCGAACGCCCCGAGCGCGTGACCGTGGCCGTCTACGCCGCGGACCCGGTGCTGCGCCTGGGCGTCGTCCAGCAGTTACGCCAGCGCCCCGAGATCGATCTGGTCGCCGACCCCGACGCCGAACGGGCGGAGGTGTCGCTGGTGGTCGTCGACCACGTCGACGACGAGGTGGCCGCCCTGCTGCACAAGCTCCGCCACAACTCCCGTACCCGCACCGGCCTGGTGGTCGCGACCCTCGGCGCCGGCTCGCTGCAACGCGTCGTCGAGTGCGGCGTGGCGGCCGTCCTGCGGCGGGCCGAGGCCGACCAGGAGCAGCTCCTGCACCTGGTCCTGGCCGTGGCCAACGGCGAGGGCGTCCTGCCCGGCGACCTCCTCGGAACCCTGCTCACCCACGTGGGCAGTCTCCAGCGGTCGGCGCTCGACCCGCGGGCCATGTCCCTGTCCACCCTGACCGCGCGGGAGGCCGACATGCTGCGCATGGTGTCGGAGGGCCTGGACACCGCGGAGATCGCCCGCAAGACCGCCTACTCGGAACGGACCGTCAAGAACGTCCTGCATGAGGTCATCTCGCGGCTGCAGCTGCGCAACCGGGCCCACGCGGTCGGCTACGCGCTGCGCAACGGCCTGATCTGACGGCCCGCCGCGCCGGCCCGTTCCCCGGCCCGCCACGGCCGGCCGGGGAACGGGCGCTGCCCGAAAGAGCACCGCGCGCTTCCCTCGAACATGGCCCCGCCGCCCTGCCGTGCCCGCCCGCGGTGCCGCAGGGTGGCGGGGGCACGACCGGATGCCGCACCGACCGCTGGGGGGACCCTGATGAAGACCGCTGGCCCCGGCAGGCGGCACCGCCCGGGGCGGTTCGGCCTGGTGGCGCTGCTGCTGCTCCCGCTGCTGGGGGTCACCGCCGCGTCCCGGCAGGACGGCGCGGACTCCGCGAGCGTCACCGCGGCGGAGACGCGGGACGCCGCGACCACCCGGATCGCCTACGCCGGCACCCGCCACCGCAGCCTCGGCGCGGTGGACACCACCACCTCCAGCACCCCGCTGTTCGGCCGGGGACCGACCCACTTCGACACCCAGCCGTCCGCCCTGGGCGACCGGCTCGTCTTCACCAGCCGCCGCGACGAGAAGAACCCGCAGGTCTACCTGCGGTCCGCGGACGGCTCCGTGCTCCGCCTCACCACCGGCATGAACGCGGCACACCCGAGGCTCACGCCGGACGGCCGGTCCGTGGTCTTCGACTCGGCCGGCCCCGGCGGCACGGACGGCGGGACGCAGCGCGACCTGTGGCTGGTGCGCGCCGACGGCAGCGGCCGCACGACGCGGCTGACCGACACCCCCGCCGACGAGCAGTGGCCCACCGTCTCCCCGGACGGACGGCGCCTGGCCTACTCCGGTGACGGCGACGCCTCGGCCGGGCGACAGGTCTACGTGCGGCTCCTGACCGGCGGCGACGCCGTCCGCGTGACCGACCCCGCGAGGGGCGAGGCCACCGAGCCGGTGTGGAACCCGGTCGACGACGCCGCGCACCGCGACCTCATCGCGTACACCGCCCACCCCTCCGGCTACGGACAGAGCGGGACCCGGCTGCGGGTGACGGACGGTACCGACGGGAGCACCGACAAGCCGCTGCTCGGCGGCGCGCAGACCGAGTGGCGGGCCCACGGGCCGGCCTGGCTGCCCGGCGGGGACGAGGTCCTGTTCCTGAGCCCGGAGATCACCTGCGAGTGCGAGGGCGACTGGGACCACGTGTTCCGGACGCCGGCGTACTCCGCCGCCACCCCTCGGCTGGTCCTCAACGAGAACCGCGAGGTCCGCTCGCCCACCTGGCTCGGCCCGTCCGACCGCGGCCGCCCGGTGGTCGAGCGCACCTCGGCGTCCGGGCCGCAGGAGGCGACCCTGCAGGACGTGCGGCTCGACGGGTCCGATCCCCGGGACCTGGGACTGACGGTCCTGACCGAGGACCCGGAGGCCGACACCAACACCGACCCCGCGAAGGACCCGTTGTTCCGGCCGAGGGCCGGCTACGACCCGTGGACCGAGCGGCAGAGCTACACGCCCGACGGCCGCCGGATCGTGGTCACCCGGTTCGAGGGCCCCCGCGACCGCCGGACCGAGCGGATCTGGATCGCGGACGCCGACGGGGCGAACGCGGCCCCCCTGCCGCTGGCGGGACGCGGCCCGGACGACTGGGACACCGACCCGGCGTTCTCCCCGGACGGCAAGCGGCTCGCCTTCACCCGGATGTCGCCGGGCGGCGTCGGCGAGGCCGCCGGCCCCAGCCGCATCCTCGTCGCGGACGTGGCCACCGGCGAGATCACCGGCCGGATCACCCCGCCGGCCGGGGAGCTCCAGGGCCAGGACGCCCAGCCCACCTGGTCCTCCGACGGAACCACCCTGGCCTTCACCCGCAACCACGTGGTCGACGGACGCGGCGGCAGCAAGCACATCTGGACCGCGCCCGTGGACGACCTGACGCGGCAGCACGACCTGAGCGCCGAGAACTGCCCGGGCTCCTGCGAGGTCATCGACGACAGCCCCGCCTTCTCCCCGGACGGCCGGGACATCGCCTTCAACCGCAAGAACGGCGGCGGCCGCGTCGACGAGCACAACGGCATCCTCCTGACGTCCGTGTCGGGCGACCGGTGCCGGGTCCTGCTGCCCGCCGCCGCCCGCGACCAGGCCGGCGCCTGCGGCCGGGAACTGCCCGACACCTCCGGCACCGGCCCGCACCAGCCGCGCGACGCCGCCTGGACGGCCGACGGCGCGGGCCTGGTCCTCAGCGCCCGCGCCCGGGTCGCCGCCAACAGCCCCGAGAGCATCAAGTTCCTCGACCTCGCCTCCGGCGACCTCGTCTCCCTGACCGGCTCCCTGCCGGGCCGTCAGAAGGAACCGAGCGTCCAGCAGTCCGTGGACCTCGCGGTCCGCGCGCCCGACGGCGTCGACGCGGTCACCGTCGGCCGCACCACCACGGTCCGCGTCGACGTGGTCAACAACGGGCCCGCCGCCTCGCCCGGCACCCGGCTGACCGTCGCGCCCCCGGCCGGCGTCGCCGTGACGGCCGTGACCTGGCCCGGCGGCGACTGCGACGCCGCCTCCCTCCAGTGCGACGTCGGCGTGGTGCCGCCGGGCACGACCGTCCCGGTGGACGTCACCCTCACCGGACTCGTCCCCGGCGACGCGCCCGTCGACTGGTCCGTCACCGGCACCGTCCTCGACCCGCGGCCCAGCGACAACGCCGGCCGGACGGTGGTGCCGGTGCGCGAGGCCACCACGCCGCCGACGAGCCCGCCGCCCACCACCGCGCCGCCCACCACCCGGCCGCCGGCCGTCCCGCCGCCGCCCGCGGACGAGCCCGCGGCCGGGCCGGGAGTGCGGGTCACCGCCCGGCCGAACCCCGGCTACGTCGGCGGACGGGTCGTGGTCACGTACACCGTGCGCAACGGCCGCAACGCGCTGGCGACCGGACTGCGGCTGCGCGTAGGACTGCCCGCGGGCATCCCGGCCGGCGCGCGGCCGCCCGGCTGCGACGCCTCCTGGTCGTGCGCGCTGCCGGACCTCGAGCCGGGCGCGAGCACCGTCGTCCGGGTCGTCCTGCGCCCCGACAAGGCACTGACCGGGCAGGTCACCGGCGAACTCACCACCAGCGGGACCGACGCCGACCGCGGCGACAACACCGCACGGCAGCGGCTGCGCATCCTCCAGCCACGCATCGTCGCCGTGCCGGACATCGGCAAGCCCGGCTTCGTCACCTCCGTGCGCGGCGAGGACTTCCCGCCGGGCGCGCCGGTGCGCTTCACCTGGAAGCCGGGGATCACCGCGGCGGCCGCGCCGACCGTGCCGAAGGCGGACGGCACGTTCGTCGGACAGCTGCTCATCCTCGCCAAGGACCAGACCGGGCCGCGCGTGATCACCGCCCGCGGCCCCGGTTTCTCGCCGGTGAAGACCGACTTCCTGGTGGTCACCGGCACCGTCCAGCCGCCCGACGAGGTGACCCGCCGGTGATCCACGAGGTCGACGAGGGGCTGCGCCGGCTGCTCGGCGAAGCGGGCCTGGAGGCGTCGGGCGTCGAGGTCGTCTTCGACGCGCCCACCCGGGAATGGGCCGCGCGGCGCAGCGCCCCGACGGTCTGCGTCTTCCTCTACGACATCCGCGAGGACGCCGCCCGGCGCGGCAGCGGGGCCGGAGAGGTGTACGACGCGGACGGCCACCTCGTGGCGCGGCGCAGCCCGCCCCGGTGGTTCGAGCTGACGTACCTCGTCACGGCCTGGGCGAGCCGCCCGCAGGACGAACACCGGCTGCTCTCCGAGGTGCTCGCCTGTCTGGTGGCCACCGAGACCCTCCCGGCGCGGCTGCTCACCGGCACCCTCGCCGACCTGGGCCTCACCGTCGCCCTGTACACCGCCGGGGCGGCGGCCGACGTACCGGCCGCCGCCGACGTGTGGTCCGCGCTCGGCGGTGAGCTGAAGGCGTCCCTCGGGGTGCGGGTCCGGGCGCCGCTCGCCGGGGCGACCACCGCCACCGCCCCGCCGGTCACCGAGGGACTCGTCGTACGGTCCGCCGCCCGGCGCGAGGACGGGGAGACGGAGCCGGGCCGCCGGCTGCGCTACCTGGAGACGGACGATCCGGGACCGGAGGGCTTCGCCGGGCCCCGCGAGCGGGGGGCCGCTCCCGCCCGGCGCCGTCGCCGGGGGGACCGCCAGCCATGACGGACACCGCCCGGACAGCCGTGGCAGAGACGGCCGTGGCAGACCCGGCCGTGCCGGAGACGGCCGTGGCCGGGTCGGCCCCGGCCGGGTCACCCGCGCCCGACGACCCTCTGGGCGTGGCGGGGCCGGAGACCGGGACCGCCGCCGGACCGGGACCCGCCCCGGCCGGCCCCGACCCGCTGTGGACACGGCTGCGCGCCGTCGAGGAACGGGTGCGGCACGCGGTGGCGGCCCGTCGCGCCACCGACCCCGACCCCGACGACCCGTACCGCGGGCAGTACCTCACCCCCGAGGCGGTGACCCGCATCCTGGACGGGCCGGGCGGTCTCGGCGTACCCGGCCACGAACCCCGGCAGCCACCGGCCGGCTCCGTCCTCGGCGGCCTCGCCGCGCGGTTCGGGCTCTCGCCCCTGGAGCTGGACCTGCTCCTGGTCGCGGTGGCGCCCGATCTGGACGCCCGGTTCGAGCCGCTCTACGGCTACCTCAACGACGACCTGACGCGCCGCAGACCCACGGTCGGGCTCGCCCTGGAACTGTGCGGGCTCTCCCCGGCGGGACCCGGACGGTTCCGGCTCGCCGCCGGAGCGCCGCTCGTCGACGGCGGTCTGCTCACGGTCACCGAGCCGGAACGGCCTCCGCTCTCCCGGGTCCTGGCCGTCCCCGACCGGGTCACCGCGCACCTCCTGGGCACGGCGCGGCCCGACGCCCGGCTCGCCGGCCTGCTCGGCGCGGCGCACGAGGACCCGGCCGCCGACCCCGCGGCGGTCCACCGGGCGGCCGCCGCCGCGGGCAGCGGCAGCGGTCTCGTCCACCTGCGCAGCCGGGGCGGCGACGCGGAGGGCCTGGCCGTCGCGGCGCTGCGCACGGCCGGGCGGCGCCCGCTCGTCCTGGACGCGGCGGCCCTCGCCCGGCGGTCCGGCGACGCGCCCGAGGTGGCGCGGCTGGTCGCGCTGGAGAGCCGTCTGACAGGGGCCGGTGTCGTCCTCGGCCCGCTGGAGGCGCTGCCCGGGGAGCCCGCCGACCGGGACCGGACGCTGCGGGCGGTGTGCGGAGCGCTGCGCGGCCTCCCCCTCCTGACGCACGGCTCCGGCGGCTGGGACCCGGCCTGGGCGCCCGACAGCCCCGTCGTCCTGACCGTGCCGGCCGCCTCCCCCGAGCGGCAGGCCGAACGCTGGCGCCACGCCCTGGACCGGGTCACGGCCTCCGGCACCGGCGACGGCAACGGCGACGGCACCGGCACCGCCTCCAGCAACGGCAACGGCAACGGCGACAGCAACGGCACCGGCGAGTCCGTCGACGTCGGCGAACTCGCCCGGGCGGTGGCCGCCCACCGGCTGGACTCCGCGCAGTTGCGCCGCGCGGCCGACGTCGCGGCGCGCACCGCCGCCCTCGACGGCCGGCCGGTCGCGCCCGACGACCTGCGCGCCGCCGTGCGCGCCCAGAACGGCGCGGGACTCGACCGTCTGGCCCGCCGCGTCGAACCCGGGGTCGGCTGGGACGACCTGGTCCTCCCGCCGACGACCCACCGCCGCCTGCGCGAACTCGCGCTGCGCGCCCGCCACCGCGACCAGGTGCTCGGGCAGTGGGGCATGCGGCCCGGCGGCGGCCGGGGGCGCGGCGTGATCGCGCTGTTCGCGGGGGAGTCGGGCACGGGCAAGACGATGTCCGCCGAGGTCGTCGCGGCGGACCTCGGCATGGACCTCTACGTCGTCGACCTGTCCACCGTGGTCGACAAGTACATCGGCGAGACCGAGAAGAACCTGGAGCGGATCTTCACCGAGGCCTCCGCGGTCAACGCCGTGCTCCTCTTCGACGAGGCCGACGCGATCTTCGGCAAGCGCTCCGAGGTGAAGGACGCCCGCGACCGGCACGCCAACATCGAGTCCGCGTACCTGCTCCAGCGCATGGAGTCCTTCGACGGCATCGCCGTGCTCACCACCAACCTGCGGGCCAACCTCGACGAGGCGTTCACCCGCCGCCTGGACGTGGTGGCCGACTTCCCCGTGCCGGACCCGGGGCAGCGCCTCGCCCTCTGGGACCGGTGCCTGGGCGACCGCCTGCCCCGGGCCGACGACCTGGACCTCGCCTTCTGCGCGGACCGCTTCGACCTGGCCGGCGGGTCCATCCGCTCCTGCGTGGTGACCGCGGCCTACCTGGCGGCGGAGACCGGCACCCCGCTCACCATGGGTCAGCTGATCACGGCGATCGCCCAGGAGTACCGCAAGCTGGGACGGCTGGTCCTGGAGAGCGAGTTCGGACCGCATCTCGCGGTGGCCACCGCGGCCTGACCGGTTCCGCCTGGGCGGCGTTCAGGAGCCGGTGGACATCGCGTCCCAGTCCTCGTCGGAGCTGCTGCTCTGCGAGCCGTACTGGATGCTGGCGAACGGCTGCCCGGGCGACGACACCTGGGAAGCGTCGGACATCTCCACGTCGGAGTCGCTGCTGGAGTCGCTGCCGGACTCGCTGTCGCTGTCGGGCGCGGGAGCCGGGACGTCGTGCAGGGTGTACTCCGCGTTCTTGCCGCTGCCGGTCCTGGTCACCCAGCCTGCCGTGATGTACGACTCGATCAGCTTGTCCCGGCGCTCCTTGGGGAAGCTGGAACGGGTCATGCCCTGCAGGTGGGTGTCGGCGGTGGTACTGCCGGCCGCGGGCGCCTGGCCTTGGGCCCTCTGCCTCTCGTAGTCCTCGTAGGCGAGGAAGGTGGCCCTGTCCTTGGCCAGTGCTTGGGCGGCGAAGTCCTGCATCTCGTTCTCGGTCAGCTTCGCCTGGCTCAGTGCCGCCTTCGCCTCCGTGTAGTACTCCGCCGCGTCGCCCGGATCCTTGCCCGCCCTGATCAGGTCGTTGGTGTCGGGCTCGTTGTTCCACGACTTGTAGGAGACGTTGTCGAGGTAGATGTCGATGCTGACCGGAATCATCACCCGCCGGTGATTGCCCACGTCCGTCTGGTAGTGCACCTCGAAGCGCAGGTCGCCCGAGCTCACCCCCACCAGCGCCTGTTCCATCTTGCGCCACATGCCGGTGCCCTGGTTCAAGGACCACTGGGGGACGATGTTCCTCGCCACGTCGCTTCCGCCCACCTCCAGGCCCATCACGTGGCCGCGGTCGTAGCCCGCCCCACCGAACAGGTCCTTCCACACCTCGCCCTCGTTGGGCGCCACCCCACGCGCACGCACCTGTGCCTTGTAGGCGGAGTGAAGCGTCTTGACCGCGATCGGGTTCGGGGCGGCCGGGCGCCCCTTCGTGCCGGTCGGGGTGATGGGGCCGGTCACCTCCCGGGGACGCTCGACGGTCAGGTCCCGCACCTCCGGGGCACCGGCCTTGGTCGGGCTGTAGTGCGTCACGGTCGCGTTCTCCAGCGTGGTCGAGCTGGCCCGCTGCACCGTGTCCGTCGAGGCCCCCGTCAGGCCCGGCCCCGACTCCGGCACGCGCTGAACGTCCGGGACCGGCCCGGACATGACCCGGTGCGCGTTGGCCTCGGCGGCCCGCTCGAAGCGGTCAGCCGGATCCGACACCGTGAAACCCTGCCCGGTGTCACTGCCCGAGACCGGGCCCTGGCGCTGCTGGACGACGTGCGTCAGTTCGTGGGCGAGGGTGTGCTTGTCGCCGCCGCCGTCACCGATCACGACGTGGCTGCCCGAGGTGTAGGCGCGTGCGCCGATGTCCGCCGCGGACCTGCGAGCGGTCGCACCGGTGTGCAGACGGACGTCGGAGAAGTCGGCGCCGAGCCTGGCCTCCATCTCCTGGCGCACCGGCTCGGCCAGCGGTTTCCCGGCCGACCGCAGCACTTCGCGCACACCCGTGGCGGGGGCGTCGGGGGCGGCCTCGGAGCGGGCCCGGCGGGCGATCATCGCGGTCACCGCGGCGTTGCCCGCACCGCGCTGGGCGGCGTGGAGGGCGCCGGCGGTCAGCGGGGGAGGTACGGCGGCGCCGTGCGGGGACGCCTTCCGGACGGCCGCGCGACCGGCGGCCGTCCGCTCGTTGCCCTCCTGCTCGGAGCGCGACCTGGACGTCCGCATCCGCTGCCTCCTCGTCGACGCACCTCTGGTGCGGCCTCCAGTCGAACGCGCGCACGCGCGGGCCGTCCATGCCCCGAGGGGCAGTGCGGGGGCAGGGCCGAGGGACGGCCGGGCGGTCGTCACGGGCGGCCGGGGGCAGCGACGCTGCCCCCGGGCAGGTCCGCGCGGCCCTGTCACCTGCTGGTTCCGCCCCGCAGACTCGGCCTGGACACAGGTGACGCAACCGCCAGCAACCGCAGGACCCGAAGGAGCGAGCATGCCGACGTACCTCACCCCGGGCGTGTACGTGGAGGAGGTGCAGTCCGGTGCCCGGCCCATCGAGGGGGTGGGCACCGCGGTCGCCGCGTTCGTCGGGTTCGCCGAGACCGGCCCGTTCCACACGCCGACGCTGGTCACCAGCTGGGACCAGTACACCCGGACCTTCGGCGGCTTCACCGAGGGCACCTACCTCGCCCACGCGGTCCACGGCTACTTCGCCAACGGCGGCGGCGCCGCGTACGTGGTGCGCGTCGGCGGCTCCCCGGACGACGCCTCCGCCCCCGCGGCGCAGGCGGCCGAGGCGGCCCGGCCGGCCGAACTGGGCGGCTTCCTGGTCGCGGCGCGGCCCGGCGTCACCGGCGTGTCGGTGGAGATCGCCGACGCGGACGGCGAGAACCCGCCGGAGGACCGCTTCAAGGTCCTGGTCCGCCGGGGCGACCAGGTGGCGGAGACGTACGAGGTCTCCACCCGGAAGAACGTCAAGGGGTACCTGGTCAACCAGGCCCGCGCCTCCAAGCTGGTCGAGGTCACCGAGCAGCAGGGCGCCCCGCAGACCCGGCCCGCCAACCAGACCGTGACGCTGGCCGACGCGCCGGCCGCGCCCGCGTCCTCCGGCTCCGGCGAGGTGGCCCGCCTCGGCGCGGCCGAGTACGTCGGCGACGCCGGCGACCGCACCGGCTTCGGCGGCCTGGAGGCCATCGACGAGATCACCATGGTCGCGGTGCCGGACCTGATGAGCGCCCACCAGCGCGGCGACATCGACGCCGAGGGCGTGCGCACCGTCCAGCTCGCCGTGATCTCGCACTGCGAGCAGATGGGCGACCGGGTGGCCGTCCTGGACACCCCGCCCGGACTGACCGCCCAGCAGGTGCGGACCTGGCGCAACGACGAGGCGGGCTACGACTCCCGTTACGCCGCCCTCTACTACCCGTGGGTGCGGGTCTTCGACCCGGCCTCCGGCCGCAACACCACCGTCCCGCCGAGCGGTCACGTCGCCGGCGTGTGGGCCCGCAGCGACGCCGAGCGCGGTGTGCACAAGGCGCCCGCCAACGAGGTGATCCGCGGCGCGGTCGACCTGGAGCTGCGGCTCAGCAAGGGCGAGCAGGACCTGCTGAACCCGATCGGCGTGAACTGCGTCCGCGCGTTCCCGGGCCGGGGCATCCGGATCTGGGGCGCCCGCACCCTCTCCTCGGACCCGGCCTGGCGCTACCTGAACGTGCGCCGGCTCTTCAACTACCTGGAGGAGTCGATCCTCCTGGGCACCCAGTGGGTGGTCTTCGAGCCGAACGACGACCGGCTCTGGTCGAGCATCCGGCGCAACGTCACGGCGTTCCTCACCGAGGAGTGGCGCCGGGGCGCGCTGTTCGGCCGCACCGCCGAAGAGGCGTTCTACGTGAAGTGCGACCGCGACAACAATCCGCAGGAGTCCATCGACCAGGGCCGGGTCGTCTGCGAGATCGGCGTCTCGCCGGTCAAACCCGCGGAGTTCGTGGTGTTCCGGCTGGCCCAGTTCTCCGACAGCACCAGCCTCATCGACGAATGATCCCGGGGACCGTGGTAACGGCTCCGCAAGAAAGGTGACAGACAGTCATGGCAACGGGCGATGCGCTTTCCACCCACGTCTTCGGCGTGCAACTCGGTGGCTACCTGGTCGAGTCGATCCAGGAGATCAGCGGGCTGACCGTCGAGGAGGACGTCGTCGAGATCAAGCAGGTCAGCGCCGAGGGCAAGCAGATCATCCGCAAGCAGCCCGGCGGCCGGCAGGCGGGCGAGATCACGATCACCCGGGGACTCGACCAGAGCAGCGAGTTCACCAACTGGATCAAGGAAACCCTGAACAACGGCGCGGTCAACGCCGCGCGCCAGAACATCACCATCGAGATCAAGGACACCGAGGGCAGCACGGTCCGCCGCATCCAGCTGATGCAGGGCTGGGCCTCCAAGTGGGAGGGACCGTCCCTGAAGGCGGGGGACGCCTCCCACGCCACCGAGACCGTCACCATCGTGTTCGAGGAGATCGTCGTCGAATGAGGCGCCGTACGGTGACGGCGGGCAACCTGGAGGAGATCCTCCAGGTGACGGCACCCGCCCAGGCGACCGAGCAGCCGGCGCCACCCCCCGCCGCCGCCGCCCCGCCGCCGAGGGAGGACCACGGGCTGCGCACCGAGTTCGAGTTCGAGCTGCCGCGCGGCTACGTCGACGAGGCGGGCACCGTCCACCGCCACGGCGCGATGCGCCTGGCCACCGCCCGGGACGAACTGCGGCCCCAGATCGACCTGCGGGTCAAGGAGAACCCCGCGTACCTGAGCGTGGTGCTGCTGAGCCAGGTGATCACCCGTCTCGGCTCCATCACCGACGTGCACGCCGGGATCGTGGAACGGATGTACGCCACCGACGTCGCCTTCCTCCAGGACTTCTACCGCCGCGTCAACAGCGAGGGCCACACCCGGGCGGCGGTGACGTGTCCGCACTGCGAGGGCGGCTTCGAGGTCGACCTCTCGGGCGGGCGCCTGGGGGAATCGTGACGTACGCCCTTCCCCGGCTCCGGGAGGAGATCGCGTACGTCGCCTATCACTTCCACTGGCCCCGCGAGGAGATCCTCGACCTGACCCACGACGAGCGCCGTCAGTGGGTGGCCGAGATCGCCCGCATCAACACCCGCGTGAACGAAGGCGGTTGAGCACATGGCATGGCGGGACAGGCTGCGCCGCCGGGCCGCCGGGCCGACCGTCGCGGACGGCACGTCCGGCGCGGGGCCGGACCGGGGCGCACCCGATGCCGGGGCCTCCTCCGTGCCCGGCGACTGGGACGGCGGCTGGCGCCGCACCCCGCCGCCTCGGCTCACCGTCTCCCGGGCCCCGCTCGGCGTCAGCGACGGCCTCGCCTTCCGGGCGGACCTCGCGTCCTGGCAGAACCCCTCGTTCGACTCCGGCCTCGGCCACGCCGTGCTGCCCACGGCCCCGACCGGCCTGGTGCGCGGCGTGACCCGCCCGGCCGCCGCCCCGCAGGCCACCGGGGGCGGTGGCGGACCGCTGCTGCTGCGGTCGCTGCGGGCGGAGGGCGCCGAGGAGCCGCAGGGCGGCGCGGCGGAGGCGGGGGTGGCGGACACCCGTGCGGTGGGCGCCCCTGCGGTGGGCGCCCGTGCGGCGGGTGCCCGTGCGGCGGGTGCCGGTGGGCGTGGTGCCGGGGCTTCGGGCGGCACGCCACGCCCGTCGGCCGACCGGGCTCCGCAGGTCGCGCGACGGACGCGGCCGGGAGCGCGGGCGTCCACCACGGCTCCGCCCAACGATGCCCCGGTTCCGTCCACCGAGCCCTCGGCGTCGTCAGGTGCGGCCACGGCTGCGTCCGGTGCGGCCACGGCTGCGTCCGGTGCGGCCACGGCTGCGTCCGGTGCGGTACCGGCCGGGGTGCGTCCCGTGGTGGCGCGTCCCGGACGCGACGGCGCCACCGGCAGCGGACCTGCGGACGACGCTCCGCGCGAGCGTGGTCTGACGCCCGGGAGTTCCCCCGCCGTGCTCTCCGCCCAGCCCTCCTCCGCCCCGCCGGCCGTCCAGCGGACGGCGGAGCCGGGCACCCGTCCGGTCGTGGCGCCCTCCGACGCCGGCCGTGGACCGACCGCGCCGGAGATCCCGCTGGTGCGGCGCGTGTCGCCGGTCCCGAGCGCGGCCGCCGACGGCGCCCCGGTCCGGCCCGCAGCCGAAGGCTTCGCCCCGCGGACGCGGTCCGGCTCGCCCGGGCCCGGCTCCGGGCGCGCGTCCGGAGCCGGTGGACGCGCGCCGCGGGGCGCCGACGGCCCGGACTCCGGCGCCGACGCGCCCCGCCCCTCCGTCAGGCCCCGCCCGGCGGGGCCCTCGCTGACCGTCGCCCGTCGCCCGGCCGGCCCGGTGCGCCGCGTCCCCGCCCTCCGGCCCGTCACCCTCCCGGCTCCCGACACCCGCACCACCACCCCGACCGCACCGGCCACCCCGACGCGGGATGCGAGCACCCGCGCGCCGCTCGGCGCGCCGTTGAGCGAACTGCCGCCGACCGCGGTGCCGTTGGCCAAGGAAGCCGCCGCCCCGCCCGCCGCGCCCGGCGGCCGGGACCTGCCCGGTCCGCCCCTCCCCGTCGTCCAGCGCCGCACGGACGACGCCGGCGGTGGCGAAGGCTCACCGCCCGGTGGCGGTGGGACGGACAGGCCGGCCCGCACCGGGGCCCGCGCGCGCGGCGGCCTGGGCGCCCCGCTGCCCTCGCTGCCGCCGAGCGCCGAGGTGGCGGGCGCCTCCGCCCGGGGCCCGGTGCCGGACGGTCCCGCCTCCCGCCCCACGGCGGACGCGCCGCTGCTGGGCAGGGGTGGCGTGCAGCGCAGCCTCGCGGCGGACGCCCCGGGCCCGAACACAGCGCCTCACGGCACCGCGCCGCACGCCGCCGCGCCTCACGGCACCGCGCACCTCGGCGCGGGCCCCGCCACACCCGTGGTGACGCCGCCTCCGCCCACCACCGTGACCGCAGGCGGAAGTCCGGAGCGGGCGCCCGCCGTCGACGCGCCGGGCCCCGCGCCACGGGGACAGCGGCGACCCGGTACCGCGTCGCCGGGCGGGCCGCGTCCGGCCGCCGGGAAGCCGCACGGAGCCCCGTCCGGCGCGGCGGGCCCGGTGCCGCTCGTCGCCGCCCGCCGCGTGGCCCCAGGCGCCTCGCCGGGCCAGGGCGGCGGGGGACCCAGGCCCTCGGGCGTGGTCGCCACGCGGCCGCTGCCGGTGTCGCGCAGCCTTTCCCTGCTCGCCGCCCGCCCGCTCTCCCTGAACACCCAGGTCCCGGAGGGCTCCGCACCGCCTCCGGCCCGGTCCGGCGGCCGACCCGTGGTCGCGGCGCGCTGGGCCACCACCCCGGACGCCGTCGCCCGCACCGCGGACGGAACCGCTCCGGTCCGTACCCCCGCCTCCGGCCCCGGCGGCGCACCCCCCGTCCCGGCGGGGCCGCGGGGCCGCCGTGCCACGACCGGCCGTACCGGAGCCGCGGGCTCGGCTGCGCGGCCGACCGGAGGCCCGGCCCCCGTCCAGCGCGTCCCCGTCGTCCGGCCCGCGCCGCCCGCGTCCCCGGCGTCCGGGACACCGGCACCCGGGACCGGTGCGTCCGCCCGGGCCGCCGCCGCACCGGCGCGGGCCCTGCCGGTGACCGCGCCGCAGGCCGCGCCGCTCGCGGACCGGCCGCCCGCCGTCCCGGGATTCGCGGCCGCGCCGGGAAGCCCGACCGTGCCGGGCGACGTCCCCGTCGTCCGCTGGAGTCGGGGCGGATCCGACGGCGGCACGGGCGGCACGTCCACCACCGTCCAGCGCACCGGCCCCCGGCTGCGGTCCGGAGCGGGCGCCGGCGACCGCGTCCCTCCGGGCACGCCGGCCAAGGCGGCACCCGCGGGCGGCCGGCCACGGTCGGCGTCCGCCCCCGCGCCGGCGGGAACCCCAGCCTCCGCCTCAAGCACGGCCCGGGGCGCCGATCCGGAGCGGGACCCCGGCCTCGACCTCGACGACCTGGCACGCCGCCTGCTCGACCCGGTCGCCCGGCTGCTCCGCGCCGAACTGCGGCGCGGCCGGGAACGCACGGGGCGCCCCCACGACGGGCGCCGCTGAGACCACGGCGGCGGCAGGAGCGCGGCGGACGCGCGCACGGCACGGAACAGCACCAGGAATCGGACGAGGTCAGGGAACGGGCAGGGCAGGAAACGGATGACGGACAGCATCTTCGCGACGAGCGTGTTCTTCCGCCTCGCCATCGGCGGTGACGACCTGGGGGCCTTCCACACCTGCTCCGGCATGGGCGCCGAGGTCGAGATGGAGAGCTACGCCGAGGGCGGCAACAACGGCTTCACCTGGCAACTGCCCGGACGCGTCAACTGGTCGAACATCACGCTCACCCGGCCGGTCACCGCCGACTCGGCGAAGATCGGGCGCTGGCTCGACGAGACGCTGAAGCGGGTGGAGCCCAAGGACGGCGAGATCGTCGCGCTGAGGCCGGACCTGACCCCGATCATGAGCTGGCAGGTGTTCGGGATCGTCCCCGTGCGCTGGCAGGGGCCGTCCTTCGACCCCTCGAACCCGGCGGCGGCCGTCGAAAGCCTGGAGATCGCCCACGAGGGCCTGCGCTGGTCCTGACGCGACCACCCGCCCCCCCCGCACCCCGTCTCGACCCACCACCCACCCGCCGCACGGAAAGGAGGCACCGGATGTCCCCAGCGGTCCGCTCCAGCAGGGCCAGGGCCCAGCTGACGCTGAAGGAGCCCCCGGCCTCGGTCGGCGCCAAGCCGGGCGGCACGATCGCCCGGCTCGACCTCCAGTTCAACCCCTCCACCCTGGAGCTGCGCAAGAGCACCGAGTGGCGGCGCTCCCCGTCCCGGATGGCGGAGCAGTCGGCGCTGCCCGAGTTCGTCGGCAGCGGCCCGCGCGAGCTGAGCCTGCAGGTGTTCCTGGACGCCACCGCCACCCACGACAACTCCGTGGAACAGGCGGTGGAGAAGCTGATGAAGGCGTGCGTGCCGACCCCGGCCAGCCTGGGCCGCAAGAAGCCCGCCAGCCCGTGGGTGCGGTTCGAGTGGGGCAGCGCGCGGACCACCTCGTTCGACGGGGTGCTCACCAGCCTCTCGGTGAGCTACACGCTGTTCGACGTGGACGGCAAACCGCTGCGGGCCACCTGCTCCCTGTCCATCGAGGAGGCGAGCGTCGACCCGCCGGGGCAGAACCCGACGTCCGGCGCGCGCACGGCCCGCAGCACGCACACCGTGGTGGCCGGCGACAGCCTGGCCCTGCTGGCCTGGCGGGAGTACGGGGACGCGACGGCCTGGCGGGTCATCGCGGAGGCCAACGGAATCGACGACCCGATGGCGCTGGCGCCCGGCACCCAGCTCGTGGTGCCGGGCCTGCGCGACGCGGGCGGTGAGGAGGAGCGGTGAGCGCATCCGGAGCACAGGGCGGCCGGTCGTTCGCGGCGGACCCCGTCATCGAGACGCCCGGCGAACTGCCGCCCATCTGGGCCGCGCAGCTGGTGAGCTGCGTGGTGGACGAGAACGTGGGCCTGCCGGACGCGGCACAGCTCACCTTCCGCGACCCGGACCACGAGTTCCTGCGGGCCGTCGGCATCACCATCGGCACCCCGCTCAGGGTGTCCGTGGTGACCGTGTCCGGCCAGGCCCGTGAACGGCTCTTCGACGGCGAGGTGACCGCCCTCGAGGTGGACCGGGACCGCACGGGCTCGTTCACGGTGGTGCGCGCCTTCTCCAAGGCCCACCGCCTCCAGCGCGGCCGCAAGGTGGTCGCCTACCGGAACATGACGGCGGCGGCGATCGTCCGCAAGGTGGCCGCCGGGGCCGGGCTGGCCTGCGGGACCGTGGAGGCGGCGCCGGTCACCTACCGGCAGCTGTCGCAGGCGAACGTCTCCGACTGGGACTTCCTGCAGCACCTGGCGGCGGAGAGCGGCGCGCAGGTCCGCGTCGACGAGAAGGGCCTGCTCCAGTTCACCAAGCCGCGCAAGGCGTCCGGTGCGCCCGCGCCGTCCACCTCGGCCGCACGGAACCCGATGGTGCTGGAGTACGGCCGGAACCTGCTGGCGCTGCGCGCCTCGCTGTCGGCCGCGGACGGCGCCGCGCAGGTGGAGGTGCGCGGCTGGGACGTGACCACCAAGAGGCCGCTGGTGGCCCGGCAGCCGTCGGTGGACAGCGACACCGTGGTGCCAGGCCTGAGCCCGGCGTTCGCGGCCCGGTTCGGCAGGTCGTCGAAGCTGACGGTCACCGACACCCCGTACCGCACCCAGGCGGAGACGACGGCGGCTGCTGCCGCCACGGCCGCCCAGGTCAGCGCCGGTTTCGGCGAGCTGGAGGCGGTGGCCGAGGGCAACCCGCGGCTGCGGGCGGGCAAGCCGGTGGCGCTCGGCAACGTCGGACAGGCGTTCTCCGGCCGGTACACGGCGACGGCCGTGCAGCACGTCCTGGAACCGCACGGCGGGTACCGGACGACCGTGTGGGTGAGCGCCAGCCCGGACCGCTCCCTGACCGGCCTGGTCACCGGCGCCAACGCGCCGGGCCGTGGACCGCGCATGCCCGGCCTCGCGATCGGCGTGGTCACGGACGTCCGCGAGCCGGGCGGCGCCGAAACCGGCGCCGTGAAGCTGCGCTTCCCCTGGCTGGACGACACCTACACCACCGACTGGGTGCGCACCGTGCAGTGGGGCGGCAAGGGCGGCGGGGGCGTGGTGAGCCCCGAGGTCAACGACGAGGTGCTGGTGGGCTTCGAACAGGGCCTGCTGGACAGCCCCTACGTCATCGGAGGCCTCTACAACGGCGTCGACAAGCCGTCACCGCACGACGTCCCGCTGGTCGACGGGACCACCGGGAAGGTCAACCGCCGTTCCGTGGTGTCGCGTTCGGGCCACCGGGTGGAACTGCTGGACGCCAGGGCGCCGGGCCCCTCGGGCCTCCGGCTCACCACCGGGGACGAGCGCCTCGAGGTCTTCCTGGACGACCGGCGCGACCGGATCGAACTCACGGTCTTCGCCAAGGGCCGGCGGCCCCTCACCTCCGTCCTGCTCGACAAGCAGGGCATCACCCTGGACGCGGGGCGCGGCGACGTGAGCGTGTCGGGCCGGAACGTGGACATCCAGGGCCGGGTCGGGGTGAAGGTCGGCGGCCGCTCGGTCAAGGTCACCGGCAGCCAGGACGTCACCGTCGACGGCGGCCTGCTGGGAGTCCTGAAGGCGAAGCTCATCCGCATCAACTGACCACGCCACGAACCCTGTCGACCCGAGGAGCAACGCATGCCGGCCGCAGCCCGAACCGGTGACCCCACCGCCCACGGCGGGGTGATCGCCACGCCGCCGCCCGCCGTCGCCGCGACCGTGGCCCGCGTGCTGATCGGCGGCCGGCCCGCCGCCGTCGTGGGCAGCCTCCACACCTGTCCGATACCGCCGCACGCGGCCACCGGCCCGGCCAACGTCATCCTGCCCAACCCGGTCGCCGCCACGGTGCTGATCGGCGGACTGCCCGCCGCCCGGGCGCGCGACCGGACCGTCTGCGGCGCGGTGATCCTGACCGGCGCGCCGAACGTCCTGATCGGGGGAGTGTGATGAGCGAACGGTTCATCGGACGCGGCTGGGCCTTCCCGCTGCGGGTCGGACCGACCGGCGGCATCGCCCTGGTCGACCGCGGGCGGGAGATCGAGGAGGCGATCCGCCTGGTGCTCGGCACCGCGCCCGGCGAGCGCCCCATGCGCCCCGAGTTCGGCTGCGGCATCCACGACTACGTCTTCGCCCCCGGCGACGGCGCCACCGCCGGACGCATCGCCCAGCAGGTGCGCGAGGCACTCGAACGGTGGGAGCCGCGCATCACCGTGGACGACGTGGTCGTCGCCTTCGACGCCGTCGAGGACGGCACCCTCTACATCGACGTGCGCTACACCGTGCGGTCCACCAACGACCGCCGCAACCTGGTCTTTCCCTTCTACACGATCCCCTCCGAGGAGGGGGCCGAGGAACTGGTCGCCGACTGATGGCCCTGCCCTCCCCGAATCTGGACGACCGCCGCTTCCAGCAACTCGTCGACGAGGCGAAGCGGTACGTGCAGCAGCGCGCCCCGGAATGGACCGACCACAACGTCTCCGACCCGGGCGTCACCCTGATCGAGACGTTCGCGTACCTCGTGGACCAGCTGCTGTACCGGCTGAACCGGGTGCCGGACAAGAACTACATCGCCTTCCTCGACCTGCTGGGCATCCGCCTCTTCCCGCCGGCCGCGGCCGTGGCCGACGTCGACTTCTGGCTCTCGGCGCCGCAGCCCGACACGGTGACGCTGCCCGCGGGCACCGAGGTGACCACCGCACCCGGTGAGGCGGACGAGTCCGTGGTCTTCACGACCACGGCCGAACTGCACATCCTGCCCAGCGAGTTGACCCGCCTGGTGACCGCCCACCGCGGCGGCGAGCAGACCGACCGGACGGGGGCGCTGGCCGAAGGACGCGACATCCCCTGCTTCCAGGCCACGCCGGAGCCGGGCGACGCCCTGCTGTTCGGCCTGCCGACGGCCGTGCCGGGCTGCATCGTCGCGGTGCGCCTGGACAGCCGGGTGGAGGGCGTCGGCGTGGACCCGCGTCAGCCGCCGCTCGCCTGGGAGGCGTGGGACGGCGGCGGCTGGCGGGCCTGCGAGACCGGCCCGGACACCACCGGAGGGCTCAACAGGCCCGGCGAGGTCGTCGTGTACGTGCCGGCCGGCCACACGGCGTCGGTCATCGGCGGCACCCGGGCCGGGTGGCTGCGCTGCCGCGTCACGGAGGCCGAGCCGGGCCAGCCGTTCTACTCGGAGTCCCCGACGGTGCGCGAGGCGGCCGTGTTCACCGTGGGCGGCACCATGTCCGTGGAACACGCCGAGACCGTGACCGACGTGCCGCTCGGCACGTCCGAGGGGGTCGCCGGGCAGTCGTTCCGGCTCGGCCGCCCGCCCGTCCTGCTCGACGGCGAGCCCCCCGTGGTGGAGGTGTCCACGGACGAGGGCTGGCAACGCTGGGACGTGGTCGAGCACTTCGGCCGCTCAGGGCCCGACGACCGGCACGTCCGGGTGGACGCCACCACCGGCGAGTTCGGCTTCCCCCCGGTGCTGCGCGAGCCGGACGGCACACTGCGGCAGTGCGGCGCCGTCCCGCCCAAGGGCGCCCAGGTGCGGGTGGCCCGCTACCGCACCGGCGGCGGCCCGGAGGGCAACGTCGCCCGGGGCGCCATCTCCGTGCTGCGCTCCTCCGTCCCGTACGTCGCCCGTGTCGTCAACCGGGAGGCGGCGCGCGGCGGCGTCGCGGGGGAGACCGTGGAGAATGCCGGACTGCGCGCGCCGCGGGCGCTGCGGACGCAGGAGCGGGCGGTGACCGCCGAGGACCACGAGGTCATCGCCCGTCAGGCGGCGCCCTCCGCCCGCCGCGTCCGCTGCCTGCCCGCCGAGGACGGCGCGGGCGCGGTCCGGGTCCTGGTGGTGCCGGACGCGGTGGCGGACGAGGGCGACGACCGGCTCCGCTTCGAGCAGCTGATCCCCTCCGACCAGGTCCTGCGGGCGATCACCGAGAGCCTCGACGAGCGGCGCCTGATCGGCACCCGCCTGGTGGTCGAGCCACCGGTCTACCAGGGCGTCACCGTGGTCGCCCGGCTCACGGCGGCGCCGGGCGACGTCGACCGGGTGCGGGAGGCGTCGCTCGACGCCCTGTTCCGGCACCTCAACCCGCTGCACGGCGGCCTGGACGGCACCGGATGGCCGTTCGGGCGGCCGGTGCAGTACGGCGAGGTGTTCGGCGTGCTGCAGCGCGCCGCGGGCGACGCCCTCGTGGAGGACATCCGCCTCTTCCCCGCCGACCCGGTCACCGGCCGGCGCGGCGCGCCGACGGACCGCATCGACGTCGCCGAGGGGGCGCTGGTCTTCTCCTACCAGCACCAGGTGGTCGTCACCTCCTCGCGGCCGGAGGCGGGAGCATGAGCCGCGCCGCCGTCCCCGGCCTGCCGAGCCGGTACCCGATCGGCGCCCAGCTGCCGGCCCTCTACGCCGACGACGACTTCGCGCAACGGTTCACCGCGGGCCTCGACACCGTCCTCGCCCCGGTGTTCGCGACCCTGGACAACCTGGCCGCCTACCTCGACCCACGGGTGGCCCCGGACGACTTCCTGGCCTGGCTGGCGTCCTGGGTCGGTGTCGTCGACGACCCGCGGCGGCCGACGGAACTGCGCCGTGAGGCGGTATCCCGCGCCGTGGAACTGCACCGGTGGCGCGGCACGGCGCGCGGGCTCGTCGAGGGGCTGCGGCTCGCGCTGGGCGTGGACGCCGAGGTCACCGGTGACGGCGGCGCGGTGTGGTCCGCCACCCCCGGCGCCGCCCTGCCGGCCCCCGACCCCGCCGGGCCCCTGGTCCGCGTCCGGCCGGGCCGCGACGGGGCACCGGTCGATCCGGACCGGGTCCACGCCGTCGTCCGGGCCATGTGCCCGGTGCACACCGCCTGCCGGGTGGAGATCCTGCCCGGCCCGTCCAGCGACGAAGAGAGGTGACGCCCATGCGCGCGTGTCCTTCGTGCGGGGTGCTCAACGGCCCCACCGACGACTTCTGCGGCAACTGCGGCGCCTACCTGGGCTGGTCGGAGCCGACGCCTGCCGCGCCCACGCCGCCCGCGGCGTCGGAACCCCCGGCCACCCCGGAGGCCGCGCCGACCGCCGCGGGGCCGTCGGCCGCGGCCGCGCCGTCGGCCACCCGGGGGCCCTCGGCCGGCTCCGCGGGTTCTGCGCCCGAGGCCGCCTCCGCGGCTGCGGCGGGCTCCGCGCCCGAGCCGGCGTCCGAGCCGTCGGCGGCGACCGGGCCCCCGGCGGCGACCGGGCTGTCCGCCGCCGCCCCGGCGGGGGAGGCCGCGCCGCCTGCCCCACCGTCACGCGCCGCGTCACCGCGGGCCCGTCGGACGTGGCGGAACCGGGGCGAGGCGGGGGAGACGGGCACCCCACCGGCCCCGCACGCGTCCGGAGCCGCCGACACGCAACCGCGCACCGGCACCGGGACCGCCCGCACCGACTCCACCGGCACCGGGACCACCGGCACCGGCTCCACCGGCACCGGCTCCACCGGCACCGGCTCCACCGGCACCGGGACCGCCGGCACCGGGACCGCCGGCACCGGCGCCGCCACCGCTTCGGGCCCCGGCGCCGCCTCCCGTCCAGCCACCCGCCCCACCCCGCAGGCCGACGCGGACGCTCCCTCCCCGGCGGCCTCGGCCCGCGCCTCCGCCGCGCGCCCGAACCCTCCCACCAGCCCCTCGGCCGTGACTCCCGCCGCCGCGGACAGCCCCCGCCCCGCTCCGGCCCCCTCGGCCGTCGGACCGGTGCGGCCCGCGAAGGCGGTGGCTCCGCGCCCCGTCGTGCGGCCGGCGGCGGCGACGCCGCAGGAGGAGGACGGCACGCCCTGCCCGGCGTGCGGCGCGCTCAACGCAGCGGGCCGCCGGTTCTGCCGCCGCTGCGCGACCGTGCTGAGCGCTGCCGAGAAGCCCGAGCCGCTCCCGTGGTGGCGGACGACGTGGCCGTTCCGCCGTCGGGTGCGCTCCGGTTCGGGCAGGGCGACGCGGTTCCTGGTCGTCCTGGTCGTGCTGGCGGCCCTGTGCGCGGGCGGCGTCCTGCTGCTGCCGGCCGGACGCGCCTTCGTCGAGGACACCCGGGACAAGCTCGGCAAGTCCAAGCCGGTGACCCCGGTGAGCGTCGAGGCGAGCGCCGCGACGTCCGGGCATCCGGCGACCCACACCACCGACGGGCTCAGCAACCGCTACTGGGGAGCACCGGCGGCCGGGGCCTCGGTGACCTACACCTTCCGCAAGCCGTTCCGCTTCGTCGACCTGATCGTCACCAACGGCCCGTCCAAGAAACCGGAGTCCTACCCCCGGCAGGCCCGCGCGCTCCGCCTGGACCTCGAGGTGACGACCGCGGACGGTGAGCTGCGGCGCAAGGAACTCACCCTCAGCGACAAGCCGGGCCCGCAGACCTTCCCCATCCGCGTCAGCGACGCCAAGGCGGTGCGCATCACGCTGCGTTCACCCGTCGGCCTGACCGAGGGCCGCCATCTGGCCCTGGCGGAGGTGGAGTTCTTCGCCCGGAGCTGACCGCCGCCGGACGCGCACCTTCGACTGCCCGTGCGGCAGGCGCTCCCAGTCGTCCATGGAGCAGGCCCTCGTCCGCCCGCCCCCGGCGTCCACGGCTCGGTGCACGCGGGGCCCGGGCCGAACAGGCCGGGGCCCCGCACGGTGTCCGAGGGAGGCGTCAGTCCGCGGGCAGGGTGACACGCTCCGGGATGGAGTCGTAGACGCCCTCGTCGAGACGGTCCACCGAGCCGTCCGCGACCGCGTCGACCAGTCCGCCGAGGCCGGTCTCGACCTGCTTGGCGAGCATGCCGTTGCGCTTCATGCCGTCGTACTGCGTCTGCGACGAGGTCTCGAACAGGACGACCGCCGAGCCCCGCAGCTGGTAGGAGCCGAGCGCCGTGCCCGGGAGGTTGGTGTCCTGCGGGTACAGGGTGAGGTGCCCGAAGCCCGACCGGCCCTGGTCCTGCAGCGCCTCGTACACGGCGACGTTCGCCCGCTTGGAGGCCTCCAGGTCGAACTCGGGCCAGTCGCCGAACTCCGCGGGATCGTCGATGAACTTGGCGGAGATGGACAGCGGCGACATGTGCTCCAGGTCCTCGGTGGCGTAGCAGGACCACTGGTTGTGCAGGTCGACGAAGTAGTCGACGGTGCCGAACTCGGCCTCCAGCGACCGGTAGACGTCACGGGAGGTCTGGGCCTCCGGGGTGACGTACCAGCCGGTGTCCGCGCTGGTGCCCGGGAAGTCCTGGGGTGCGGGCACGTAGTCCAGGTCGGGGTTGAAGTCCCGGTTGACGTCGAAGCCGCCCACGCGGGCGTTGTAGTTCCACGCCGGGGAGACGCCGGCCAGCTGCGGGAAGTCGGCGACGACCTCGTCCCAGGTCATGGCGTTCTGCCGGCGGTCGAGTTCGCCGCCGTCCGCGTTCAGGCGGGGGATGACCACGACGGTGACCCGCTCCCGCAGCTCCCGCGCGGCGGGGGTGTCCGCGCCCCACCGCTTGAGCAGCTCCAGGACGGCCTCCGTGCCGTGCATCTCGTTGCCGTGGATCTGGGTCTGGACGAGGACGACCTGGTCGCCTTCGCCGACCCGCGCGGTGTGGATGGCTCTGCCCTGCTGCGAGTGGCCGGCCACCTCGACGTCGACGGTGCCGCCGGTGCTCGCCTCCACCTGCCGCAGCGCGCGGGTGAGTTGGGCGTGGTCGACGAACCCGTTGCTGCCGGAGCCGGAGGCCTCGGTCCCGCAGTGCGAGGTCGGCGGGATCGCCGCCGCGGGCGTGGCGGTCACGGTGACGGCGGCGGTGCCCAGTCCGGCGGTCAGCGCCATGCCGGCCAGCCCCGCGATCCAACGGCGCACAGTCATTCCCTGCTCCTCAGTTGTTGCGGACAACGTCCCGGGGGATGGTGCGTGATCACCCTAGAAGCCGGAACCCGCTGTGAACATGGCCGATACACGGGTTTTTTGGCCGCCGATCCCTCCGGCGTCCTCGCGGCCCGCCGCCCCCGCCGCTCCCCGCCCGCGGCGACACCCCCTCCCGCACGCGGCGCGGGAGGCCGTGCCCGGTGTCAGTCGTCGAGCCGGGTGAGCTCGTACAGGTCCACGGAGTCCGGATCGCCGATGTAGGAGTACAGCGTGGGCCGTTCCGAGGTCCCCATCAGCTGCCAGTCGTCCTGCGCGCACCCGGGGACCACGATCTCGATCGACTGCTCCCAGGTGCCGGCGCCGGGGTCGAAGGACCAGGTGCCCTCCCCGCCGCACGGGGCCACCCGCTCCTCGAAGTCGAACCGGGCGACCCCGGTGGCCGTCGCGGTGCCGTCCGGACGCAGGACCAGGACGCCCTCCTCGCCGTCGGACCAGGTGCCGGTGAGGACCTCACGGGAGACGCGCGGCGGCTCGTAGGACTCCAGTACGCCGGTGGCCAGCGCCACCCCGCCGAACAGGCCGGCTCCGACCACCGCGCCGACGCCCCAGAGCGCCACCACGCCGATCGGCGCCCAGCCGCGCCCCGGCCCGCGGAGCCGGCACAGGAGGGCCGGCGGCACCGCGACCGCGGCCACCAGGGCCCACCGGGCCAGGGTCGCCGGTCCCAGGCCGTGGCCGTTCCGCCACTCGACCAGCGCCACCACCGGCAGCGGAACGGCCACCGCCGCGAGGAGCACCCACCACCACCCCGGCCGCCGGCGGAACAACCGCGCCGGCGCGTCGCCCAGCCAGACGGCCGGCAGCACCACCACGTGCGACAGCACGGCCGCGGCCACGGCTCCCACCAGGGCGGCGACCGGCAGGAGCACCACCAGGCCCACCAGTACCAGGCCGTTGGGGCCGACGTCGGCCTTCTCCAGGGTCGCCCCCCACACCATCACGGCCACCAGCCCCAGCAGTGCCTCGAACCCCAGCACCAGCAGGGACATCGTCAGCATCCAGGCGTAGTTCCGGCCTCGACCGGCCATGTTCCCTCCCCCTTCACCGCATGCCGCGGACGGCGGTCCGCACGGGTGCGGCCGTCGGCATCATCCTGCCACGCTTTTGAACGTGTTCAACTCGAAGGGCGGTGGAGGCCGGACAACGAGAAGGGCCGCCCCCGCGTCACCCTCGGGTGTCGCGGGAGCGGCCCATGGCCGGTGGATGACGGTTCAGGCGCTCTGCCCGCCACCGGGCCCCGCCTGCTGGACGACCTCGAACGACCACAGCGTGGAACCGCTCGCCGCCGGCTTCGGGCGCTCGCCCTCCGCCTGGCCGCCGTTCTGGTGCGCGGACTTCATCGGACCCTCCATCCATGCCTGGAAGGACGCCTCGTCGCGCCAGCGCGTGTAGACGAGGTAGGTGTCGGTGCCCTCGACCGGACGGAGCAGTTCGAACCACTCGAACCCGTCGGAGTTCTCCACGGCGTGCGCCCGCGAGGCGAAGCGCTTCTCCAGCACCTCCCGCTGTTCGGCCGGCACGTTCAGGACGTTGATCTTCACGACGCTCATGCCCTCATCCTGCCGTACCGCCGCGGGACCCATCGAGGCGGCTCGCACGCCAGGCGTCCGCCACGCCCTCCGCCGCCCGCGCGAGGGTGCGCCCGAGCGCCCGGCGTCCCGCCCGGGACTCCCTCGGCCCGGTGTCGCGGACGGCCCGGTCCAGAGCGTTCCCGGCCGCCTCGCAGGCACGCTGCAACTCGGCTCCCACGGCACGGGCCTCGGTGTCCCACCCGGCGACCGGGCCGTGGACCCGGAAGTGCTCGCCGAGTTCCAGGCCGGCGACGACCGCCGTGCGGTGCGCGGCGAGGACCTCGTCGGGGACCACCGGGTGCGGCTCCACCTCCGGCGGAGGATGCCCGTCCGGGGCCAGCCGGTGCAGCTGAGCCCGCGTCGACTCCCGCAGCTCGGCGTCCGGTTCCTCCTCGGCGACCGTCTCCAGCAGCGCGACGGCGGCGGCCGGCACGGCATGCACCGGCCACTCGCCGAGAGCGTTCAGGGCCATCCGGCGGTTGCGGGTGGTCCGGTTGCGCAGGGCGGTGGCCAGCAGGTTCCAGCCGTGGCCCGGATGGGCGCCCAGGCGGCTGACGATCACGTCCAGGACCTGGTCGGTCCCGAACTCCCGGCCGAGACCGACGTCGGTCGACGGCCCCGTCCGCAACTCGGCCAGGGGGAGCAGACGTTCCGCGGCGGCGACGACGCCGGAGATGTCGTCCGCCGGACAGCCGTCGACCAGGAGGTACCAGAAGCCGGAGTCGAGCGGCGTGCGTTCGACCCGCGCCAGCAGCGCGGAGTGCGCGCGGACGCCGGTCCGCCGGGCGGCCCACGCGGCCCGGCGGAAGACGCGCTCCTCGTCCGACCCCAGTCCGTCCAGGACGAGCCGCCGCGCCCCGGGGCCGGTGACCAGGGCCTTCACCTCCGCACGCACGTGCGGCACCCGGGGGTCGGTCCACGGGTCCACCGGGCGACAGGAGTCCAGGAACGCGTCGACCGACAGCAGCGTCGAGAGCCGCCGCAGGGAAACGCCTCCGGTCCGGCAGTGACGCAGCAACGCCTCCAGGGCGGTGACCGCCTCCGGATACGACCCCAGCGAGGCGCCCGGGCCGTCAAGGTCGGTGAGCGCCTCCACGAGCCGGGAGGCGCCGTCCAGGGCCGACGCGTCCAGCACCTCGCGGGAGAGGAAGCCGGCCAGGTCGCCGGTGCGGGCGGCGGTCAGGGCGAGGTAGCCGTCGAGGACGTCGCCGGTGCAGGAGTCCCGGACGAGCCACTCCTTGATTTCCGGGTCGGTCGCGCCCTCCAGGCGTCCCACCGCGGTCGCACGGGCCCACCCCTCGGACCGCCGGGCGACCTCGAAGAGGGCACGCCACGCCTCGCGGGAGCACCGCTCCAGAGCCGGCACGGCCTGCCGGGAGAAGGCGTCCAGGGTGCCCAGGGTGGTGAGGACCTCGAGGTCGCCGTCGTCCTCGGTGCCGACCAGGCCGAGGAGCTGGATGCCGAGGCGCACGGCGTCGGCGTGCGTGGAGTGCCGGAGCAGCCAGCGGGCCAGGGCACGCAGACGGTCGGGGCGGAGCGCCCGGTGCCGGAACAGCGCCTTCAGCCGGTGCTCCTGGACGTCCCACCGGATCCGCCGGAGCTGCCGGTCCAGCACCGCCAGCAGGTCGCGCGAGGGCGGTGAGGACGAGACGAGCCGGGCGACCGTGGCCACGAGGCGGGGCGCGGCACGGTCGCCGCGGCCCGACGCGCCGGGGCACGGTTCCGGGGGGAGGGACGGTTTCGGCGTGCGGGCCAGGTCGAGGAGCGACGGCCCGTCGGAGAGGGGACCGCCGAGGTCCTACGATGCTGTGCGGGTCACCGGACGAGGGCCCGGACGTCCTTTCGTTCTGTCATGCGGGGAGGGTCGCAGACGGGGACCGTTTCGGGCAAGGTGAGATCCGGGGGCGGACCCCCCTGGCGGGAGGGAACATGGCCGAGCCGGTCAGCGGCTGGATATGGAGCCAGAACCTCCTGCCCTTCCTCCAGCTGCTCTCCCACTACGTCGGCCACGCCTTCGACGGCGCGGACTGGCAGACCGTGGCGGCGGGCATCGAGGACACCGACGACGAACGCCCGGACGGCTGGTACGCCTACCCCCTGGCGGGCACCCGCGCCGAGGTCGAGGTGTCGCTCGCCCGCGCCGCCGGCAGCGACGTCCTGATGGTCACCGTCACCGGCCTTCCGAACCGCGAACTCCGGCTGCGGACCGACACGTTGATCTCCGCCTTCGCGAGCGTGTGATCCGTCGACCGCCCACGCTCGCGGCACACGGACGGCGGGCGAGGGGACCGACGGCACGGACGCGCGGGTGGCGGTCGCCGCGGCGCGGTCCGGGTCCGCCCTGGTCGACCTCGACCCACCCTCCCCGAACGCCCCCAGCTTCCTCGCCGCCCGCCTGCTGACCCACCCCGCGGTCACCGCGCGCTTCCGGCCCCGTGCCTGCGAGGCCGCGGGATGCGTGGTCACCGGGCTCGACGGGCGGGCCCCGCACACCGGGCGGCGACCCCGCGAGGGAGTCGAGTCCGTCGGACGGCCGACAGCTCGGCGTCGGCGCGCAGTTGGTGCCCTGGCGGATCGGCCTCGGGTGTGCTCCGGCTCCGCCGGACGGAGGACGTCCGCCGTGGGTGCCCGCACGAACGGTGACAGACTCGGTGTCCCGGACGGAGGGAGGCGCGGAGTGGACTTCGAGGCGGTCGCCGACGAGCTCTACGCGGCGCGCCCCGACGCGTTCACCGGCCTGCGCGACGAGCGCGCCGCGCAGGCCCGCGAGGAGGGCGACCGGAAGCTGGCCGCGAGCATCAAGGCCCTGCGGAAGCCGACCCTCTCCGCCTGGGCCTGCAACCTGCTGGTCCGGGAACGCCAGGAGGAGATCGAACCGCTGCTCGGCTTGGGCGAGGCCCTGCGGCAGGCACACCTCGACCTGGACGGCGGATCGCTGCGCGAACTGTCCCGGCAGCAGAACCTGCTCGTCGCCGCACTCGCCCGGCAGGCCGTCGAGCTGACCGCGGCGGCCGGCCACCGGGTCGGGGAAGGGGCGCGGGAGGAGGTCGAGGGAACCCTCCGTGCCGTCCTGGCCGATCCCGAGGCCGCCGGGGCCTGGGCGGAGGGGCGGCTGGCGAAACCGCTCACCGCCGCGCCCGGTTTCGCCGCCGCCCTGGGCGGCGCGGCCCCGCCCGACCTCCGGCTGGTGCCGCCGCCGGACCAGGTGGCGGAGGCGGACGAGCCGCCGTCACGTGGACGGGCCGCCCCGCGCGGCGGGGACCGCTCGGCGGCGAAGGACCGGCGCGCCCGCGAACGGGAGGCGGCCGGACAGGAGGCGGCGGAGCGGGAAGCAGCGGAGCGGGAGGCGGCCGAACAGAAGGCGGCGGAGCGGGAGGCGGCCGAACGCAAGGCGGCCGAGCGGGAGCGCCGCCGTGAACGGGAGGCCGCCCGGCGGGAGGCCGCGGAGGCGGCCCGCGCCCTCGCGGAGGCGGAGGAGGAGGCCGCCGACGCCGACCGGGAGGCCCGGGAGGCGTCCGACCGCGTCGGCGACCTGAAGCGACGCGTGGCCGAACTGGAACAGGAACTGCGCGCCGCCCGCGCCGGGACCCGAACCGCCGAGGCCGAGCAGCGGGCCGCCCACGACCGCGCCCGCGAGGCCGCCCGCAGCCTCGGGGAGACACGCCGCCGGGCGGCGACCGCCGAGGCCCGCGCCGAACGCCTCGCCGGCCGCGAGGACTGAGCCGCCCGCCCCCGCGGCGGGGCACCGACCGCCCGCACCGGCCGCGGCGCCCCCCCCCGGGCCCGCCGACCCCGCCCCGCCCCGCCGCGCCCCGCGGCTCACGCCGCCCCGAAGGCGGTGAACGCCCACCCGGTCGCCTGGTGCACCGCGTCGCCCGGAAGCGCCGCGCGGGCGTCCCGCAGCGCCTCGGCCAGCGACAGGCCGCAGGCCAGCGCCTTGTGCAGCGCCAGCATCAACGGCACCACCGCCGCGTCGTTCACCGGCGCGCTGCTCGCCACGACACCGACCGTGCCCAGCGGCAGCAGCGCCGTGACCAGGCCCAGCAGCTCGTCCGAGCCGACCGGCGCCAGCCGCGCCGTGTCGCAGCTGGAGAGGATCAGCCGGTACGGGCTCCGCCGCAGCCGCTCGAAGTCGTGCACGATCAGCGGACCGTCGGCCAGCCGCAGCGAGGAGAACAGCGGGTTGTCGGCACGGAAGACGCCGTGCGCGGCGATGTGCGCCAGCGACGCCCCGTCCAGCGCCCGCAGCACCTCCCCGGCGCTCGCGCCGCCGCCCTCCAGCAGCGTCAACCGACCGTAGTGGTCCGCGAGTTCCGGCACCTCGGCGCCGCCCGTCGCCAGCCCGGGCCCGCGCACCAGGACGTGCCGCCCCATCACCGGCGCGGTGGTCTCCCGCGCGCGCAGCCACGCCCCCGCCGACGGCGACACGCTCACCACCCGCTCCCGCAGCGACGGCAGCAGCGCCCACGGCACCCGGTGCAGCCGCCCCGGCGGAACCACCACCACCGGCCCCGGCCCGAGGGCCTCCGCCGCGTCGCCCAGCAGCAGCTGCTCCAGCCGCCGCCCGGCGGCCTCCAGCAGCGGCAGCCGCGCCGCGCCGCCGGGGTGGGCGAGCCGCCGCAGCCCGGCCTGCACCATCTCGGCCTCCGCCACCGCACGGGACAGCAGCCCGCCGGTGAACCGCCGCACCCGGCCGCCCTGGCACAGCAGCACCCGCACCCGGTCGTCCAGCACCACCAGCTCGACCAGTTGCGTCCCGTCGCCGTCCAGCCGCTCCAGCAGCGCCGCCGGGTCGAACCGCCGGCCGTCCCCCTCGCGCCCGCCCCGGGCCCGCAGGGTCCGCGCCCGGATGTCCCGCTCCAGCCGCCGCTGCTCACGCTCCAGCGCGGGCACCGGGCGGCCGTCCCGGCGCGCCTCCTCGGCCCGCGCCGCGATCTCACGGAACGACGCCAGGGCGCCCACCAGCTCCGGCTCCGCCGGAGGCCGGGCCACCGGCGCGGCCAGCGCCGCCGCCCGCCACCGCTCGCTCCACTCCAGCAACCGCCGCGACCCGCCCGAGGCCAGCGCCGCCTCCTGCGCCAGCGCCGCCAGTTCGGCGCCCTGCTCGGTGACCCGGGCCCGCAGCTCGGGGGCGCCCAGCGTGGTGCGGTGCTCGTCCAGCACGTCCAGCCCGCGCCGGCAGGCCTGGAGCACCCCGCGGCGCGAACCGGCCGCCCGCGCCCGCAGGGCCTGCGCCACCCAGCCCGTGACCCGCGCCTGCGGCGCCCCGCTCCGGCGGGCCCGGGCGGCGAGCGCGAGCTGCCGCTCGGCCTCCGCCGGCCGGTCCAGGGCCAGCGCGATCCGGCCCGCCAGCAGCGAGGCCTCCGGCGCCGACGGCGAACCGAACGAGGCCAGCCGCTCGGCCAGGGCGGCGGTCCCGGCGACCATGCGGCCGGTGCGCCGCCCGGCCGCGAACCGCGCCTCCGCCAGCACCAGACGCGCGTGCGCCTCCCACCACGGCCGCCGCTGCCGGGAGAACAGCCGCACCGCCGCGGCCGCCCGGTCCACCGCCGTCTCCGGGACGCCCGCCGGACCGGCCGCCCGGGCCGCCGCCAGCAGCAGCTCCGCCTTGCGGGTGCGCTGCCCGCCCACCCGGTCCAGTGCGGCGACCGCGGCGTCCGCCTCGGCCAGCGCCTCCGCCGCCAGACCGGCGGCCCGCAGCACCTCGCAGCGGCGGATGCTCAGCATGAAGGTCGGCGTGCCCAGCGCCGTGTACCGCTCGGCGGCCTCGTCGAAGAGCCGCAGCGCCGCCGGGATGTCACCGGCGCGGAACGCCGTCATCGCCCGCCACTCGACCACGTCCGCCTTGTCGTGGTCCTGACCGGTCGTGCCCCACAGCCGCTCCGCCGCCGCGAAGTCCGCCGCCGCCCGGTCCACCGCGCCCAGCGCCAGGTGGACCGTCGCCCGCAGGGTCAGCGACCGCGCCACCCAGATCACGTCCTCGGCCTGCCGCAGCACCGGCACGGCCCGCCGGACGTCGTCCAGCGCCTCACGGTGACGGCCCAGCACCCAGAACGAGTACGCCCTGCGGTACAGCACCCGCGCCCTGGTGTGCGCCGAACCTCGGCGCACACCCCGCTCGAACGCCGCCAGCCCCTGCCGGGTCCGGCCCGCGTGCACCAGCGCCACCCCGAGGGTGGCCAGCACGTCGGCCTCCCGGTCGGCGGAACCGGCCAGCGCCGCCAGGTCCCGGGCACGGCGCAGATGGCGCAGCGCCACGTCCAGATCACCGAAGTCGCGCTGCCAGATGCCGATCACCTGGTGGGCCACCGACGCGTCCTCGGGCGGCGGACCGGACTCGAGGAGCCGCTCCGCCCTGCGCAGCGCCACGGCCGGCCTGGCGAAGACCATCGGCAGCAGTTCGAGGACGGTTCCGCTTCCCGCTGTCACCCGACGCATCGTAGTGGCCCTGGCCAGGGCATTCACCCGGTGCGGTGTGAAGGCGGTGTATCAGAACCGGTAAGGCAGACTCTCCCTGACGACACGGCAGTCACCTCGACGCCGTAGTCACCGAGACATCAGCAGTCCACGGGGGAGGAAACCCTATGCCGGCACGGCGGTTCAGCGAGCAGTGCGAGCAGGTCCGACGTTCCATGCCCGACGTGCCACTGGCCGTGGACGAGCGGGGCGGATACCTCTACGAGCGCGGGCACCTGCTGGTGCGCGACGGGGAGGACGCGCGCCTGGTCGCCGACACCGTGCGCGGCGGTCTCGCGGACATACCCGGCGCCGCCCGCCGTGAGCGGATAGGCCTCGCCGGGCCCGGCAACCGCTCCGGCGTGGTGCGGGTCCGGGTCGCCGAACCGACCGCGGCCGCCGAGGACGCCGACCCCGCCGTCGCCGGGGCGCTGCGCGCGGTGCGCGCCGTCGAGGCCCGCGCCGGACGCCGGCTCGCCTCCCGCAACCACGTCATCTCCGTCACCCCCAACGCCTGCCCGGGCGACGAGCCGGTCCCCGCCGAGCCGGGCGAGGCGCCCAACCCCGCCCCGGCGACCGCCGTCCACCACCCCGGCCCGGCCGTCGGCGTACTGGTGGTGGACACCGGCCTCACCAGCGACCACGCCCGCTGCGCCCACCTCGGCGGCGTCCACGGCGACCTGGAGAAGTCCGAGCGGGACGCCGAGGGCCTGCTGCGGCAGTACGCCGGCCACGGCACCTTCATCGCGGGCGTCCTGGCCGCCGTCGCCCCGCACACCGACATCACCGTCTCCAACGCCCTCAACGACGCCGGGGCCGTCCTGGAGTCCGAGTTCGGCGACCTCCTCCTCGACGCCGCCGAGCAGGCCGGCTGGCCCGCCCTGATCAGCCTCTCCGCCGGCACCTCCACCGGCGACGACGCGGGACTCATCGGGCTCGAGCGGTTCATGGCCGAACTGCTCGACCACCCCGGCACCCTGCTGGTCGCCGCCGCCGGCAACAACGGCAACGACATCCCGTTCTTCCCCGCCGCCTACGCGGCCAAGGGCAAGTACGCCAAGGCGGTGCTCTCCGTCGGAGCCCTGCGCGCCGACGGCGAGGGCCCCGCCTGCTTCAGCAACCACGGCCCCTGGGTGAACGTCTACGCCCCCGGCGAGCGCCTCACCGGCCCCCTCACCGGCTTCGACGCGCCCGTCCCGTACGTCTACCAGCACTCCAGCTACGACGCCTGCCGGCACGGCGGCGACTACCCGTGCACCTGCCGCTTCCCCGTCCGCTCCGGCGTGCTCAGCGCCGACGGCGACGAGTCGCCGGGGGAGCCGGAGCGCGTCGAGTTCACCGGCTACGCCCGCTGGAGCGGCACCTCCTTCGCCACCCCGGTGGCCGCCGCCATGATCGCCTCGCACATGGCCGCCCACAAGGAGACCGACCCGCGCCGCGCCCGCCGCGAGCTGCTCTCCTCGCTCAGGAGCACCGCCGCCGTCGCCGTCGCCGGCGCCAAGGCGGCCGTGCTGCGCCCGCCCACCTGGCGTCCCGTCGACTCGCCCTCGGACGAGGCATGACGGCCGCTGCCTTGACCCACTTCCGTACGGCGTACCATGACGTGCCGTACACGAGGGGTGGGGGAGTGGAACGAGCGACAGTCGCCGCGTTGCTGAAGTCCGCGGTCGAGGGTGACCAGGACGCCTGGCGTGGACTGGTGGACGGGCTGAGCCCGCTGGTGTGGTCCGTCGTCCGGGGGCACCGGCTCTCCGAGGCCGACGCCCACGAGGTCTACCAGATCGCCTGGTTCCGGTTCGCCCAGCACCTGGGACGGATCCGGGAGCCGGAGAAGGCGGGCTCCTGGCTCGCCGCCACCGCGCGGCACGAATGCCTGAAGGTGCTGCGGTCCATGCGCCGCTGGACGCCCACCGACGACCCGCAGGTCCTGGACCGGCCCTGCGACAGCTGCTCGCCCGAGCAGAAGGTGCTGGAGGCCGAGGCGGAGGCGGAACAGGCCGACCGGCACCGGACGGTCTGGGAGGAGTTCGACGCGCTCGGCGACCGCTGCCGGCAGTTGCTGCGCCTGATCATCGCCCAGCCGCCGCCCAGCTACCGCGAGGTGTCGGCGGCGCTGGGTATCGCGGTGGGGTCCATCGGACCGATTCGACAGAGGTGCCTGCGCAGACTGCGCAAGCGCTTGAGCGACCGGGGGGTTCTGTGAACGGCGAGACCACCTTCGACGAGGCCGAGGAGCCTTTCGACGAGGCGCAACTGGCGGAGGTGGAGGCCCTGCTGAGGGAGGCCGCCCTGGTCTGCGACCCGGTGCCGCACGCGCTGCGGGACGCGGCGCTGGCCGCCTTCGCCCTCCACGACCTGGACGCCCGGCTCGCCGAGCTCACCTTCGACTCGCTGCTCGACGCCGCGCCGGTGCGCGGCGCCGAGGACGGCCCGCGGATGCTCACCTTCGCGGCCGGCGACCTCACCGTGGACGTCGAGGTAGGCGAGGACGGACTGCTCGGCCAGCTCCTGCCGCCCCGCGAGGCGGCCGTCGAGGTCCTCACCCGGCCCTTCCCGGAGGCGGCCGCGTCCTGCGCGGCGGACGAGACCGGCGGGTTCTCCTGCCCGGTCGAGGTCACCGGCCCGTTCGCCCTCAGGGTGCGGACCGGCGACGAGGTCGTCGTCACCGAGTGGCTGCGCGTCTGACCGCGACCCACGGGGCCCCGGGGCCCGCGCACCCCGGGGCCGCGGCCGGGCCCGGCCCCGGAGGGCCGGCCGTCACCAGGCGGCCGGCAGCGCCTCCGGCCCGCGGATCATCGTGCGCCGCCGCCAGGGAACCTGCTCCGCCGGCACGGCGAGCCGGAGCCCCGGCAGCCGCTCCAGCAGGGTGGTGACCAGCAGGTCGGTCTGCAGCCGGGCCAGGACGGCGCCCGTGCAGAAGTGCGGCCCGTTGCCGAAGGCCAGGTGCGGATTGGGGTCCCGGGTCAGGTCGATCCCTTCCGGGTCGGGGAAGATCTCCGGGTCGCGGTTGGCCGCCAGGTACGAGACGTACACCGGCTCGCCGGCGGCGATCGTGCGGCCCGCCAGCTCCACGTCCTCCAGCGCGATCCGCGCCAGCCCCACGGTGCTGCGGTGCGAGATCCAGCGCAGCAGCTCCTCCAGGGCGGCGTCGCGCCCGGCCGGGCGGTCCAGCACGCCCCGCAGGTGGGCCATCAGCTCCGGGCGGGTGAGCAGCAGGAACAGCATCTGGCCGCAGTTGTGGGTCACCGCCTCGCCGCCGATCTGCAGCGGCCCGGCCACACCGATCGCCTCCTCCTCGGAGAGCTCGCCCCGGCCGACGGCCGCGCCCAGCATCGACAGCACGCCGCCCTGCCCGCCGTCCCCGCCGTCCCCGCCGTCCGCGCGCCCGGCCCGGATCCGCTCCGTGATCCACCCGTAGAGCCCGGCCTTGGCGCGTTCGGCTGCCTCTGCGCCGCCCGAGGTGGAGATGATCTGCCGGGTCCAGGCGTGCACCCGCTCCCGGTCCTCCTCCGGGACCCCCATCACCTCGCTCACCACGGCCAGCGGGAACGGCTCCAGCACCGTGGCGATCAGGTCGGCGGGCGGTCCCTGCGCCACCAGCCGGTCCACCAGCGGGTCCAGCAGCTCCTGGGCGCGGGGGCGCAGCCGCTTCATCGCCCCGACGGTGAACGCGCCAGCGAAGGCGCGGCGCAGCCGGTTGTGGTCGGGCTGGTCGGCGAAGGCCAGCGAGCCGGGCCGCGGCTTGAAGTGCGGCGCGAGCCGGGTGACCTGGCGGCGCGTCACCTCCGCCCGCCCGAACCGGGGGTCGTTGGTGATCGCGCGGACGTCCTCGTAGCGGGTGGCCAGCCAGGCCCACCCCTCGCCGTGCGGCAGCCGGATCCTGGTCAGCGGGCCCTCGCGCATCAGCTCCGCCAGCAGCGGGTCGAAGCCGGGGCCGTCGATCTCGGGCGGCACCCAGTCCCGGACGGGCGGCGGCGGGGGCGGGGCGGTGATCTCCTGGGTCATGGCACCACCCTGGGCCGGGCGGGGCCCGGTGTCGCGTCCGGCTGCTCCGTGCGGCCCCAGAAGGACCCGACCGGGCCACCCCGCCCGGAAACGGGCACCGCCCCGCCCGGAGTCCGGGCGGGGCGGTGCTACGCCGCGAGGGAATCAGGCGCCCAGGGACGCCAGCGCCTCGTTCCAGGTGGCGGAGGGCCGCATGACGGCGGCGGCCTTCTCCGGGTCGGGCTGGTAGTAGCCGCCGATCTCGGCCGGCCGGCCCTGCACCGCGTTCAGCTCCTCGACGATCTTCGCCTCGTCGGAGGTGAGCTTCTCGGCCAGCGGGGCGAAGGCGGCGGCCAGGTCGGCGTCGTCCTTCTGCGCGGCCAGCTCCTGCGCCCAGTACAGGGACAGGTAGAAGTGCGAGCCGCGGTTGTCGATGCCGCCGACACGACGGGTCGGGGACTTGTCCTCGTTGAGGAAGGTCGCCGTGGCGCGGTCGAGGGTGTCGGCCAGGACCTGGGCCTTGGCGTTGCCGGTGACCTTGGCGAACTGCTCGAGGGAGGGGACCAGGGCGAAGAACTCGCCGAGCGAGTCCCAGCGCAGGTAGTTCTCCTTGACCAGCTGCTGGACGTGCTTGGGGGCGGAGCCGCCCGCGCCCGTCTCGAAGAGGCCGCCGCCCGCCATCAGCGGGACGACCGACAGCATCTTGGCGCTGGTGCCCAGCTCCAGGATCGGGAACAGGTCGGTCAGGTAGTCGCGCAGCACGTTGCCGGTGACCGAGATGGTGTTCAGGCCCTTGCGGATGCGCTCCAGGGAGAACTTGGTCGCCTCGACCGGCGCCATGATCTCGATCTGCAGGCCCTCGGTGTCGTGCTCCGGCAGGTACGCCTTGACCTTCTCGATCAGCTTGGAGTCGTGGGCGCGCTCGGCGTCCAGCCAGAACACGGCCGGGTCGCCGGTGGCGCGGGCGCGGGTGACGGCCAGCTTGACCCAGTCGCGGATCGGGTCGTCCTTGGTCTGGCAGGCGCGGAAGATGTCGCCCGGCTCGACCGGCTGCTCCAGGACGACGTCGCCGTTGGCGTCGACCAGGCGGACGGTGCCCGCCTCGGCGATCTCGAAGGTCTTGTCGTGGGAGCCGTACTCCTCCGCCTTCTGCGCCATCAGGCCGACGTTCGGGACGGAACCCATGGTCGACGGGTCGAAGGCGCCGTTGGCGCGGCAGTCGTCGATGACGGCCTGGTAGACGCCGGAGTAGCTGGAGTCCGGCAGGACGGCCAGGGTGTCGGCCTCCTGTCCGTCCGGGCCCCACATGTGGCCGGAGGTGCGGATCATGGCCGGCATCGAGGCGTCGACGATGACGTCGGACGGGACGTGCAGGTTGGTGATGCCCTTGTCGGAGTCGACCATCGCCAGGGCCGGGCCCTCGGCGAGCTCCGCGTCGAAGGACGCCTTGATCGCGTCACCCTCGGGGAGGGACTCCAGACCCTTCCAGATGCCACCCAGGCCGTCGTTGGGGGAGAGGCCGGCGGCGGCCAGCTTCTCGCCGTACTCGGCGAAGGTCTTCGGGAAGAAGGCGCGGACCACGTGGCCGAAGACGATCGGGTCGGAGACCTTCATCATCGTCGCCTTGAGGTGCACGGAGAAGAGGACGCCCTCCTCCTTGGCGCGGGCGACCTGCGCGGTCAGGAACTCGCGCAGGGCGGCGGCGCGCATCACGGAGGCGTCGACGACCTCGTCCTTCAGGACCGGCACCGACTCGCGCAGCACCTTGGTCTCGCCGGAGGCGGTAACCAGTTCGATGCGCAGCGAGCCCTCCTCCGCGATCACGGCGGACTTCTCGGTGGAGCGGAAGTCGTTCTCGCCCATGGTGGCGACGTCGGTCTTCGAGTCGGAGGACCAGGCGCCCATGCGGTGCGGGTGGTTCTTGGCGTAGTTCTTCACCGAGGCGGGGGCGCGGCGGTCGGAGTTGCCCTCGCGCAGGACCGGGTTGACCGCGGAGCCCTTGACCTTGTCGTAGCGGGCGCGGACGTCGCGCTCCTCGTCGGTCTTCGGGTCGTCCGGGTAGTTCGGCAGCGCGTAGCCCTGCGCCTGCAGCTCCGCCACGGCGGCCTTCAGCTGCGGGATCGACGCCGAGATGTTCGGCAGCTTGATGATGTTGGCCTCGGGCTTCTTGGCCAGCTCGCCGAGCTCCGCCAGGGCGTCCGGGATGCGCTGGTCCTCCGTGAGGTACTCCGGGAACACGGCGAGGATCCGGCCCGCCAGGGAGATGTCACGGGTCTCCACCGGGACACCGGCCTGGGCCGCGTACGCCCGGACGACCGGCAGGAACGAGTACGTCGCCAGCGCCGGCGCCTCGTCGGTGTGCGTATAGATGATGGTCGAGTCAGTCACCGGGTGCTCCGCTCCACGTCTGCAACATTGCTCGACATCAAGATATCTCGTGATCGCGGCGGCGCGACCCCCGGCCCGCCCCTTCCGGACACGGAGGGGCCGCGCGGACGCGCGGACGGCCGCGGACCCCGGTCTCCCGGGGCCGCGGCCGTCCCGCCCGCGCGCCCGCTCAGCCGGGCAGGCCCTGCGCCGCCTGCGCCGCACGCTGGTGCGGCATCGCCGGATCCTGCTGCCGCACGGTGACGTCGTGGATCGGCGGCGGCACGCTGATGCCCTCCGCCCGGAACCTGCGGTGCAGGCGCTTGATGAACTCGTGCTTGATCCGGTACTGGTCGCTGAACTCGCCCACGCCCAGGATGGCCGTGAAGCCGATCCGCGAGTCCGCGAAGGTGTGGAAGCGGATGGCCGGCTCGTGCTCCGGCACCGCGCCCTCCACCTCCTTCATCACCTCGGCGACGACCTCGGCGGTCACCCGCTCCACGTGCTCCAGGTCGCTGTCGTAGCCGACGCCCGCCTGGACCATGATCGTCATGTCCTCGCCGGGGCGGCTGAAGTTGGTCATGTTGGTCCCGGCGAGCTTCCCGTTGGGGATGATCACGAGGTTCTGCGACAGGTTGCGGATGGTGGTCTGCCGCCAGTTGATGTCGACGACGTACCCCTCCTCGCCGCTGGTCAGCCGGATGTAGTCACCGGTGCGGACGGTCTTCGAGGCGAGGATGTGGATGCCGGCGAACAGGTTGGCCAGCGTGTCCTGCAGCGCCAGGGCCACCGCCAGACCGCCGACCCCCAGGGCGGTCAGCAGCGGGGCGATGGAGATGCCGAGGGACTGGAGGATCACCAGGAACCCCAGCGCCACCACCGACACCCGGGTGATGTTGGCGAAGATCGAGGCCGAGGAGGCCACTCCGGACCGCGCCTGGGTGATCGTGCCGATCATGCCGCCCACCCCGCGGGCCACGGCCAGCGTCACCACGGTGATCATCACCACCGTCAGGGACCGGCCCACCGTCCGGTCCACCGCGTCGGTCAGCGGCAGCAGCGCCGAGGCCGTCGCCAGTCCGCCGAGCACGGCCGCCCACGGCGCCACCGTGCGCAGCATGCCCACGATCACGTCGTCGCCCTGCCAGCGGGTGCGTTCCGCGTGCCGGCCGAGCCAGCGCGTCAGCGTCCGCGCCAGGAAGGCCAGCACCAGGCCGGCGCCCACCGCGACGCCCGCGCGGATCAGGTCCTGCAGCTCCAGCGCTCGGTTCACCGGGCGCCTCCGGAGCTCGCCGTCGGACGGAGGGGGAGTCTCGTCACCTTGCCACCTGTTCGGTTCTTCGGGGGGATCTGCCGCTCCCCGCCCGGACAAGCGTGCGAGCCGGGCGGGCGGACACATCCTGCCCCAGACGGCCGACGGAACGTCACCCGGCCCGCCCGGCAGGAGCTCTGACGGACCGGTACCGGAGGCCCGTCACCCGCTGCTCCGTCGTGGCCGCTGCGACGGCCCGGCCGCCGCGCCGCGGGCCCGGGCCGCGACGGCGTTGACCTCCAGCGAACTTGAGGTTCTACGGTTCCCGGCATGAGTATGGAGACCACCGCCTGGACGCAGCTCCACAGCCTGGTGAACGCCGACGACCAGGTCCGCCGCCCCCTGGCGCGCGCCACGCTCCGCCGCGTCGCCGCCTTCGCCCGCCCGCACCGCCGCCGGATCGCGCTGTTCCTCGCCCTGGGGGTGGTCACCGCCCTGCTCGCGGTGGCGGCCCCCGTCCTCGCCGGGCGGGTGGTCGACGCCGTCGTCTCCGGCGACGACGAGGGCCTGGTGGTGCGGCTGGCGCTGCTGATGGCGCTGATCGCCGTGGTGGAGGCGGTGGTGGGCGTCGTCGCGCGCCGGCTCTCCGCCACCCTCGGCGAAGGCCTCATCCTCGACCTGAGGACGGCCGTCTTCGACCACGTCCAGCGGATGCCCGTCGCCTTCTTCACCCGCACCCGCACCGGAGCGCTGGTCAGCCGCCTCAACAACGACGTCATCGGCGCCCAGCGCGCCTTCAGCAACACCCTCTCCGGCGTGGTCAGCAACCTCGTCACCCTCGTGCTCACCCTCGTCGTGATGCTCACCCTCTCCTGGCGGATCACCCTGCTCGCCCTGGTGCTGCTCCCGGTCTTCGTGGTCCCCGCGCGCCGGATGGGCTCGATGATGGCCCGCCTCCAGCGCGAGGCGGCCCACCACAACGCCGCCATGGGCACCCGGATGACCGAACGCTTCTCCGCCCCCGGCGCCACCCTGGTCAAGCTCTTCGGCCGACCCGAGGAGGAGTCCGCCGAGTTCGCCGAACGCGCCCGCCGGGTCCGCGACATCGGCATCCGCACCGCCACCGTCCAGTCGGTCTTCATGACCGCCCTCACCCTGGTCTCCGCCCTGGCGCTCGCCCTCGTCCACGGCCTCGGCGGCTGGTTCGCGCTCCGCGGCAGCCTCGAACCCGGCGCCGTGGTGGCCCTCGCCCTGCTGCTCACCCGGCTCTACGCCCCGCTCACCTCGCTGGCAGGCGCCCGCGTCGAGGTGATGACCGCGCTGGTCAGCTTCGAGCGGGTCTTCGAGGTCCTCGACCTCGAGCCGCTGGTCCGCGAACGCCCGGACGCCCGCGACCTGCCCGACGGCCCGCTCTCCGTGGAGTTCGACGACGTGCGGTTCGCCTACCCGTCCGCCGACAAGGTCTCGCTGGCCTCCCTGGAGGAGGTCGCCGCCCTCGACACCCGCGGCGGCGAGGAGGTCCTGCACGGCATCTCCTTCCGCGCCGAACCGGGGCAGACCGTCGCCCTGGTCGGCTCCTCCGGCGCCGGCAAGTCCACCGTCGCCCAACTGCTCCCGCGCCTCTACGACGTCGACTCCGGCGCGGTCCGCCTCGGCGGCGTCGACGTCCGCGACGTGGGCGCGGCCTCGCTGCGCGCGGCGGTCGGCATGGTCACCCAGGACGGGCACCTCTTCCACGACACGGTCCGGGCCAACCTGCTGCTCGCCCGCCCCGAGGCCGGCGAGGACGAACTGTGGGACGTGCTGCGCCGGGCACGCCTCGAGGAACTGGTCCGGTCCCTGCCGGACGGCCTGGACACGGTGGTGGGGGAGCGCGGCTACCGGCTCTCCGGCGGCGAGCGACAGCGGATGACCATCGCCCGGCTGCTGCTGGCCCGCCAGCGCGTCGTCCTGCTCGACGAGGCCACCGCGCACCTCGACAACACCTCCGAGGCCGCCGTGCAGGCGGCGCTCGCCGAGGCGCTCGAGGGCAGGACCGCGCTGGTCGTCGCCCACCGGCTCTCCACCATCCGCGGCGCGGACCTGATCCTGGTCGTGGAGGCCGGCCGCGTGGTCGAGCGCGGCACCCACGATGAGCTCCTCGCCCTCGGAGGCCGCTACGCCGAACTCCACCGGGCGCGTACCGGAACGGTGCCGGAGGCGGTGGCCTGACCGGGCGCGGTCCCGCCGCCCGAGCACACGGCCGGAGCCGGTTCCCGCGGCCGGTACCCCGTCGGGGTGAGTGAGACCGCCCGGAGCGGGCAGGCGTGGAACAGGTCCAGAAACCGGCGCGGCGCCGCCGGAGGCGACCGGATGGGAGACGACGCCATGACCGAGCCGTTCCCGGAGCCCGGCCCGGCCCCCGCGCCGGGGCCAGGACCGGACCCGTTCCCGGATCCCGTGCCCGAGCCCGGCCCCAACCCGGTCCCGAGTCCGGAACCCCCGGGTCCTCCCCCGCCAGGACCGACGCCGCCGGGTCCCACCCCGCCACCGCCCGGTCCCACGCCATCCGGGCCCGTGCCGCCGGAGCCCTCGCCGTCGCCGATCCCGCAGCCGCCGGGGCCGGAGCCGGTGCCCGACCCGGAACCCGGGCCTCCGCGATCCGGCGGGCCGGTGCTGTGAGCTGAAACGCAGGGCGTCCGGCGCTTTCGCGCCAGACGCCCCGTACCGCGTTCACCCCGGCATATTCGTCCGGCGATATCCGTCAACTGCGGGTTTACCGGCTTCCTGTCGCACGCAACCGGTCCGAATTCCTGCTTGTGACCCTCTGTCACTGCGCTTACGTTCTGTGTCTCCTGACCTGTGTCGAGGAGGCACCAATGGCCGCACGCGGCCGGCACCGCCGGTACCAGCCCAACAGACTCAACCGCGCTTCGCTCACCGTCACCGCCAGTGGCGCGGGCATCGCGCTTCCGCTGGTGGGGACCGGCACCGCCGAGGCGGCCGAGGCCTCCACCTGGGACCGGGTCGCCGCCTGCGAGGCGAGCGGCGACTGGGACGTCAACACCGGCAACGGCTACTACGGCGGGCTCCAGTTCAGCCAGGCGACCTGGGAGGGCTTCGGCGGCCGTGTCTACGCGCCCCGTGCCGACCAGGCCACCCGCGAGGAGCAGATCGTCGTCGCCGAGAAGGTCCTCGACGTCCAGGGACCCGGCGCCTGGCCGGTCTGCTCGGGCCGCGCCGGCCTCACCCGCGGCGGCCCCGCGCCCGACCTGGGGGACGGCTCCGGCGGCGCCGCGGCGAAGGCCTCGGACCGCAAGGCCCCCGGCAGCAAGGCGGCGCCGGCGGGAGCGCGGGACACCGGCAAGGACGTCCGGCCGCAGACCCCGCCGCAGTCCCGCGCCGGACAAACCGACCTGTACACCGTGGTCCGCGGCGACTCCCTCTCCGCCATCGCGGACACCCGGGACGTGGACGGCGGCTGGCAGTCCCTCTACGCGGCCAACCGCTCCACGGTGGGCTCCGACCCCGACCTGATCATGCCCGGCCAGCGCCTGAGGATGCCGGACGGCGCGGCCCCCGCCCCGCGGCCCGACGCCTCCGCGAAGGACACGAAGGAGAGGTCCCGCGGTCAGGGGAAGGCCGGCGGGCAGAAGAAGACCGAGAACACCGAGAAGGCCGGGAAGGGCGAGAAGGCCGGCAAGGCCGGCGACGGCGAGGCCGGGAAGAAGACCGAGCAGCGCAGCACCCAGCCGAAGAAGACCGACTCCCGCAAGAGCGAGGAGCGCACCGCCGACCGGCGCGGGAACGATGCCCGCCCCGCCGCGACACGGACCCGGGTCGCCCCGGTGAACGCGGCCCTCGGCACGGCCTACCGCAAGCACGGCTCCTCGTGGTCGAAGGGCTACCACACCGGCATCGACTTCCCCGTGCCCACCGGCACCGCCGTGCAGTCCATCGGCGCCGGCCAGGTCGTCACGGCCGGCTGGGGCGGATCGTTCGGCTACCAGGTGGTCGTCCGCCACCAGGACGGGCGGTACTCGCAGTACGCCCACCTGTCGGCGATCTCCGTCAAGGCCGGGCAGTCGGTCGCCGCGGGGCAGCGGCTCGGGCGCTCCGGTTCCACCGGCAACAGCTCCGGCCCGCACCTGCACTTCGAGGTCCGCACCGGCCCCGGCTTCGGCAGCGACATCGACCCGGTGGCCTACCTGCGGGCCGGCGGCGTCGCCATGTGAGCGTCCCGCTCCGCCCGCTCCTCCCGCTCGTCCTGCTCGTCCTGCTCGTCCTGCTCCTCACGGCCGTCGTGCCCGGCGCCGTCCCGGTCGTGGTCCGGGGTCGCCTGCGCCGGCACCGCCGCGGCGTGGGCGCGGCCCGCGGACAGCAGGGCCAGCCCCGCCACCGCGACCAGGCCGCAACCCGCCGCCAGGACGGCCCCGAGGGCGCCCATGCGGAACGACTCGCCGAACAGCACCAGGCCCACCACCGTGGCGGCCACCGGGTTGACCACGGTCAGGGTCGCCAGCGGCGCGTGCAGACCGCCCACGTGGTACGCGGACTGGGACAGCACCAGCCCCGCCGCCGACAGGGCCAGCACCGCCCCGACCGAGGGCAGGCCGGCCAGGACGAAGCCGTCCGACTGGTCGGCGGCGACTGCCTTGGTGAAGACCGAGGCCAGGCCGTGGGCGACGCCCGCCCCGGTGGCCAGTGCGGCGGCACGCACCGCGGCGGGGGTGCGCGGCATCCGGGACACCGCGAGCAGCAGCGCCAGCACGCCCGCCGTCACCGCGAGCAGCGCGATCCGCTCCCCGCCCGAAGGCGTCCGGGTGCCCGAGCCGGAGACCAGCGCCAGCAGCCCCGCCAGCCCCGCCGTGGCCAGCAGAGCCCCCCGCCAGGCGTTCCGGTCGCCCGCCGCGCGGCCCACGAACAGGGCCGCCATCGGCAGCGCGAACACGATGGTCAGCGCCCCCATCGGCTGCACCACGCTGAGCGGCCCCAGCGCCAGAGCCGCCACGTGCAGCCCCGCGCCCAGGCCGTTGAGCAGGACCGCCGACCACCACACCGGGTCGCCCAGGGGCACGGAGCCGCCCCGGACCGACGCCACCCGCTCCTGCACGATCGCACCGCCGGCGTAGGCCACGGCGGACACGAGGGACAGGACGACGGACCACATCAGGGCGCTCATCGGCAGCCCTCCGGCACGCGCTCACCTTGCAAGGACCCCACGATGCCGGTCACGCCCTCTTCCGTCGTCGTTCCGGAGGCGTTCTTCCGTCCTTCACGGATCCTCCTGACGGTGGAGTACCCGGAAAGGCCCGATCCTCCCCCGAACGGGTGACACGGGCCTCCTCACGGGGCAGGCTTAGCAGGTCGGGGCAGGGGGCACTCGGTTCAGGACCAAGGGGGCGGGTGAACCGGTGAGAGGAGCGGCGATGCGTCGTGGTGGGCCTTCCGTACTCGGCATTGTGCTGGCGGGCGGTGAGGGAAAGCGGCTGATGCCGCTGACGGCGGACCGCGCGAAGCCTGCCGTCACCTTCGGCGGTACCTACCGGCTCGTCGACTTCGTCCTGTCCAACCTGGTGAACGGGGACATCCGGCACATCGCCGTACTGACCCAGTACAAGTCGCACTCGCTGGACCGCCACATCACCACCACCTGGCGGATGTCCAGCCTGCTCGGCAACTACGTCACCCCGGTGCCCGCCCAGCAGCGGCTCGGCAAGCAGTGGTACCTGGGCAGCGCCGACGCCATCCACCAGTCGCTCAACCTGATCCGTGACGAGCAGCCCGACTACGTGGCCGTCTTCGGCGCCGACCACGTCTACCGCATGGACCCCCGCGAGATGCTGCGCCAGCACATCGACAGCGGGGCCGGGGCGACCGTCGCCGGCATCCGCGTGCCGCGGTCGGAGTCCTCGCAGTTCGGCGTGATCACCCCGGCCGCCGACGGCCGGACCGTGGAACGCTTCCTGGAGAAGCCGGCCGACCCTCCGGGGCTCGCCGACGACCCCGACATGATCCTCGCCTCCATGGGCAACTACATCTTCACCACCGACGTGCTGGTGGAGGCCCTGCACCGGGACGCGGAGAACGACGACTCCGACCACGACATGGGCGGCGACATCCTGCCCATGCTCACCGAGAGCGGCGACGCCGCCGTCTACGACTTCAGCACCAACCACGTCCCCGGCGAGACCAAGCGCGACCAGGGCTACTGGCGTGACGTCGGCACCATCGACGCCTACTACGACGCCCACATGGACCTGCTCGCCGACCGGCCGGTGTTCAACCTCTACAACCGCGACTGGCCGATCTACACCCACCACCCGATGCTCTCCCCGGCACGCTTCAACGCCGGGGGCAACGCGACCGAGTCGATCGTGAGCGCAGGCTGCCTGATCCGCGGGCAGGTCACCCGCTCCGTGCTCTCCCCGGGCGTGGTGATCGAGCCGGACGCCGTGGTGCAGAACTCCGTGCTCCACGACAAGGTCCGGGTCGGCCGCGGCGCCGTCGTGCGCAACGCCATCCTGGACAAGAACATCGACGTCCCGCCCGGGGCCACCATCGGCGTCAACAGCGAACGCGACGCCGAGCTCTACACCGTCTCCGACAACGGCGTCGTCGTCCTCGGCAAGGCGCAGCACGTTCCGGCCCCCATGTAGGACACCACTGTGAGACACGACGCCCGGGCGGTCGTTCATTTGGCGGAGCCTCCCGGGCGTCAGTATCCTCCCCACCTGGTGGGACAGAGCCGGACACCGATCCGCGACACGGTTCCCACCGCTTTTCATGTGGGAGCCGCGCGGTCACTCGATCGAGCTACGCGGCTGGGCGAGTGACACGAGGAACACAGCGGCGATGACGGTGACGGACGACGGCCAGGGCACTGCCACGCGCGCCCCGGAGAACAGCGGCCCCGCGCGGATCCCCGCGCAGGGCGAGGCACGGACGGCGGCGCCGGACGCGCACCGGGCGGAGGACGCCGGGCAGGGCGCCGCCGGGACCGGGGAGACCACCGGGGCCAGGGACGGCGGGGAGACCGGGGAGTGGGGTCCCGGCATCGACCCCGAGCGGCTGGCGATCTGCCTGAGCGTCCTGGAGGAGCTCGACCGGATCGAGCTCGACCACCCCGACGCCGTCCAGGTGCGCCGGGCCACCTCGCACATCTACCGGACGGTCAAGCAGCGCCGCCGGCAGGAGCGCCGCGCCGCCAAGACCGCGCACGACCGCGCCGTCACCGAGGCCACCGCCACCGGCTCCGCCCAGCGCATCGACGACGAGACGGCGGGCATCCTGCCGTCCTCCTCCGTCGACGACGGCCGCCGGATCGCCGGCATACTCCAGCGCCCGCGCTCCTGCTACACCTGCAAGGGCCGCTACGTCGAGGTCGACTACTTCTACCACCAGCTCTGCCCGGACTGCGCCGACGAGAACCGGGCCCGCCGCGACGCCCGCACCGACCTGACCGGCCGGCGCGCGCTGCTCACCGGCGGCCGCGCCAAGATCGGCATGTACATCGCGCTGCGCCTGCTGCGCGACGGCGCGCACACCACCATCACCACCCGCTTCCCCAACGACGCCATCCGCCGCTTCAAGGCGATGCCGGACAGCGACGAGTGGATCGACCGGCTCGACATCGTCGGCATCGACCTGCGCGACCCCGCCCAGGTCGTCGCGCTGGCCGACTCGGTGGCCGCGCAGGGGCACCTGGACATCCTGATCAACAACGCCGCCCAGACCGTGCGCCGCTCCCCGCAGGCCTACAGCGAACTGGTCGCCGCCGAGTCCGCGCCGCTGCCCAAGGGCGAGCTGCCGTCCGCCCGGGTGATCGGCGCGTTCGGCTCCGGCGCCGTCGCCGCGCTGCCGGTGGCCGGCGGCGGGGCGGTCAGCGCCCAGGAGGTCACCGACCTCGCGCTGGTCTCCGGCTCCGCCTCCCTGGAGCGGATCGCGGCCGGCACCGCCATCGACGCCGGCGGACTCGTCCCCGACCTGCACGACACCAACAGCTGGGTGCAGTCCGTCGAACAGGTCACCCCGGTGGAGCTGCTGGAGGTCCAGCTCTGCAACTCCACCGCCCCGTTCATCCTCATCAGCCGGCTGCGCCAGGCGATGTCCGCCTCGCCGAACCGGCGCACGTACATCGTCAACGTGTCCGCGATGGAAGGGGTCTTCGGGCGCGGGTACAAGGGCGCCGGACACCCGCACACCAACATGGCGAAGGCCGCGCTGAACATGCTGACGCGTACCAGCGCCGAGGAGATGTTCGAGAAGGACCGCATCCTGATGACGGCGGTCGACACCGGCTGGATCACCGACGAGCGCCCGCACCCGGACAAGGTGCGCCTCGCCGAGGCGGGGTTCCACGCCCCGCTGGACCTGGTCGACGGCGCCGCCCGGGTCTACGACCCCATCGTGCGCGGCGAGGCCGGCGAGGACCTCTACGGCGTGTTCCTGAAGGACTACGCGCCCGGCAAGTGGTGACTCGGTCGATGCGGTGACCGTGCGGACGGGGTGACCCGTGCGCCTGCGGTGACCGCGGTCGGGGTGGCGCGGTCGGACGCGGTGACCCGGGCGTCGTGAGACGGTAACGCAAAGTTTTCGGCGCTATCGAGCGGGAGCCCGCTCATTTGGTTACCCTGAGGTGGACGGAGAGCGTGACGGGCCCTACCGGCCCCTCACCGCCGTCGCCGGACAAGCCGGACACACCGGCCTGCCCACGTCGAGGTACCGGCGCCACCGCGCCCGAAAGGCCTCCCGACCGACCCGCACCCGGGAGGCGCCCGGGCGTCGAGCACCACACGGCGCCGCGCCTCGAGGGTGACCCAACATGAGGAGTGCGCGGTGACACCGGAGAAGACGACGTCCATGACGGCGATCGCGAGCGAGGCGCCCGCCGGCCGGAGCGCGGCCGACGGCGACGGACCACTCGGCAGCCTGGAGGTGTGGGCCCGTTCCGCCCCCATCAGGCTCGCCGGCTACGAGGACGACCTCGCCGAACCGCACATCCTGCCCAGCGTCGACTGACGCGTCGCCGACGGCGGTCGGCGGTCAGGGCGCGCGCAGGCGCGGCACGCGACGACGACGGGCGGCGGCCGGCCCCCCGACCGGCCGCCGCCCCTTCGTCGCTCAGGACAGGCGGGTCGGCGGGAGGAAGTCGCGGACGTACTCGCGGACCCAGTACGCCCCGGTCTCGCGGCGTTCGGCGCGCGTGGCGAAGCGGTAGCGGAACAGCCGGGCGCGGATCCAGCGAGGGGGCGACCCGGGCGGGAACGGGGCCCGGCGCAGCAGTCTCAGGGTGGGCCGGTCGCCCTCGAGCAGTTTCTCCACGAACACCGTGAACCAGCGGGCCGGCACGGGGGACAGGGCCAGGAACCACATCAGCCAGTCGAGCCGCAGGTGGTACGGCGCGTACTGCCGCGGGCGCCGCCGCACGTCCCCCGGCTTGCCCCTGAACTCGTAGGCGCGCCAGTCGGAGGTCTCGCGGGGCCGCTCGTCGGACGTGCCCTCGATCACCACCTCGTGCCGGACCCGGGTCACGCTGCCGAACGCCCCGTAGGTGTTGACCAGGTGCAACGGGTCGAAGGAACGGTTCATGGCCTGACGGCGCGACAGCAGGTTGCGCACGGGGTTGCGGCTCAGCCACAGCAGCAGCGCGGCCACGGCGAGAACGGTGATCACGTACCAGAGCGGTGCTCCGGACGGGGGCCGGGGCGGCGCAGTGTCCCACGGCCACCGGACCGCCGGCAGTGCGATCACCACCGTCAGCCAGTTCAGCCAGGAGAAGTTCCCCGAGGCGATCAGCCAGAGCTGGGTGACCACCATCAGCGCGGCGGCCCACGAGGCCACCGGCTGCGGCGTGAAGAGGAGGAAGGGCACCGCCAGCTGGGTGACGTGGTTGGCGGCCGCCTCGGCCCGGTGCAGCGGCCTCGGCAGCAGGTGGAAGAACCGGCTGAGCGGCCCGGGCATCGGCTGGGTCTCGTGGTGGTGGTACAGGCAGGTGAGGTCGCGCCAGCAGGCGTCGCCGCGCATCTTGATCAGCCCGGCGCCGAACTCCAGGCGGAACAGCAGCCAGCGCAGCAGGAGCAGCACCACCAGCGGGGGCGCCACCTCGTCGTTGCCCAGGAACACCGCGAGGAACCCGGTCTCCAGCAGCAGCGACTCCCAGCCGAAGCCGTACCAGGTCTGCCCGACGTTCACGACCGACAGGTACAGCGCCCACGGCACGAGCCAGAGCAGCATCGACGCCCACAGCGGCACCAGGTCCGCCGCTCCCGCGAGCAGTGCCGCGGACACCGCGCAGCCCGCCCAGGCGCAGGCGGCGAAGAGGCGGTCGGAGAGGACGAGGCGGCCGGAGAGGCGGAGGCGGAACAGCGTGGGCGCCTGCCGCCACGTCGTCCGCTCCAGGAACCGCGGGGCCGGCGTCAGCCCCCGCTCCCCGATCAACGGCCGGAACTGCAGGGCGGCACACAGGAAGGCGACCAGGTAGACGGCGGCCAGACCTCGCTGGAAGAGCAGCCGGCCCGTCCAGTACTCGGGTGCGGTGAACCACTCCACGACCTCGGCACTCCTCCCCGGCGACCCCGCGCGGTCGCCGACCGTGACGCCCGTCTCCGTTTGCGTGACCGCACGGAACCCGGCAGACAATGGTGACGAAGTGCCCCGAACCGCGTGGGAGGACACCGTGCGCGCACCGATCAGAGTCGCCGTCGTCGCCTGCGCCGTGCCCCTCGCCCTGCTCGGGGCGTCGCCGGCGGGGGAGCGGCCCGGCCCGACGGGCACGCGGGAGGAGGCGCGGACGGACGACGGGATCGTCGAGGGCGGCGCCGTGTCGGAGGTGACGCGCGGCCGGGTCGCCGTCCTCGACGGGGACAGTGTCTTCGGCAGTCCCACCGACGTCTTCGGTGACTGAGGGGGGCCGCCGCCGCAGCCCGGAGGAGGCGGACGACGAGTCGAGCAAACCGGCAAATGCTGGCAAAGTGGACTCCATGGCTGATGGGGACACCGCGGACACCTCACTCCCGGAGGGGTGGCCCGACAGTCCGTATCCCATCCTGGCGCTCAACCGCATGGGCACCTTCGACTGGGACCTGGAGACCAGCCGGTTCTTCATGGACGCCCAGGCCCACGAGATCTTCGACATCACCCCCGAGGAGTTCGACGGCACCGCCGGCGGCCTGGCCTCCCGGGTCCCCCCGGGCGAGGGCGTCCGCCTCGACGAGGCCGTCAACCGCGCCGTCAAGGAGGGCTCCGAGAACTACGGCGCCTACTTCCGCGTCCGCCGCCGCGACGGCACCCTGCGCTGGACCCACACCCAGGGCTACCTGCGGCGCGACGAGAACGGGGTGCTCCGCCGCGTCGTCGGCATCGTCCGCGACGCCACCCAGGAACTGCGGGAGAGCGAGGCCCGGCTCGAGCAGGCGGTCGAGGACGAGGCCCGACGCCGCCAGACCGACGTCGTCCAGGCCCTGACCGCCGCCCTGTCCGCGGCCAGGACCGTGCGCGACGTCTCCCGGGTCCTCGGCGAGGCCCACCAGCGCACGCCGCTGGGCGTCTCCCTCGTCGTCCTGGGCCTGGTCGAGGGCGACCGCATCGTCCTGGTCACCGAGGAGCCCCAGGACGCCGTCCCCGGCACCCGCATCACCCGGCTGGACGAGCCGTACCCGATGAGCGACGTGGTCCGCACCCTCAGACCCCGCTACATCGAGTCGGCCAAGGAGTTTGCGCTCCACTACCCGATGCTCTGGAGCCAGTTGGTGCACCTCCAGATCACCTCGGCCGCCTACCTCCCGCTGATCGCCGAGGGCAAGGCGATCGGCGCCGCGGGCCTGCTCTACAGCGGCCGCCGCGGGTTCACCGCCGGGGACCGCGCCCTGCTCGGCGCGCTCGCCGGCAGCCTCGCCCAGAGCCTGCAGCGCGCCATGTTCTACGAGCAGCAGATGGACCTCGCGCAAGGCCTCCAGCAGGCCATGCTGCCCCGCACCATCCCCAGCGTGCCCGGCGCCGACATCGCCGTCCGCTACCGCTCGCCCGCCGCCGGACGCGACATCGGCGGCGACTGGTACGACCTGATCCCGCTCCCCGGCGGCCGGGTCGGCGCCGTGATCGGCGACGTCCAGGGCCACGACACCCACGCCGCCGCCGTCATGGGCCAGCTGCGCATCGTGCTGCGCGCCTACGCCACCGAGGGGCACACGCCGGGCACCGTAATGGCCCGCGCCTCGGTCTTCCTCCACGAACTCGACACCGACCGGTTCGCCACCTGCCTGTACGCCGAGATCGACCCCACCACCGGCGTGGTCCGCATGGTGCGCGCCGGTCACCTCGACCCGATCCTGCGCGGCGGCGACGGCACCTGCCGGCGCCTCCCCGTCGAGGGCGGCCTGCCGCTGGGCCTGTCCGCCGAGTTCGGCGCCCTCACCTACCCCGTCACCACCTTCGAGCTCTCCACCCTCCAGACCCTGGTCCTGTGCACCGACGGCCTCGTCGAGATGCCGGGGGACGACCTCTCCGAGGGCGTGCGGGAACTGATGGACTACATCGCCCAGTGCCCCGACGACGTCCGCGGCCTCGCCGACGCCTTGATCGAGCGGGCCGACAGCCGCGGAGGCGACGACGACGTGGCCCTCCTGCTGCTGCGCCGCAGGGGCCCCGGCCGCCTCAGGACCGGCGGCCAGCTCCGGCAGCAGGTCGTCCCCGGCGACCCCGACGCGCTGGCCGAGACCCGCCACATGATCCGCGCCGCGGTACGGGCCTGGGGCACCGTCGAACGGGCCGACGAGATCGAACTCGCCGCGGACGAACTGATCACCAACGCCCTGATGCACACCGAGGGGTGCGCCACCGTCACCCTGCGGGTGCTGCTCGGGCCGCAGCGGCTGCTGCGCATCGAGGTGGAGGACAGCTCGAGCGCCCTCCCGCACCTGCGGGACCCCGACCCGGTGGGCATGCACGGGCGAGGGCTGATGCTCGTGGACCTGCTCGCCGACAGCTGGGGCGTCGAGGCCCGCGGCGGCGGCAAGTGCGTCTGGTGCGAGTTCACCATGATCCCCTCGGTGCCCGACGACGACCAGGAACCCGGCGGGGAGTGACCCGCGCCCGCCGCGGGCGGCCGGCCCCGCTCCGTGGCAGGCTGGGGGTATGCCCGAACTGCCGGAGGTGGAGGCCCTCAGGGGCTTCCTGCAGGAGCACCTGGTGGGGAGGGAGTTCGCCCGCGTCCTCCCCCTCGCCGTCAGCGTCCTGAAGACGTACGACCCGGCGCCCACCGCCCTGGAGGGGCGCACGGTCACCGCCGTGCACCGGCACGGCAAGTTCCTGGACGTGGTCACGGCCGACGGCGGCCCCCGCCTGGTGTTCCACCTGGCACGGGCCGGCTGGCTCCGCTGGCTCGACAGCGTCCCCGCCACCCCGCCGCGCCCCGGCAAGGGCCCGCTCGCCCTGCGCGCGGTCCTGGACGACGGGCAGGGCTTCGACCTCACCGAGGCGGGCACCCAGAAGCGCCTCGCCGTCCACCTCGTCCATGACCCCGGAGAGGTGCCGGGCGTGGCCCGCCTGGGCCCCGATCCGCTGGCCGACGACTTCGACGAGGCCCGGTTCACGGAGTTGCTGCGGGGCGAGCGGCGGCAGCTGAAGGGGGCCCTGCGCGACCAGGGCCTGATCGCCGGGGTGGGCAACGCCTACAGCGACGAGATCCTCCACGCGGCCAGGATGTCGCCGTTCAAGCTCACCGACACGCTGACGCCGGAGGACACGCACCGGCTCTACGAGGCGCTGCGCACCACGCTCCTGGACGCCGTGGAACGCTCCCGCGGGGTCGCCGCCGGGCGGCTGAAGGCGGAGAAGAAGAGCGGGATGCGGGTCCACGGACGGACCGGCGAACCCTGCCCGGTGTGCGGCGACACCGTCCGCGAGGTGGCGTTCAGCGACTCCTCGCTCCAGTACTGCCCCACCTGCCAGACCGGGGGCCGCCCGCTGGCCGACCGCCGCCTGTCACGGCTCCTCAAGTAGCGGCGCGGCGCGCGCCCCGGGCCCCAGGTCCCGAGGCTGCGCGCGCCCCGGGAGGCGGCCCCGCTCAGAACAGGTGGATGGCCAGGTGCCCCAGGGGCAGGCCCAGCTGCCAGGCAGGGGTCCAGCGCTGCGGACCGTCCTCCCCGGGCACCGGACCACCGCCCGGCACCGCGTCCAGGTCGGGCGCGAGGAGCTCCGTCTCCTCCAGCCACCGCCAGGCCGCCAGCGCCAGCCGCAGGTCCGGGCCCGGCCGGGCGCCGTTCGCCCGCGCCTCGGCGGTGAGCCGCTCCAGCCGCTCGCGCACCCAGTCCTGCCACGGCTGGTCGTAGGCGGTCAGCGAACGCCAGGTCTCCAGCCGGGTCACCACCTGGACGCCGCTCAGCTCGCCCTCCAGGTCGGAGAGGAACACCGTCAGGGCCAGCGCGTCCCGCCCCGCCCGGTACTCGAACGAGGTCGGCGGCATCAGGTCCCCGGACCGCAGCAGCTCGTCGGCGATGTACTCGGCGTACAGCCACGCCATCGGAACCGTCAGCCGGTCCGGCTCCGGGCGGTCGTGTCCTCTGTCCAGCATGCCTGCCTGCCTTCCCTCCGGTGGGCGCGCGCCCGCCCGGCCCGGTTCCCTCCGTCCGGAACGAACCGATCGAACCGATCGAACCGCTCGCACCGATCGGCCCGATGGGGACAGCCGATTACCCAACCATGGTCATCGGCAAGGCGCTTTAAGAAGGCTTGACCCGCCGCCGAGTTTCAGCGCAGGTCCGGCGCGTACCCCGGAAGGATCCTGCGCAGGGCCCGCAGCCCGTAGTAGGCACGGGACTTGACGGTCCCGGGCGGTATGCCGAGGGCGGTCGCGGCCTCCGCGACGCTGGCGCCCCGGAAGTACACCATCACCAGGACGTCGCGGTGCTCGGGGGACAGCCGCCGCACGGCCTCCCGGACGTCCAGCGTCGCCGCCGAACGCTCCGCGTGGTCGGCGCAGACCCGCGCGTTCTCCAGCACCGCGTCGCCCACCTCGGCGGGGCGCGCCTGCCGGGCCCGCCGCGCGTCGATGGCGAGCCGGCGGGCCACCGTCATCAGCCAGGGCCGTACGGAGTCGAAGGCGTCGTCGTGCAGCGCCGCGGGGTTCTGCCAGGCCCGCACCAGGGTCTCCTGGACCAGGTCCTCGGCACGCTGCCGGTCGCCCTCGCAGAGCCTGAGCAGCAGGGCGAACAGGGGCCGCCCGTGCTCGCGCTGGAGACGGGCCAGCTCGTGCTCGGCGGTCGTCGCTCGGGTGATGGTGGTTCCGGCCGTCATGGCTCGTATGGCACCTCAGGACACGGCGGCGAAACAGTCCGCGCGCGCGGATCTGCGGCGGACGGTCGAACGCGTCGACGAGCGGTGCGACGAACGGTCGCCCGGCGGTCCAGGACGACACGCCGGTCCCGTGCTCCGCAAGGGTGCAATCACGCCACTCCGCGCCCACCCGGGATGCGGCGGCCGTTGCGCCGCGCGACTGATTAATCATGAAAATGGACCGATTGCTGACCCGGAGGGGCGCGTTGATCGCCGGAGCCTCCGCCTTCGCGGCGGCGGGCACGGCGGGCCTCACGTCCCTCCTCTCCACCGAGTCCCCCTCCGCCGGGACCGCCGCCGGCGCGTCCGGCCGGGCCGCGGGCGCGCCGGGCGCCCCCGGCGGAGCACGTTCGTCCGTGTCCACCTCCTACCGCCTCAGTCCGGTGGCCGGCTTCGCCCCGCCCGCCTCCCGGCCCGCCCGGACGCCCGTGCGCGACGAACCGTTCCTGCGGGTCGGCGGCCTCGGCCGCACCGTCGTCCTCACCTTCGACGACGGCCCGGACCCCCGCTACACCCCGCAGGTGCTCAAGACCCTGCGCGAGCACCGGATCCACGCCATGTTCTTCGTCTGCGGCAACATGGCGAAGGCCAACCCCGACCTGGTCAAGCAGATGACCGACGAGGGCCACGTCATCGGCAACCACACCTGGTCGCACCCGCTGCTCACCCGGCTCTCCCGCTCCGCCGTCCGCAGCGAGATGGAGCGCACCAGCGAGGTCGTCGAGAAGACCTGCGGCGCCCGCCCCGCCTGGTTCCGCGCCCCCTACGGCGCCTGGAACCGGGACGCCTACCGGTTCGGCGCGGAACTGGGCATGGAACCGATGGCCTGGACCGTCGACACGCTCGACTGGCGGACCCCGGGCGTCGGCGCCATCGCCGCCACGGTGGAGAAACAGGCCTCGCCCGGCGCGGTGGTGCTCTCCCACGACGCCGGCGGCAACCGCTCCCAGAGCGTCCAGGCCCTGCGCCGCTACCTGCCCCGCCTCCTCGACGAGGGCTACCACATCGCGGTACCCCGCCGCCGGGCCGCCTGAGCCCGCGACGACGAGGGACGGGGGGCACGGGCGGGAACAGGCGGAGGGCCCGTACGAGACGGAACTCGTACGGGCCCTCCGGAATTCGGTGCGGGGAATTGTCGGTGGGTCGGTGGGTCGGTGGTCAGTGGGTCAATGGTCAGTGGGTCTCGATCATGCGGGCGAAGACGACCACGTTCCCCGCGTAACCGTCCTGCGGTGAATATCCGCCGCCGCAGGTGATGACCCGCAGTTCGGGAGTTCCCGTGGAGCCGTAGACGCGTTCGCCGGGGAAATTGTTCTTGTCGTAGACCTCGATGCCGTAGACCTCGAAGACCGCGAGCTTTCCGTCCTTGCGCAGGACCTCGACCTTGTTGCCCTGCTTGAGGGCGCCCAGGCCGTAGAAGACCGCCGGGCCCCGCGCGTTGTCCACGTGACCCACCATCACGGAGGTGCCCTTCTCGCCGGGGGTCACCGCGCCGGTGAACCAGCCGGCCAGGTTGGGGTCCTCCGGGGGCGGGGCGGCGACCCAGCCGTCGGGGTCCAGGCCCACCGGGACGACGGGGGCGTCGACCTGGATCGCCTGGATCCTCACCCGGTCCACCTCGGAGAACGGCAGCGGGGCGGCCGCTCCGGGGAAGGCCTGGGGCCGGACCGACGCGTCGGCGGCGGCCACCGAGGTGGGCTGCGGGGGACCGGTGTCGAACTCCCCGGAACCGTTCCTGATGAGGGCGAGGCCGGTAAGGAGCACCAGCGCTATCACGCCCCAGGGCGCGCGCCGCCTCGGCCGCTCCTCCTCTTCCGCCAGTTCTGACGCAGACATCTTCGCCATTCCCCTCTCGACGCGGCCGTCGCCGTGTCTGTCGCGATAGCAGAACGCTAAGCGCCGTGTGCGGAACCGGCATCGGGGCGGAGGCGAACGGGTGGCCCCGTCAAACGCCGGTGCGCCATCCGAGTCGCCGGGGGAGAAAATATCCGGCCCACCGTGACCTGCGGCGATGAGGCATTCGGAGTTTCTCCTCGGCGTGTCGGCTCACCAGGACGGCGGAAGGCCGAAATGCGGCAGGGGACCGGTCGTCCGAGGGTCTGACTGGGAGGCGCTTTCTCGCCGATCGACCGGGGACGGGACCCGGGGCGTCTTCCGCGGAGGAACTCATGCGTACTCGTGCCCTGGCGGTCTCGGCCGCCGCGTTCGCCGCCATCGGGCTCGCTGCCCCGACGGCCGGCGCATGGTCCGACCCCACCAGTATCCAGGTCAGCCCGAGCACCATCGCCCCCGGCGGGCAGCTGACCGTCACCGTGGAGGGCAGCTCCTGCCGGATGCCGGGGTCCACCGTGTCCTCGCCGGTCTTCCCGTCCACGCCGCTCAGCCCGGTCAGCGGCAGCAGCAGCAAGTCCAAGGCCACCGTGCGGGTGAACAGCAACGCCACCGCCGGGTCGCACAGCATCACCGCGCACTGCGGCGAGGGCAAGACCCTCACCCGCTCCAACGCGTTCACCGTGCTCGGCGGTGTCCGCGGTGGTCTCGGCGGCAGCTCCCTGACCGGCGCGACGCCCACCGACATCGCCATCGGCGGCGGGCTGGTCGCCGCCGCGGCCCTCGGCGGCGGGTTCTTCTGGATGCGCCGTCGCGCGGAGAGCCGTATCTGATTCCGTCCAGCGTTCCGGGGAGCGTCGCACGCGTCGGCGTCCCGTCCCGCGCCCCCTAGGGGCCCGGGGCGGGACGCCGTTCCCTTGTCCGCCGCCGCTTCCGTCGCCCCACGGCGTCCCGGGCTCATCCCCGGGGCTCGCCGCCGGAGGCCTTGTCCGCCGCGGCGGCGGGCCGGGTCAGACGGTGGGCGGCGCCCAGCGCGCCGGTCACCAGCAGCGCGCCCAGCCCGAGGTCGCCCAGGTCGAACCCGGCGACCGTCCCGCCGTCGCCCGCGTGCGAACCGTGCTCCGGAGGAGCCGGCGGGACGGTCGCCGCGGGCGGCGGGGAGGGGGTGGCCGACGACGCGCTCGCGTCCGGGCGGTCCGGCCGGTCCGGCCGCTCGGGAACCGGCGCCGGGCGGGTGGGCCGGGCGGTCGGCCCGGGCCGGGCCGCGCGCACCCTGAGCTCCGTCACCCCCGTCTCCAGGCCGCAGCGGAACGAGACCTGGTGGACCGTGCCGGGACGCGCGTCCGCGTCCACCCGGGCCCGTGCCGTCGTGGTGCCCCTGGGCAGGGTGACGGTGGGGAAGAGAGCCGAGGAGACCTGCGCCGCGTGCCGGCAGCCGTCCACCGACAGGGTGACCCGGCCGCCCGGCGCCACCGCCTCCGGCGCCACGGCGAACGAGAACGAGGTGCCGCCGTCCTCCCGGTCCTCCTCGGCCGCGAACACGACGACGGGCGTGACCGCGGTGGCGGTCACGCCCAGGAGCAAGGCCGATGCGACGCGTATGACGCCCGTGACGCCCATGACGCCCTCCGGTTCTGCGCTGCGGGCCGCGGACCTGCTCCACGGCCCTGCCTGCGCAGCACGCTAGGAACGGCGGACCGCCCCCGCGATCCCGCTCGGGCGAACGGGTGACACCGCTGGGCCGGACGGGTGTTCCCGCGCCCTCACGGGTGTGGGAGCGGGAACACCGGGCGCCGTGCGGCGCGCCTCCGCGGGACAGGCACCTAGGTGCCGGCAGACGGGAACAAGGCCGTGAAGGCCCCCGCGTCCACGTCCATGCCCCGGCTGAACGGCGCGTCGAAGTCCCACACCAGGAACAGCAGGAACGCGATCAGCGCCGAGAACAGGCCGGCCAGCACCAGCTCCCGCGGCGTGCGCCGGATCTGCAGGGCGAAGACCATGCCGATGGTCACCACGGCCCCGGTGATCAGCCCGAACCACACCACACCCGGCATCGTCGCCTCGGTGGCGTCCTCGCGGGCCGCCCGCGCCTGGTCCACCAGGGTCACCTGGTCCAGCAGCGGCTGGTAGGCCTGCGCCTCGAAGTCCGAGGCGGGCTGGTAGTCGGTCAGGTCGTGCCGGAGCCGCGCCAGCAGGCGGGCGCCCTGCCCGGTGAGCTCGCCCTGGTCGGCCATCACCTTCCACTCGGTGTTCACCACGTGCCCGACGTAGGCGTGCACGTCCTCCCGGATCAGCTCGCGGATCTCGACCGGGTAGGGCCGGACCCGCTCGGAGATCTCGTGCAGGGCCATCGCCTCCGCCCGCACATGGTCCTGCGCGGCGCTGCGGGCCTCCCAGACGCCGGCGATCGCCAGGCCCAGGACGATCGCGTAGACCACGCCGATCATCATCGTCATGTACTCGATCACGTCCGGGGTGTCGTCCGGGTCGTCGTCCTCGCGCGCGGTGCGCTCCCGGATGACGGCCACCACGACGACCACGGCGCACGCCGCGGCCATCGCGAGGGCGAGTACGAGCCAGCTCGGCAAGAAGTCCTCCTGAGGGTGGGGGTCGCGGCGGCCGGACGGCGCGTCACCGCGGACGGAGCGCGGCCACGGCGATCACCGCGGGCGCCGTGATCAGCAGCGCGAGGGACACCAGCGACCGGCGGGGCCGCGGTGGCAGCGAGGGGGCGGCCGCCCGGCGGACCGGGTAGGCGACGGGCTCGGCCGAGGGCGCCGCGGACCGTTCGGGCGCCGGCCGCGGCGCCGGTTCGGGCGGCGCGGGCCGCACCGGTGCGGGAGCGGGCGGGGGAGTGCGGACGGGAGCCGGCTCGGGCGCGGCGGGCGCCGCCGGGGCGGGAGCGGGCGGTTCCGGTGCGGGCGGCGGGGGCGGCGGCGGGGGCTCGGGCGCCGGTTCCGGCGGCGGAGGCGGCGGGGGAGGCGGTGTCGGCGTCGGGGTGGGTGTCGGCGTGGGGCACCGCCCGGCCTGCGCCCACGCGCCGTCGCCGTCGAGGCGGGCCACCGCGTCCCCGGCCGCGGCCGTCATCCCGTCGGGCCCGATGACGGCGACCGGCGCGCCGGACGGCAGGACGAAGGCGTCCGCCGGCGGCACCGGGCCGACGCCCACCACCCCCGAGCCGGTGACGATCCCCGCCGCCGCCCCGCCCGGGCCGGACGACGCGTAGGCGCAGGCGTCCGCGGCGGCGGCCGTCGGCCACCCAGGGCCGGCGAGCCAGACGACCGCGGCGGCGGTCAACGCCCGTGTGGCGCGGACGAGATGATTCCGTGTTGGTCTCTCCACGCGAGTGATCATCGTCACGTCTGTCCGGTGTTACGCCGGATGTGTCATCGGTTGCTTCGAACGGGTGGATATGGCGGCGCGAAGTTGCCGACAAGTCCGTCGAATCCACCAGGGCGAGCATCCGGGCCTGATCGCTATCGGATGGTCAATTTCCGTTTCTGCTCGCATGGTTGGGTGGTTGATCAGTAGCCTCACCTCGACCCTCGGCCGTCTACTCCCCGGAGCCCCAGATGAACTGTCCTGCCCGTGCGTCGCGGAGCGTCGACGGGGGCCGGCCGGCATGACGGGCGTCCCGGACACGCCGACGGAGAAGCTGGACCGGTTCACGGCCGCGTGGAGCCGCGCCCTGCTGTCCGAGGCCCCACGGGAGGCCCCGCCCGAGGCGGTGCGCGCGCTGAGAGCCGGACTCCTGCCGGCCGCCCGGAGACTGCGGGAGGCGTTGCACGCCCGCACGCCCGACGCGTCGGCGGGACGGGCGGCGGGCGCCGCGCTGGTCGCCGTGGGCCGGGTGGACCCGGAGGCGGTGGGCCGCACCCTCGAGTGCCTGGATGCCCACGCGGCGTGCTGCCTCGGCCACGAGGGCGCCGACCCGGCCGTGCTGCGGGCCCGCGCCGTACGGGTGGGCGCCGCGCTGGCCACCGGCTTCGCCGAGGCCCTGCGCGACCGCACGAAGACCGAGCAGCGGGCCGTGGCGCGGGCGGCGCTGGGAGCCCAGGCCCAGCTCAACGAGGCGGCCACCCAGGCCCTGCACGAGAGCGAGGCGCGGTTCCGCGCCGTCTTCGAGGGCGCGGCCACCGGCATCTGGATCGCCGGCCCCGACTCCACCATCCTCCAGATCAACGCCGCCATGACCCGCATGTTCGGCGGTACCGAAGGCGCCCTGCTGGGCCGCCGGTTCACCGAGCTGACGCACCCGGAGGACAGCGCCCAGATCTGGCGGCTGCACGGCGACCTGGTCGACGGGTCGCGCGAGCACTACCGCGTGGAGAAGGCCTTCACCCGCCCCGACGGCACCGTGCTGTGGACCAACCTCACCGTCTCCCTGCTGCGGGACGCCGACGGCCGCCCCCAGTACCAGCTCGCGCTGATGGAGGACACCACCGAGCGGCGCCTGCTCAACCTCCGCCTGCGCTACGAGGCCACCCACGACGCCCTCACCGGCCTGCCCAACCGGACGCTGTTCTTCGAACGGCTGGAGAAGGCCGTGGCGGCAGGGGACGGGCAGCGCTTCGGGCTCTGCTACCTGGACCTCGACGGCTTCAAGACGGTCAACGACAGCCTCGGCCACCAGGCCGGCGACCGGCTCCTGGTCGAGGTCGCGGACCGGCTGCAGGCCTGCGCCACCGCACCCGGCGAGATGGTGGCCCGCCTCGGCGGCGACGAGTTCGTCGCGCTCACCACCGGACCCGACACCCGGCGCGGGGTCGACGAGCTGGCGGAGCGGATCATGAACGCGCTGGCCACCCCGGTGCGCATCGACGGCCGGGAGCTGGCCGTGCGCGGCTCCATCGGCATCGTCGAGGGCCCGGCCGGGGAACGGGGGGCGGCCGAGGTGCTGCGCAGCGCCGACATCACCATGTACCGGGCCAAGTCGGCCGGCGGCAACCGGTTCGAGGTCGCCGACCCCGAGGCCGACGCCCGCGCCATCTGCCGCCACGGACTCACCACCGCGATGCCCGCCGCCCTGGAGAACGGCGAGTTCTTCATCGAGTACCAGCCCCTGGTGCGCCTCCAGGACGGCAGCGTGGGCGGCGCCGAGGCGCTGGTGCGCTGGCTGCACCCGAGGCAGGGCGTGGTGGGGCCCGACCGGTTCATCCCGCTCGCCGAGCGGACCGGGCTGATCGTCCCGCTGGGCCGCTGGGTGCTCGAGCAGGCCGTGCGGCAGGCCCGTGAGTGGAACGGCGCCCTGCGCGTCAACGTCAACCTCTCGCCCTGCCAGCTCACCGACCCCGGCCTGGTGCGGGACACCGCGCGGATCCTGGAGGACGCCGGGCTGCCGCCCGAGGCGCTCTGCCTGGAGATCACCGAATCGGCGCTGGTCGGGGCGGAGGACGAGGTCCTGCGGCCACTGCGCACCCTGAGCGACATGGGCGTGGAGATCGCGCTCGACGACTTCGGCACCGGGTACTCCAACCTCGCCGGCCTGCGGCGGCTGCCGGTGAGCGTGCTCAAGCTGGACCGTTCCTTCACCCGCGGCATCCGCAGCTCGCCGGCCGACCCGGTGGACGTCAAGATCGTCGAGGGGGTGGTGCGGCTGGCCAGGAACCTGGGGCTGTCCGTCACCGTCGAGGGCGTGGAGACGGCGGCCCAGGCCGACCGGCTGCGCAAGCTGGGCTGCGACACCGCCCAGGGCTGGTACTACGCCCGCCCCGGCCCGCCCGAGCGGCTCCACGACCTCGCCCTGGCCGACGCCTGCTGACCTGGCCGACGCCTGCTGTCCGGGCCGGCGCCTGCTGTCCGGGCCGGCGCCCGGCGCCCGCGGCATCCGCTGCGTGGCGCGCGCATCGGGCGCACCCTGGAAGAAGGACATCCAGGAGGTGAGACACCATGCTGCACACCGCAGTGGGATGGCACGTGGAACTGGAATTCAAGGAGGACGACACCCGCACCCGGGCCGCCGCGCTGGTACGGCTGCCCGACGGCAGCGAGATCCGGGGCCACGGCCACGCCAGTCGGCACGACTCCGACGCCAATCAGCCGAGAGTGGGCGAGGAGGTCGCCGGCGCCAGGGCGCTGAACGACATCGCCATGCAGCTCCTCGACAAGGCGCACCGGGAGATCGACGCCGCGGCCGGCCGCCCCTCGCACCCGATCTCGGTCTGACCCGCGCCGCCGCCCCCACCGCACCGGGCGCGGCGCCGTGCCACCGCCCGGCGGTGCCCGGACCGGCACCGCGGACCGGCGGCGGGCGGCGGCGTGTCACGACACCGCGGCGCGTACGGAGCGCCCCGCCCCGCACGGAGCGCCCCGCCCCGCCCGGCGGGACCGGCGTCACCGCTCCACCAGCATCCGCTGAAGCTCCCGCGCGGCCCGCGGCGGCGCCACGTCGCTGCGGTGCGCCAGCGCCACGGCCCGTGACAGGCCGGGCGCCGCCAGCGGGGTCACCCGCAGCCCGGCCCGCGCCGCCACCATCCGCGGCACCACCGCCACCCCGAGCCCGGCACGGACGAAGCCGAGCACGGCGTCCATCTCGCCTCCCTCGACCGCGAACTCCGGCTCGAACCCCTCCGCCCGGCACGCCGCCACCGTCAGCTCGCGCAGGTCGTACCCGTGGCGGAACATCACCAGCCGCTCCCCCTCCAGATCGGCGATCCGCACCCGCCGCGTCCGGCCCCGCCCGTGCCCCGGCGGCGGCGTCTCCGGGGAGGACACCACCACCAGTTCCTCCCGCAGCAGCTCCACCGTGGTCAGCGCCGGCGACGGGGTCCGCAGCGGCAGCACCACCAGCGCCAAATCCAGCGCGCCGCGCGCCAGCTCCCGCACCAGGTCGTGCGAACCACCCTCCTCGATCACCAGCTGGACCCCCGGGTAGCGGTCGTGGAAGGCGCGCAGCACGTCGGGCAGCAGTCCGGTGCAGAGGCTGGGCGTAGCCCCCAGCCGCACCCGTCCGCGCCGCAGCTGCGCCACCTCCTGCACCTCCTGGCGGGCCGCCTCGGTGTCCGCCAGGATCCGCCGCGCCAGCGGGAGCAGCGTCTCCCCGGCGTCCGTCAGGGTGATGTTCCCGCGCGCCCTGGAGAACAGGTCGGCCCCCAACTCCCGCTCCAGCGACTTGATCTGCTGGGAGAGCGAGGGCTGGGCGACATGGACCAGTTCCGCCGCACGGGTGAAGTGGCGGGTCTCGGCGACCGCCACGAAATAGCGCAGTTGCTGCAGGTGCATGCCGCGATGATAGGTGTGGATAGGTGCTGCCTATGGAAACCAGGCGCATCATGTCTTGGACCGATCGGCCCAGGCGGTCGTACCTTCGCTGCATGGCTCTGGCAACGCGGACGGGCCGACGGCCGTCCAGGACACACGCCGTGTGGCAGTCGACCGTCGGCAAGAAGGCCGTGATGGCGGTCAGTGGCCTGATCATGCTGCTGTACCTGGTCGCCCACATGATCGGCAACCTGAAGGTCTTCTTCGGCCCCACGGAGTTCAACGAGTACGGCCACTGGATCCGCACCGTCGGCGAGCCGTTCATGCACTACGAGTGGACCCTGTGGATCATCCGGGTCGTGCTGGTGGTCGCGGTCGTCGCCCACGCCACGGCCGCCTACCAGCTGAGCCGCCGCGACATCAAGGCGCGTCCGACCCGGTACGTCCACACCAGGCGCCGCGCGAGCTACGCCACCCGGACCATGCGCTGGGGCGGCGTCATCCTCGGCCTCTTCATCGTCTGGCACATCCTGGACCTCACCACCGGCCACGTCCACGCCGGCGGGTTCCAGGAGGGCCACCCGTACCAGAACGTGGTGGACTCCTTCTCCACCTGGTACGGCAACGTGATCTACATCGTCGCCATGCTGGCGCTCGGCCTGCACGTCCGGCACGGATTCTGGAGCGCCGCCCAGACCCTCGGCGCCGGCGCCCGCGGTCGCAGCCGGGTCTTCAAGGCGGCTGCCAACGTTCTCGCACTGCTGCTCACGGCCGGTTTCGTCGCCGTCCCCGTGGGCGTCATGACCGGACTGGTGAGCTGACATGTCCTACATCCGCCACACCACCGGCGAGCCCCTCGCCGACACCAAGGCGCCCGCCGGCCCGGTGAACGAGCGCTGGGACCGCCGCCGCTTCGAGGCGAAGTTGGTCAACCCGGCCAACCGGCGCAAGCACACCGTGATCGTCGTCGGCACCGGACTGGCCGGCGGCTCGGCCGGCGCCACCCTCGCCGAACAGGGCTACAGGGTCGTCCAGTTCTGCTTCCAGGACTCCCCGCGCCGCGCCCACTCGGTGGCCGCCCAGGGCGGCATCAACGCCGCCAAGAACTACCGCAACGACGGCGACTCGATCCACCGCCTCTTCTACGACACGGTCAAGGGCGGCGACTTCCGCGCCCGCGAGTCCAACGTCCACCGCCTCGCCCAGATCTCCGTGGAGATCATCGACCAGTGCGTCGCCCAGGGCGTGCCCTTCGCCCGCGAGTACGGCGGCCTGCTCGACAACCGCTCCTTCGGCGGCGTCCAGGTCTCCCGCACCTTCTACGCCCGCGGCCAGACCGGCCAGCAGCTCCTGCTCGGCGCCTACCAGGCGCTCTCCCGGCAGGTCGCCGCGGGCAACATCGAGCTCCACCCGCGCACCGAGATGCTCGACCTGGTCGTGGTCGACGGCCGCGCCCGCGGCATCGTCGCCCGCGACCTGGTCACCGGCCGCATCGACACCTACTTCGCGGACGCCGTGGTCCTCGCCACCGGCGGCTACGGCAACGTCTTCTACCTGTCGACCAACGCCATGAACTCCAACGCGACCGCCGTCTGGCGGGCGCACCGGCGCGGCGCCTGGTTCGCCAACCCCTGCTTCACCCAGATCCACCCCACCTGCATCCCGCGCACCGGCGACCACCAGTCCAAGCTCACCCTGATGAGCGAGTCGCTGCGCAACGACGGCCGCATCTGGGTCCCCAGGGCCCGGGGCGACGACCGGCCGCCGAACGAGATCCCCGAGGAGGAGCGCGACTACTACCTGGAGCGCATCTACCCCTCCTTCGGCAACCTGGTCCCGCGCGACATCGCCTCCCGCGCCGCCAAGAACGTCTGCGACGAGGGCAGGGGAGTGGGCCCCGGAGGCCAGGGCGTCTACCTCGACTTCTCCGACGCCATCCGCCGGATGGGGCGGAAGAAGGTCGAGGAGAAGTACGGCAACCTCTTCGAGATGTACGAGCGGATCACCGCGGAGAACCCCTACGAGGTCCCGATGCGGATCTACCCCGCCGTGCACTACACGATGGGCGGCCTGTGGGTCGACTACGACCTGCAGACCACCGTGCCCGGGCTGTTCGCCATCGGCGAGGCCAACTTCTCCGACCACGGCGCCAACCGCCTCGGCGCCTCCGCCCTGATGCAGGGCCTCGCCGACGGCTACTTCGTGCTGCCGGCCACCATCAACGACTACCTGGCCCGCAACCCGCACACCGACGACGTCACCGCGGACCACCCCGCCGCCCGTGAGGTGGTCGCGGAGACCGAGGACCGCCTGCGGCGGCTGCTCGCCGTCGACGGGGACCGCACCCCGGACTCCTTCCACCGCGAACTCGGCGAACTCATGTGGGAGTTCTGCGGCATGGCACGCACCGAGAGCGGGCTGCTCAAGGCGCTGGAGCGGATCCCGCAGATCCGTGAGGAGTTCTGGCGGCGGATCAAGGTCCCCGGCACCGGCGAGGAGTTCAACCAGTCCCTGGAGAAGGCGAACCGCGTCGTCGACTACCTGGAACTGGCCGAGCTGATGTGCCTGGACGCCCTGCACCGGAGCGAGTCCTGCGGCGGCCACTTCCGGGAGGAGTCCCAGACCCCCGACGGCGAGGCCGCCCGCAAGGACGACGCGTTCTCCTACGCCGCCGCCTGGGAGTTCACCGGCACCGGCACGGCGCCCGTGCTGCACAAGGAAGACCTGGTCTTCGAGTACGTCCACCCCACCCAGCGGAGCTACGCATGAGGCTCACCCTGCGCGTCTGGCGGCAGCGGAACGCCGCCGACCGAGGCGCCATGTCCACGTACCAGGTGGACGGCATCTCCCCGGACATGTCCTTCCTGGAGATGCTCGACACCCTCAACGAGAAGCTGATCCTCGAGGGCGAGGACCCGGTCGCCTTCGACCACGACTGCCGCGAGGGCATCTGCGGCGCCTGCTCGCTGGTGATCAACGGCGACGCCCACGGTCCGGAGCGCACCACCACCTGCCAGCTCCACATGCGGTCCTTCCAGGACGGCGACGTCATCGACGTCGAACCCTGGCGCGCCGCGGCCTTCCCGGTGATCAAGGACCTGGTGGTCGACCGGGCGGCCTTCGACCGCATCGTCCAGTCCGGCGGCTACATCACCGCCCCGACCGGCGCCGCCCCCGAGGCGCACGCCACGCCGGTGCCCAAGCCGGACGCCGACTACGCCTTCGAGCACGCCGAGTGCATCGGCTGCGGGGCGTGCGTGGCGGCCTGCCCCAACGGCGCGGCCATGCTGTTCACCTCCGCCAAGGTGAACCACCTGAACGTGCTCCCGCAGGGCGCCCCCGAGCGCGAGACCCGGGTGCTGGACATGGTGGAGCAGATGGACGCCGAAGGCTTCGGCGGCTGCACCCTCGCGGGCGAGTGCGCCACGGCCTGCCCCAAGGGCATCCCCCTGTCCTCCATCACCGACATGAACCGCGAGTGGCTGCGGGCCACGGCCAAGGGGGCGCGGCGGTAGGCCGCACAAGGACGTTCGCCGACGAGGTGCGGACGGGCGGGGCCGGTGTGGTGCTCATTCCGGCCCCGCCAAGCACGCCGCGGCCTTCTCACGGGCGCCGGCGGGTCATCCGGTCCGCGGCCGCCAGCGCGGCGGCGTCGCGGGCGGCTCGGCCGGGATCCGCACCGCGAGCAGCGCCACGTCGTCCTCGTTGTGCGGTGGGCGGGACCGCTCCAGGAGCTGGTCGGTGAAGTCGTCCAGACCGTGCTGGGCCAGGGACGCGGCGTTCACCCGCAGCCGCTCCAGGCCCTCGTCGATGGCGTCGCGCGGGGACTCCACCAGGCCGTCGGTGTAGAGGACCAGGGTGGAGCCGGGCGGCAGGAGCACGGTCCCGTCGGGCCGCGTGGGGCTGGTGCCCAGGCCGAGCAGCGGCCCGTGACCCTCGGTGAGGTAGCGGGCCTCGCCGTCACCGGTCACCAGGAGGGGCGGCGGATGACCCGCGTTGGTCCACCGCAGCCGGTACTGCCCGTCCCTCGTGCCGGTGAGACGGCCGCAGATCAACGTGGCCATGGAGACCTCCGCGATGTTCAGGCACGCCAGGTCCAGCCACTCGACGATCTTGCTCGGCGGCCGCTGCTCCGACCAGCTGTAGGCGCGGAGCATGTTGCGCAGCTGCGCCATCCCCGCCGCCGCCTCCAGGTCGTGCCCGACCACGTCCCCGACCGCCAGCACCAGGGCCCCGTCGCCCAGCACGAACGCGTCGTACCAGTCGCCGCCCACCTCGGACGCCTCCTGCGCCGGGCGGTACCGGGCCGCCATGCCGATCCCGGGCACCCGCGGGAGCTGGGGGAGCAGGTGCCGCTGCATCGTCTGGCCCACGGCCCGCTGCTGCTCGTAGAGACGCGCGTTGTCCAGGGCGAGTCCGGCGCGGCGGGCGATGTCCTCCAGCAGCGGCAGATGGGCCGGCGTGTACGGCTCGGGGCGCTCGCTGCGCCCCAGGGTGAGCGCGCCGATCACGTCCCGCAGACCGCGGACGGGCGCGATGACCGCCGAGTGCATGCCGGTGGCCTCGAACAGCTTCCGCTGGGCCACGGCGATGTCCGCGTCGGGCGGGCCCTGGTAGGTCTCCGGGCCGGCGATCGACGAGGCCGCGCCCCGCAGCGCCCGGGAGAGGGGCATCGTGGACTCCGGGGGGATCGGGGGCATCGGCCCCTCGAGGTCGGGCCTGCGCACCACCCGCCCGTCCTCCTGGTGCGCGACGGAGACCCGGACCACCTCGTCGCGCTGGGTGATGAGGTCGACGACGGCCCAGTCCGCGAGCCGCGGAACCAGGAGGCGCGTCAGCCTGCGCAGCGCCTCGTCCATGTCCAGGGTGCTGGTCAGCCGGGTCGTGGTCTCGGCGAGCAGGGCCAGCCGCTCCAGCTCGGAGAGCACCCCGTGGTCCACCTCGGCGGCCTCGGCGTCCGCCGGGTCCGCGCCCTCCTCGGTCTCCGCCGCGTCGGAGCACCGCGTGAAGACCACCAGCATCAGCGGGTCGAGTCCCGGCACGTCGCACCCGGCGGCCAGCCATCCCACCTGCGCCAGCGAGCCGTCCGCCCGGGCGATCCACATGCGGTCACCCTGCGTGGGCCGCCCGGTGAGGGCCGCCTTCCGGATCCCGCACCGCGAGCGGGCCACCGTCTCGCCGTACTCGTTGCGATGCAGCAGTTCGTGGCCGTCGTGCCCCACCATGGCGCCGGCGTCCCTGTCCACCAGCTCCTCGAGGGCCGGGGTCACGGCCAGGACGGCGCCGGACCCGTCGGCGATGTACGCCGGTGCGGAGAGCGCGGCGAGCGTTCTGCCGATCGACGCCAGCGCCTCGGCCTCCGGCAGTACGCCGTCCTGGTGCTCCGCCATCGATGTCGCCGCCTCCCGGGGAACTCGGTCGGGCCGATCGGTCACGGCCCGGTCCGGTGCATGGTGCCCGCGCGGGCCCGGTGTGACGCCTCCGGACCGGGGAGATCAGCCGGACGCGTCGCCCGCCCCCTAGGCTGGGTGCGTGAAGGAGACCCGACGCCCCCTCGCCGTGTTCGACCTGGACAACACGCTGGCGGACACCACGCACCGCCGGCGCTTCCTGGAGACCAGTCCCAAGGACTGGGACGGCTTCTTCGCCGCCGCGCCTCAGGACCCGCCGCTGGCCCAGGGCATCGCCCTGGTGCTGGAGGCCGCCGAGGAGTGCGAGGTCGTCTACCTGACCGGCCGTCCGGAGCGGTGCCGCCGCGACACCGTGGAGTGGCTGGCCGCCCACGGCCTGCCCGAGGGCCCGATCCGGATGCGGAAGAACCACGACCGGCGTCCGGCCCGCCGCACCAAGCTGGAGATCCTGCGGGAACTCGCCCGCGACCGGGAGATCCGCATGCTGGTCGACGACGACGAACTGGTCTGCGACGACGCGCAGCGCGCCGGCTTCCGGGTGGTCAGGGCCCGCTGGGCCGCCGAGGCGTCGGAGGCCCTGCGGGAGGCGCAGGAGCGCGAGGGCCGCACCTGAGGGGACGACGGGGGCGGGGCGCCGCTCGGCACCCCCGCCCTCGCATCTCCTACTCGGGCTCCTCGATGCGGAACCCGACCTTCAGCCCCACCTGGTAGTGCGCGATCTCGCCGTTCTCGATGTGCCCGCGCACCTGGGTCACCTCGAACCAGTCCAGGTTGCGCACCGTCCTCGACGCGCGGGAGACGGCGTTCCGGATCGCCTGGTCGACGCCCTCGGCGGAGCTGCCGACGATCTCGGTGACCCGGTAGACGTTGTCCGACATGGAGACGACTCCTCTCCGGGGCGTCGCGGGGGACGGTGACGCCCGACACCCCTCCACCGTGCCCCATGCCGGGACGAACCGCGAGACGTCACGCTCCGCACCGCCCTCCGCACGGCAGGCCCTTGACGCGGACATTGGTCCATACCAAAATCCAGGCACCCCCCGAGCGCCCCGCGCTCGTCCCCCCACGGGTCTTTCTGCGCATCACAGAACAGGACCACCGTGAGACGTCGTCTGCTCGCCCTGATGGGCGCCTCCGTCGCGTTGATGACCACCGCCGCCTGCGGCATGCTCCCCGGCGGATCGACACGGAGCACGGTCACCGTGTGGCTGATGAAGGGCACCGCCTCCGAGGCGTTCCTGAAGAGGTTCACCACCGAGTTCGAGGCCGGTCACCCGGACATCCGGCTGGACATCCGCATCCAGGAGTGGACGGGCATCGGCGCCAAGGTCCAGGCGGCCATGGAGCCGGAGGACGCCCCCGACGGGCCGGACGTCATCGAGGTCGGCAACACCCAGGTGCCGCAGTACGTCGAGGGGCAGTTGCTCGACCTCACCCTGGAGGCGGTCCGGGACTGGGGCGTCGACGACTGCCTCCCCGGCCTCACCGACCCCGGCCGGGACCGCAACCACCAGTACGGGATCCCCTGGTACGCGGCCAACCGCGTGGTGGTCTACCGCAAGGACCTCTTCGCGCAGGCCGGGATCACCGCCCCGCCGAAGACCCGTCAGGAGTGGCTGGAAGCCACCCGCAAGCTGGACACCGGCGGCAACCAGGGCATCTACCTGGCCGGCCAGGACTGGTACACCCTCTCCGGCTTCATCTGGGACGAGGGCGGCGACCTCGCCGTCGAGCGCAGCAATGCCTGGGAAGGCGCCCTCCACTCCGAAGAGGCCCTGCGCGGCATGGAGTTCTACCGGCAGTTGCAGGCCCTGGGCGACGGACCCGTCAACGCCGACGAGGAACACCCGCCGCAGGCCGGGGTGTTCGCCGAGGGCAAGGTCGCGCAGATCGTCGCCGTGCCCGGCGTGGTCCAGACGGTCCTCGCCGAGAACCCCGAACTCGAGGGCAAAATCGGCTACTTCCCGGTCCCGGGAATGACCGCGGACAAGCCCGGCGCGGTCTTCACCGGCGGGTCGGACCTCATCATCCCCCGCAACACCGACCAGCAGAGCGGGGCGATCGATGTGATCGGCGCGCTGGTGAGCGAGAAGTGGGTCACCGACCTGGCCCGCACCATGAACTACGTGCCCAACAAGGAGAAACTGGCCGGAGCCGTCGCCGACAACGAGGGCGTGGCCGCCATGGCCGCGGGCGCCGCCCACGGCCGCGCCACGCCGTCCACACCCGAGTGGGCCGAGGTGGAGGCCGACAACCCGATCAAGCGGTACATGACGGCCGTCCTCGAGGGCGGGGACCCGCGGCGCGAGGCGGAGAAGGCGTCCGCGCTCGTCACGGAGGCGCTGAACCCGGTCTTCGGCTGACCCTTGGGGCCGGCGGCCGGCGGCCGGCGGCCGGCGGCCGGGGGCCGGAAGCCGGGGCCGGGGCCGGAGTTCGGGGGCCAGGGGCAGGGGGCAGGGGGCCCGCGACGGCGACGCGGACCCCCTGCCGGACGCGGGGGGGGCTACCGGGAACGCCGGAGCGGCCCGGCCCGTCAGCGCACCACCCCGAGCGACAGGGCGAACCGCCCCTCGCGGTCGGTCCACCAGTGGGTGACCTCCATGCCGACGGCGCCCAGTTCCTCCCGCACCCGCTCCGGGCGGAACTTCGCCGAGACCTCCGTCCGCACCTCCTCGCCCTCGGCCAGGTCGACCACCAGGTCCACGGTGGGGATCTTCACCGTCTGCGCCTCCCTCGACCGGAGCCGCATCTCGATCCACTCCGCGGCGGGGTCCCACACCGCGACGTGGTCGAACAGCTCCGGCCGGAAGTCCGCCGACAGCTCGCGGTTCACCACCCGCAGCACGTTGCGGTTGAACTCCGCGGTCACCCCGGCCGCGTCGTCGTACGCCCGGACCAGCACGCGTTCGTCCTTGACCAGGTCGGTCCCCAGCAGCAGCGCGTCACCCGGCGACAGCAACTCCCGTACCGACCGCAGGAACCGCTCCCGCTCCGCGGGCTCCAGGTTGCCGATCGTCCCGCCCAGGAAGGCCACCAGCCGCGGCCCCGGCCCCTCGGGAAGCTCCAGCCGCCCCGTGAAGTCGGCCACCACGGCGTGCACGTCCAGCTCCGGACGCCGCCCGGAGAGCTCCCGCCCCGCGCCCCGCAGCGCGCTCTCGCTCACGTCCACCGGCACGTAGAGCGCGAGGTCCGGCATCGCGTCCAGCAGGTGGTGCGTCTTCTCCGAGGAACCCGAACCCAGTTCGACCAGGGTGCGGGCCCCGCTCGCCCGGGCGATCTCGCCGGCGCGGTCGGTGAGGATCTCCGCCTCGGCGCGCGTCGGGTAGTACTCGGGCAGCCGGGTGATCCGGTCGAACAGCTCGCTGCCCCGGGCGTCGTAGAACCAGCGCGGCGGCAGCGACCGCGGCCGGTCGGCCAGCCCGGCCACGACGTCGGCGCGCAGCGCCGCCCGGGAGGCGTCCTCGGGCAGGGTGCGGGTGATGCGGAACGGGCTCACCGCTGTGCTCCTTCCTGCGGGGTGCCGGCGTTCGCGCCGGCCGGCGGCGGGGTGTCCGGGCCGCCGTCCATCGGGTCCAGCAGCACGGCCGCGCGGGTCGCCGTGAGCAGCGTCCGGTCCGGGACCTCCCGCCAGCGCGGGTCGTCGTCGTAGGGCTCGGACGCCACCACGGCGCGCCGGCCCGGCTCGGCCAGGTACCACAGCGTGTCCCCCCACGCCGTGGCCGTGATCGTCTCGCCGTCGGTGAGCAGCAGGTTCAGACGCGAGGCGGGCGCGGCCGCAGCCACCTCCCGCACCGCCCCGGCGACCGCCGGTCCGGCCTCCTCCCCGGAGCGCAGCCGGTGCAGCACCAGCGCCCAGACCAGCGCCGAGTCGGTGCGCGCCTCCAGCTCCAGCAGCCGCACCGGCGGCAGCGTCCCGGCCGCCGCGGCCAGCGACCCCGGCCAGCCGGCGACCGCCCCGTTGTGGCTGAACAGCCACCGCCCCGCGGCGAACGGCGCGGCGGCGGCCTCCCCGTCGGCGCCCGCCTCGGTGGCGTCCCGCACCGCGGCCAGCACCGCGCCCGAGCGCACCACCCGCGCCAGGTCGGTGAACGAGGGGTCCGCCCACACCGGCCCCGTCCGGCGGTAGCGGGCGGGCACCGGGTCACCGGGGGCGTACCAGCCCACCCCGAAGCCGTCGGCGTTCACCGTCCCGTACCGCTGCCGCCTCGGCTCCCACGACTGACGGAACAGGCTGTGCGCCGGAGCGACCAGCAGGTCGCGCAGGGGCGCCTCAGGCCCCACGCAGGCCAGGTGCCGGCACATCAGACCGCCTCCCCGCCCGGCCGGACGCCCGGCCCCGCCCGGTCGGGCACGGCCGAACGCGCCGTGCGGAAGCCGGAGAAGATCTGCCGCCGCACCGGGTAGTCCCAGTTGCGGAACGTGCCCCGGCAGGCCACCGGGTCCACCGCGAAGGAACCGCCGCGCAGCACTTTGTGCTCCGGCCCGAAGAACACCTCCGAGTACTCCCGGTACGGGAAGGCCGCGAACCCCGGATACGGCAGGAAGTCGCTCGACGTCCACTCCCACACGTCACCGATCAGCTGCCCGATCCCCAGCGGCGACCGGCCGGCCGGGAAACTGCCCACGGGCGCCGGACGCAGGTGCCGCTGGCCCAGGTTGGCGTGGTGCGCGGACGGGTCCTCGTCGCCCCACGGGTACCGGCGGGAGCGGCCGGTCGCCGGATCGTGGCGGGCCGCCTTCTCCCACTCCGCCTCGGTCGGCAGCCGCCGCCCCGCCCACCGGGCGTACGCGTCGGCCTCGTACCAACTCACGTGCACGACCGGCTCGTCGGGCGGTACGGGCTCCGTCCTCCCGAACCGCCGCCGCAGCCACTGCCCGCCCTCGAACCGCCAGAACAGCGGCGCCTCGACGCCCTGCGCGCGCAGGTGCTCGAAGCCCTCGGGACGCCACCAGCGGGGCTGGTGGTAGCCGCCGTCCTCCATGAACGCCAGGAACGCGGCGTTGGTCACCGGCGCGGTGTCCAGGAAGAACGGCTCCACCTCCACCAGGTGCCCCGGCCGCTCGTTGTCGAGCGCCCAGGGCTCGTCGGAGGTGCCCATCACGAACGGCCCGCCGGGCACCAGCACCTCGGCCGGTCCCGTGTGCGCGGGGGCCGGCCCGGGGTCGGGCGCGGTGAGCACCGCGGGACCGCGGCGCAGCTGATGGGTGATCAGCATGGTCTCGTCGTGCTGCTGCTCGTGCTGGGCGACCATGCCGAAGACGAAGCCGGCCGCGGTGAGCGGGGGGCCGTCGAAGGGCGCGTGCTCCAGCAGGTCCAGCACCCGGCCGCGGATCTCCGCGACGTACCGCCGGGCCTCGGCCGGCGGCAGCAGCGGCAACGACGGGCGTTCGGCACGGGAGTGCTGGAAGGCGTCGTACAGGCCGTCTATCTCCGGCCGCAGCGCCTCGCGCCCGCCCACCGCGCGCAGCAGCCACAGCTCCTCCTGGTTGCCGACGTGCGCCAGGTCCCACACCAGGGGCGACATCAACGGAGAGTGCTGGGCGGTCAGTTCGGGATCGTCCAGACAGGAGGTGAGCAGCGCGGTGCGCCTGCGGGCGGCGGACAGCGCGGCCTCGGCCCGCTCCCGCAACGCCTCGGGCGCACCGGTGGTGCCCGGCCCGGTGACCTCGGTCATCAGAAGGGTTCCTTTCCCTGCCGGACGCGGTCCAGGAGGTCGTCGGCGGGGCAGCGGCCGCGCGCCACGTGCCGTTCGGCGAACTCGCCGACGGCGTCCGTCACCGCCGTGCCCGCGCCGAGCCGGGGCAGTGCCTCCAGCGCGGCCGAGAAGCAGATCGCGGCGGCCTCCCGCAGCTCGGGGTCGGCCAGGCCGTGCCGCGCGGCGCCCGTCCACAGCGGGTTGTGCGGGGCGGGCAGCGGGCGGCTCCGCTCGGCCAGCGGCTTGACCGCCCGGTAGGCGGTCTCGGCGGCGGCCAGGTCGTCGAAGAGGGCCGCGGCGACCGCGAGCGGCACGATCCAGCCGTCCTCGCCCGGCTGGGCGTCGATCATCCGGAGCTCGAGGAACCCGCGGGGCCGCACCGGCGGGAACAGGGTGGTCAGGTGGTAGTCCAGGTCCTCCCGCCGCGGCCCGGAGCCGTCGGCCTCGCCGCGCCGCAGCCAGTCCCGGAAGGTCGTCCCCTCCGGCACCTCCCACGGGCCGACCGTGCGGCGCCGGCACATCAGCGGCGCGTCGAGCGCCCGCCGCGTCCAGGCCGCCCGCGGCTCCGCCTCCAGCGGGGGAGCGCCCGCACGCTCCACGCCGATCTCCGCCCACCGCAACTGCCGGGTGGAACGCCAGCCGGTGGGACGTCCCTCCGCCATGGGGGAGTGCGCGAAGGCGGCCAGCAGCACCGCCCCCAGCAGGTGCGACATCCGCCAGCGGCGGACATGCCCCATCGTCCCGGGCTCCTCGACGCCTGCGTCCAGGTTCACCTGCACCGACGCCGAGGTGCACATCATGATCCGGCCCGCCGGCCCGTACCGGTCCAGGCAGCGCTCCATCGCGTCGTACCGCGGCTCCCGCAGGAACCGGCGCGGCGGCTGCCAGGGGTCCAGGCCCATGCCGGCCAGGGCCAGGCCCTGCTCGCGCAGCACGGGGCGGACCGTCGCCAGGTCGGCGGCCATCGTCCCCACGCACGCGGTGAGGGACTCCGCGGGGCGGGAACTCAGCTCGACCTGCCCGCCGGGTTCGAAGGTGAGCGGCGAGGTCACCGGAAGCCCCTCCAGGGAGGCGTGCGCCGCCTCGAGCCGCTCGGGGGTGACGGTGGCGCGCGGATCGTCCAGGTCGTGGACCAGCCATTCCAGTTCCACGCCGAGCAGACGGGGCGGACCGGTCTTGAAACAGATGCCGTGGACCAGCGCCTCCGCGCCGGCCTCCGACAGCATCTCTCCCGGCCCCGCCGCCGTCCCTGTCGCCTCGGACATGCCCGGGTTCCTCCTCCTGAGAGAGTCGACAACGCTGGCTTCCCACCCAAGACCCTGACACGGAAGGACACAAGGGCGCACCTCGGGAGCGGAGTCCCGGGACGGTGCGCCGGTGTCCGGAAATCGGTGACGACGGGAAGCGCCGCAGGTCCGGACGGTGCCCGCGCCCGCGCGGCAGGCGGCACGCCGGAGGGCCGGACCCGGGGCGCTCCCCGGTCCGGCCCGGCCTCCCGCGGCGGGCGAGGTCAGCCCGCGGCCCTGCGGAGGAGGTCGGCCAGCCGCGCCTCCACCTCGTCGGTGAGCTCGGTCAGGGCGAACGAGATCGGCCAGAAAGTGCCGTCGTCCAGGGCCGCGACGTCGCTGAAGCCGAACTCGGCGTAGCGGGTCCTGAACTTCTGCGCGCACTTGAAGAAGCACAGCACCTTGCCGTTCTTCGCGTACGCCGGCATGCCGTACCAGAGCCGCGGGGTGAGCTCCGGGGCCGCCGCCCGCACGAGGCCGTGGATCCGGGTGGCCAGGGCACGGTCCGCCGCCGTCATCTCCGCGATCTTCGCCAGGACCTCGGCCTCCGGGTCCGCCTTGGCCGCGCCGCGCCGCGCCGCCCCGCGGACCTCCTTGGCGCGGTCCTTCATCGCGGCGCGCTCCTCCTCGGTGAACCCTTCCCGCGCCTCGTCCACCGTGACCGCCGTCCGCGTGCTCCTCATCGCGTTCCCCTCTCGCGCCGTGTGCCGGTGCCGGACCGCCCGGCCCGCCGGGGCCGTCGTCCTGCCGTGCCTCACACGCTAGGCCCGCGGGGGCCGCCGGGGCTTCTCGAAAACTGACCGGCCCGGACGGGGTCCGTCCGGGCCCTCGACCCGGCCTGGATCCGGCTCCGGCCCGGCTCGGAGCCGGTCTCGACCCGGCATGGGCAACGGGTCCGGAGGCCGCCCCCGCGCGGGCCTCCCGGCTGCCCCTGTGCGGCCTCGGTGCGGCGCCGTAGCGGGCCTGCCGAGGCTCGGGTCAGCGGGCCTCCTGGACGCGGATCAGGTTGCCCGCCGGGTCGCGGAAGGCGCAGTCCCGCATGCCGTAGGGCTGCTCCGTGGGCTCCTGCACGACCTCCGCGCCGCCGGCCCGCACCTTCTCGAAGGTGGCGTCCAGATCGGGGGTGGCCAGCAGGATCCAGCCGAAGGTGCCCTTGGCCATCATCTCGGCGATGGTGCGCCGCTCGGCCTTGGTGACCCCCGGGTCGGCGCCGGGCGGGGCCAGCAGGACGGACGTCTGCGGCTGTCCCGCCGGGCCGACGGTGATCCAGCGCATCCTGCCCTCCCCGACGTCGCCGCGGACCTCGAACCCGAGGAGGTCGCGGTAGAAGGCCAGGGAGGCCTCCGGGTCGTCGTGGGGGAGGGAGGTCGTGTTGATCGTCAGGTCCATGCGGTCACCGTAGAACGGCCCCGAGGCCGCCGTCCCGGGGTTTCCGGTCACCGTCCGCCACGGACGCGGGCGGTGCCCGGCCCACGTCCGGCCGCGCGCCCACGCCGAACGGCCGGGCGGCACGCGCCGCCCGGCCCACCCCCCTGGCGGCGCCCGCCCGCGGTCAGGGCAGCTCGGGGAAGGGCGGCGCGGCGGGCGGCCGGCCCCCCTGGACCGGGGCGCCGCCCTGCGGCTGCCATGCCGGCCGGCTCGACGGCGGCGGGCCCAGCAGCGGCGTCAGCGTGCGGTGTATGCGCTCGGCCTCGCCCCGCACCTGGACGGGAATGTCGCCGCGCTCGGCGACGAGACGGTTGTAGATGGGCGTTTCCTGGAACAACGGATCTGCTTTCGTGGACGGCCCGGAGGCCGGGAGACGGGGTGGTGACCGAGCCGGTCACCGGCTCGGCCCGACGTCCCGCGCACCTCCGCGGGGCGCCGTCCTGGGGGGTGGGACCAGCGTAGGCCGTAGCCGATCTTAGGGGGCGGGATCGCGCCGATGCGACCGCCCCCGCGCGAACGGACGGACGGCCGAGGGGGCCGTGCGAACTCCGCCGGGAAGGACCGACGAGTTCTGCCGGTGACCGCGGTCCTACTCGGTGGACGCCTGAACGGCAGGCGTCCACCGACCACTTGGAGGCACGCATGACCGCGCCGGTGAAGGGCCCCGCCAGCTACTTCCCCTCGATCGAGAAGAAGTACGGCCGCCCGATCGCGGAGTGGAGGGACCTGATCCGCTCCTCGCCGCTGACCAGGCACATGGAGCTGGTCGCCTGGCTCAAGGACGAGCACGGCCTGGGCCACGGTCACGCCAACGCCCTCGTCGCCCACACCCTGGCCGAGCCGGCGTGACGCCCGGGCCGCGACGGCACGGCGGTCACTCCCCGGCCCGCAGCCAGACGTGGTCGACCGGCTGGGCGGCGTTCCACTCCCGCGCGAGGCCGGGGGCGACCGGCCGGAACCCGGCGGCGTGGTAGCACCGCAGCGCAGGGGCGTTCTCCGGGCGCACGCGCAGGAAGACGTCGTCGAAGCCCGCGTCCACCGCCCCGGCGAGCAGTGCCCGGACCAGCGCCCGCCCCACGCCCCGGCCGCGGGCCTCGGGAGCCACCACCAGGCGTGCGAGCTCGGCCTCGTCCTCCTCGTCGTCGAGCCACAACTCGCCGTAGGCGACCGTGCGTTCACCCTCGACCAGCACGAAGGCCCGCACGCCGTCCTCCTGTTGCCAGGCGGCGACGGTCCGCGCGGACACGGGGAACTCGTCCCGTCCGCACCACAGGGCGACCTCCGCGGCGGAGGCGGGCCATCCGGCCACCACGGCCGGGTGGCCGGGGCCCGCGGGCAGCAGTTCCATCAGGCACTCCCGTCCGCGGCGCCGGACCGCGGCCGCCGGTGCCCGGCGGCGGAAGGCGGCGGGGGAGCGGCGGCCAGGTCCTGGAGGCCGACGACCTGGAGCAGGCGGAGCCGGTCGTGGGTTTCGCTGCCGGGGCGGGCGGTGTGGACGACCAGGGAGTGCCGGCCGCCGGGGGCGAGCAGGGTCTCGCAGTCCAGTTCCAGGAGGCGCTCGCGGTACGGAGCGGCGGCCCGGCCTGGGCACCCGCGACCGTGCCCGGTCGCGGACGGTGACGGCCCGCGGCGACCGCACGCCGCCGCCCCGCCGCCCCGGCACCCGGGCGCCGTCACCGGCCGTGACTGCCGCCCGGCGGGTGTCCGCCATGTGGATACGGACCGTCGTTTTTTTGGAACGACAGGGACAATAGAGGTGCCACAACGTTTCTGCGCGTGCCCCTCCGGGACGAGGCGCACGGCATCATTCCGACCACGGAAGGTCACGGCTGCACATGCGCGTCATCGAGTCGCTGTACGCGGAGATTCTTCGCCGGAACCAGGGTGAGACAGAGTTCCACCAGGCGGTGCGCGAGGTACTGGACTCCCTCGGTCCGGTGCTCGAGCGGCGGCCCGAGCTGGTCGAGGCCCGCATCGTCGAGCGCATGGCGGAGCCCGAGCGGCAGCTCATCTTCCGTGTGCCGTGGTCCGACGACGCCGGTCACATCCACGTGAACCGCGGCTTCCGCGTCGAGTTCAGCAGCGTGCTCGGCCCGTACAAGGGCGGTCTGCGCTTCCACCCGTCGGTGAACCTCGGCATCGTGAAGTTCCTCGGCTTCGAGCAGATCTTCAAGAACGCCCTGACCGGCATGCCCATCGGCGGCGGCAAGGGCGGCTCCGACTTCGACCCCAAGGGCCGGTCGGACGCCGAGATCATGCGCTTCTGCCAGTCCTTCATGACGGAGCTCCACCGCCACCTCGGCGAGTACACCGACGTCCCCGCCGGTGACATCGGCGTGGGCGGTCGCGAGATCGGCTACCTCTTCGGCCAGTACAAGCGCATCACCAACCGCTACGAGTCCGGCGTCCTCACGGGCAAGGGCCTCGGCTGGGGCGGCGCCCAGGCGCGCACCGAGGCCACCGGCTACGGCTGCGTCCTGTTCACCCAGGAGATGCTGCGCAGCCGGGGCAGCTCCCTCGACGGCCGGCGCGTCGCGGTGTCCGGCTCCGGCAACGTCGCCATCTACGCCATCGAGAAGGCGCACCAGCTCGGCGCCACCGTGGTCACCTGCTCCGACTCCGGCGGTTACGTCGTCGACGAGAAGGGCATCGACCTCGACCTGCTCAAGGAGATCAAGGAGGTCCGCCGCGGCCGGGTCTCCGAGTACGCCGAGGCCCGCGGCGGCAGCGCCACCTATGTGCCCGGCGCCGGGGTGTGGAGCGTCCCGGTGGACGTCGCCCTGCCCTGCGCGACCCAGAACGAGCTGCACGAGGGCGACGCCGTGGCCCTGGTCCGCAACGGCGTGACCGCCGTCGCCGAGGGCGCCAACATGCCCACCACCCCGGAGGCGGTCCGCGTCTTCCAGGAGGCGGGCGTCGCCTTCGGCCCCGGCAAGGCGGCGAACGCCGGCGGCGTGGCCACCAGCGCCCTGGAGATGCAGCAGAACGCCTCGCGCGACTCGTGGACGTTCGCCCACACCGAGGAGCGGCTGGCGGAGATCATGCGTCACATCCACGACTCCTGCCACACCACCGCCGAGCGCTACGGCAGCCCCGGCAACTACGTGGCGGGCGCCAACATCGCCGGCTTCGAGCTGGTCGCCGACGCGATGCTGGCGCAGGGGCTCATCTGACCCGACGGCCACGCCGCGGCACATCGGGCCCGGCGCCGCCTCCTCAGCGGGGGACGGCGCCGGGCCCGTCCCCCGCTGAGGAGGCGGCCCACGCCCGGCGCAGGAGGAAACCGGCCCGGAGGTCCTCGTGGAACTTCTCCTCGAGCCGTCCCACGCGGTCGTAGGCCTCCGGGGCGCGAGGGTCGTCCAGCCGCGCGAGGCCGAACGCGCCGTCCAGGCGCAGGTCCTGGTCCTCCTCCGACAGGAGGTTCCACAGGGCGTCGGTCACCAGCGGGTGGGCGTCGCCCGAGCAGGCCAGCGCCCGGGTGGCCTCGGCCCGGGCCGAGGGGTCCGGGTCGTCGGCCAGGGCGAGGAGGAGGCGTCGGGTCTCGTCGGCGTGCACGCCGACGGCGCCGATCGCGGTGGCCGCCGCCGCCCGCACTCCGGCGTCGTCGTCGCGGGCCAGCGCGGCCAGGGCGGCGAGGGCGGCGGGCGGGTGGGGCCGCCGCCACATCAGCAGGCAGCCCGCCGCGGCCTCGCGCACCCGCCGGTCGGGGTGACGGGCGTGCGCGACCAGGCCCTCCGGCCGCCCGTCGTCGGCGGTGGCCAGGGCCTGCAGCACCATGGCGAGCACCTCGGGCTCGGTCTCCTCCGCCGCCCAGGCGGCGAGCAGCCGGTCCGCCTCACGCTGCCGGGCCTCGGTGTGCGCGGTGGTGACTCCCTCGCACCGCAGGTGGTCGGCGAGGAAGAGGCGGTGGCGGGGCGAGGGGTGGTGCCGGTGGGTGAGGAGCGCCCGCCAGGCCGGGTCGCCGCGGCGCTCGCCGAGCGTCCACGACGATTCCCCCCAGTCCGCGTGGTACGGATCGGTGCGGGCCGCACGGGCGACGAGTTCCCCGGGCGGGGTGGGAAGGACGAAGCGCCGCTCCAGCATGGTGAGGATCGCGCCGTGGCCGCCGCGCACGGTGCGGCCGTCCAGAGCGATCTCCTCGACGAAGAGGAACTCCGGGTCCTCCACCCGTACGGTTTCCGCCGCCCCGGTCGCTCCCGTGAGCCGGCGCAACCCGGCCTCCGCCCCGGCCTCGTACCACCGGCGGGCCAGGGCCAGCAGCCTCTCCCGCTCCGCGGGCGGCAGCCGCAGGCGCGGCTCCGCGCCCAGCAGCGCGGACACCAGTCCGGGGGAGCCCGAGGCGACCGCGCGCGACAGCGGCGTCGATCCGTCCGGCAGCGGACGGTCAGGATCCGCGCCGTCCTCCACCAGGTCCCCGGCGGTCTCCGCGTCGAACGCCTCCACCGCCGCGAGCAGCCTCGCGTCCATTCCGCGCCCCCTTCTCTCCCCCGAGCGGACCCGACCGTGACCGGCGCTCGGCCCCGCAGTCTGGCACAGCCGTGCGGTGGGAAAACGGGTGGGGGATCGCGGCCTCGCGGGGCTAAGGTCCGGAGCCGGGGCGGGAGTCGCCCGCCCGGAGGGAGGAACGGCGCACCTGATGAGCGCACGGCTGCGGGGGATCGCCCGCGAGAACGAGGAGATCGTGGCGGCGGGCCGCTACCGCGCGTCCGACGGCCGCACGGTCGACATCGCCGAGGCGGTCCGGGAGGCCGGTGACGGCACCCGGATGGTGGGTCCGGATCCCGTGCCGGTGCCGGCCGCGGAACCCGTCCGCACCGTCGTCGAGGTCACGCCGGAGAGCAGCCTGCAGGCCGCGCACCGGCTCGTCCGGAGCGGTGACGACCCGGTGGCCGTGCTGAACTTCGCCTCGGCCCGCAACCCCGGGGGCGGCTACCTCAACGGGGCCCAGGCCCAGGAGGAGGCGCTCTGCCGAGGCTCGGCCCTGCACTCCTGTCTGCTGCGGGCGCCCGAGTTCTACGGCCACCACCGCGCCGACCGCAGTCCGTTCTACTCGGACCGGGTGATCCACGCGCCCGGCGTCCCGGTCTTCCGCGACGACCGCGGACGTCTGCTCGACGAGCCGTACCGTGTCGGCTTCCTCACCGCCGCGGCGCCCAACGCGGGAGTCATCGCCCGTACCCTTCCGGACCGGGTCGACGACATCCCCGCGGCCCTCGCCGTCAGGGCCGGGCGGGTCCTGGAGACGGCCGCCGCGCACGGCTACCGGCGGCTGGTGCTCGGCGCCTGGGGCTGCGGCGTCTTCCGCAACGACCCCGCCCAGGTCGCCGAGGCCTTCCGCGCGCCGCTCGCGCCCGGCGGGCGGTTCGAGGGACGGTTCGCGGACGTCGTTTTCGGCGTCCTCGACCGCACCCGTGACGCCGCGACGCGCGGAGCGTTCGAGGAGACCTTCCGTGCTTTCGCCGGCCAGGAGAGGGTGGACGCATGAACCACCGGCATTCCCCCGACGACCCCGAGGTCCGCGCAGCCCTGGCCTCCCTCGACGTCAGCGCCCTGGCCGTCAACGTGACGGTGCCGGAGGCGCTGCGGTGGACGGACGTCCGGCGGGACCAGGAGTTCACCCTGTCCACGCTGAACGTCCGTCTCCTGCCGGACGGCACCCTCGCCGCCAAGGCGTACGGCCGTCCGACGGCGGGCGGCCGGGGCGCCTACGTGTCGTTCCCCGTCTCGGCCGATCGCCCCGAGCTCACCGCGCTGATCGAGGCGGCGGCCACCCGGGCCTCGGCGCTCTGGGCCGCACACCGCGGCCTGGGCTGAGCGGGCCGCCGACCCGGACGCCGGGCCGGGCGTCGGGCCACCGGGACGGGCCGGACGGTCACTTCCCGGGTGGGACGGTCACTTCCCGAAGCGCACGCTGGCGAAGGCGACGCCCTTCGGGGCCCGCTGGCCGGGAGCCAGGCGCTTGGCCGTGCCGTTGCACTTCTTGCCCGTGTAGACGGTCGCCGCGGAGGACGTCCGGTTCTGCGGGGCGCGGCCCTTCTCGGCCATGGACAGGCACCTGCCGTTGGGCGGGTTCTCCACGAAGTAGGGCTTGCCCTTGGCGCCGATCCAGTGGAACTGCCCCTTCGCGGCGGCCGCGGCGACGGGCGCGGCTTCGGGGGCGGCGGCCGCCGCCGAGGAGAGGCCGGTCATCAGGGCGAGACCGCAGAGCAGGGCAAGTCCGGAGCGTCGCATGTGTGTGAGTGATCGCATGCCGGGTGGAACGATCATCGCGGCCATCGGTCACGCCTCCGTGGGCCGACCGGGGCACGCCGGCGCCCGGACCGTGCCCGTCACCGGTGGGCGTCGGCCACGGGACGGGGCCGGCGCACGTGGGCCGCGATGACGCGGGCGCACTCCAGGGACTCGGTACGGGTGGTGTCCACCTCGAGGTCGTAGTGGACGCCGCGGTGCACCGGCTCCGCCTGCGCCGCCGCCATGCCCGGAACCCGGTCCCCGCGGGCGATCTCCCGCCCCGCGGCGACCGCGCTGTCGCAACGGACGCCCACCCACAGCGCGTCCAGGCCGCCCAGGGCCTTCCGCCACCGCCGCTGGGAGTCCGGCCCGCCCAGGAAGACGTCGTCGACGATCACCCGGGCGCCCGCGCGGACCATCGCCACGACGCCCTCGGTCCAGGCGGCCTCCAGGGTCCTGAACTCCTCGCCGATCGTGACCTCGCCGTCCGCGCCGAGCACGATGCCGCCCTCCGACGACTGCATCCTCGCGGGCAGCGCGTCGACGAACGAGTCGCAGCCGAAGGTCAGCCACGGGTCGGGCAGCACCGCCTGCAGGCACCGGACGATGCCGGACTTCCCCGCGCCGGAACCGCCGTTGAGAATGATCATTCGCGTGGTCACCGCGCCACGACAGGACCGGCTCCGGAGCGGTGCCACGCCTTTTCCCCGGCGGCCGGGTGAGGTTCCGCCGCGGGGCTCCTCCTCCGGGGCAACCGGAGAGGCGCCGCGGGCGTCGTACCCAACGGCCGATCGAGGGAGGACATCCATGCCGAGACCGCAACGGCGGCCGTCCCGCGGCGAGTTGCTCGCCATGCGCTCGCTGGACCGGTTCGTGGGGCGACGCGACGAGGTGGCGTCGTTCGCCCGGAACCTGACCAAGGACCCGCTCTCGCGGACGGACCCGGCGAGCTTCCTGTTCCACGTGCGGGGCGTGGCCGGGGTCGGCAAGTCGAGCCTGCTGCGCCAGTGGCGTGAGGCCGCCCGGCAGGCGGGCGCGCTCACCGCCGCCGTCGACGAGAACGACGTGCACGGGGCGCTGTCGGGGATGGTCGCCCTGGCGCGGCAACTGGCCGATCAGGCCGGGCCGTTGAAGGGGTTCGACAAGGCGGTCGAGCAGTACCGCAGGGCGCAGGAGGCCGCCGCGGAACCGGTCGACCTCGACGGCGCGGCCGACGACGGGCCCTCGCCGACGACCCGGGCGATCTCCCGCATCGTGCTCGGCGGAGTGTCCGGAGTGGTTCCCGGCGGCCCGTTGCTCTCGGCGATGGTCGACCCGGACACGGTCGCCGAGGGCGTGGACCGGATCCAGGACCGCGTCCGCAACCGTCAGCAACGCGTGCGTACGCCCGAACTCGGCCCGGTGGGCCAGGAGTTCGTCGCGGCGCTCGGCGAGCTGTGCGAGAAGTACCCGTGGGTGGTGCTCTTCCTGGACACGTGGGAGGAGACCGGTCGCCATCTCGACGTGTGGCTGCGGACGTTGCTGAGCGACGGGTACGGGCCGCTGCCCGTCAACGTCGTCGTGGTGCTGGCGGGGCGGAACGACCTCTCGGAGCCGGAGTGGGCGGGGCTCAAGGCCGAGGGGCAGGACGTCCCGCTGGAGGCGTTCACCGAACAGGAGACCCGTGAGCTGCTGGCCCGGCGCGGAGTCACCGAGCCGGGGACCGTGGAGGCGGTGGGGCGTTTGTCCATGGGCCTGCCGCTCCTCGCCGACCTCCTCGCCCTGGCCCGGCCCCAGGGCGCCGACGCCGTCGACCCGGACGGGGACGCGGCGGAGGCCGCCGTCGAACGGTTCGTGCGGTGGATCGCCGATCCGCTCTGCCGCGAGGTGGTCCTGACCTGCGCGCTCGCGCCCCGGCTCAACGAGGACGTGTTCGCGGCGGCGGTACCCGAGGAGGCGCGTCACCTGTGGAGCTGGCTCTGCGGGCAGCCCTTCGTCAGCGGTAGCGGCGCGTACAAGAAGTACCACGCCGTCGTCCGCGCGGGCATGGTCCGGCGTGAGCGGGCGCGCTCCCCGCAGGGCTGGACCGCCGTCCACCTGCGGCTGGCCGAGGCGCACGCCGCCTGGCGGGCCGGCCTCGAGGAGAACCTGCCCGCAGGACGGCGCCCGCAGGACGCCCGGTGGTGGCGGCACCGGATCGACGAGACGTACCACCGGCTCTGCGCCCACCCCGGCGGCGGTGCGACCGGTGTGCTGGAGGAGGCCGTGCAGGCGGCGGAGGCCGGACCGGAGATCCTGCGGCAGTGGGCCGACGCCTTCGGCCAGGCCGCCGAGGACACCGACGACGACTTCCTGCGGGAGCAGGCCGGCCGCCTCCGTGCAGCCACGGAGGCGGAGGGGGACGTGGTCGTCGCCGCGCTGGGGGTGCTGCTCACCCGCCGGACGCTCGGTCCCGCGGCCCGTGCCCACGCCCATGTGGTGCGCGGCCGGCACCTGGAGGTGTCCGGTCAGGAGGAGGCCGCCGCCGCCGAGTTCGACCGGGCCGTCGCGCTCGACCCGGACAGCGCCGCCGCCCGCTTCCACCGCGGCCGCGCGCACCTGCGGGCAGGCCGCGAGGAGGAGGCCGTCGACGACCTCACCGCCGCCGTCCGCCTCGACCCCACCGACGCGAGGGCGCTCGCCCAGCGGGGCGAGGCGCACCGCCGGGCCGGGAGGTGGGACGAGGCCCTGGCGGACCTCACCGCCACGCTGGCCCTCGACCCCGGGCACACCCGGGCCCTCGGCTCCCGCGGCCAGGTCCACCGGCAGGCCGGGCGGCTCGACGAGGCGATCGCCGATTTCACCGCGGCCCTCGCCCTCGACCCCGGCTACGCCTGGGCCCTCGGCTCCCGCGGGCGGACCCATCGTGAGGCCGGCCGCCGTCCGCAGGCCGTCGCCGACCTGACCGCGGCGCTGGCGCTGCGGCCGGACTACGCCTGGGCACTGGCCGAACGTGGCAAGACGCACCGGCTGTCCGGGGCCCTCGACGAGGCCGTCGCCGACCTCACCGCGGCGCTCGCCCTGGTCCCCGACTACCGCTGGGCCCTGGTGGAACGCGGCCTCGCCCACCTGCACGCCACCCGCTACGAGCAGGCGGAGGCAGACTTCACCGCGGCGCTCGCCCTCGACCCCGACGACCTGTGGGCCCTCGTCGGCCGAGGCCGCGCCCGCACCCTCGCCGGCCGCACCGACGCCGCACGCCAGGACTTCGACCGCGCGGCCGCCCTGGACCCGGACGGCGCGTGGCGACGCGACATCCCCGGCGACCCGCGGTGAACGGCGCCGCGGGGACGATGAGGTTCCTCGTTCGCTCCGGCCGGAGGCCACACGAGGGCCTGGCGCGCGGACGGCGTCGAGCTGCGTGTCGACCCCTGCGCGGGCGGCGACGCGCGGTAAACGTCGGGCTCCGGGGAGGGCAGGGGCGGTCCGGCCGCCATGAGGCCGGATCATGGCATGGCGAGAATGGCGTCCGGGACGCTGAAGAACTCACCGCAGTGGGCGCAGTGGGCGTGGCCGAAGACGTACGGAAGTCTGGCTGCGATCTCGGGGTGTCCGTCGGCCAGGACCCGGGCGTGCAGTTTGGGCAGCAGCCCCTCGGCGGTCGCCGGGTCCTGCGGCTGGAGTGGGACGGTGTGGGCCGGCGGCCGCTTGAAGTACATGTCGTCAGCGGTGGAGTAGTGGCCGTTCTCGCCGAAGACGATGAAGTTCTCCGAGAAGCAGTCCGGGCAGGAGACCTCGTACTCCTCGCCGCACACCTGGTCGAGGTGCTCACCCCAGCCTTCCACCCCCTCGAAGCTGAGCGACGTCGACAGGAGTTGGACGTAGTTCACGGAGTCGTCGGCGAGGGCAGGATCGCCCAGTGCTTCCTCCGTCAGTGCCAGCAGTTCGGCGATGACGGAGGAATGGGCGACGAAGGGGCTTGTGACCTCGTCGTAGATGTCGCGGGCGGCCACGATCTGGCCGGCCAGGAAGAGCGGCATGCGCCGGTCGGTGATCGACCACTGCCGGGCCTTCTGCGCCAGGATCGGCAGGGCGGCGTAACTGGCCGAGCCGACGCCGCCCTGGTGATACAGGCGAGAGGCCAGGGAGTTCCAGACCGGATCCTGTGGATCCGGGCCGACGGCGTCGAGCAGGCCGGGAATGTCCTCCGCGGTCCCGTACGCGTGGTGAAGCTGAGACCAGTCCGTCATGTGGAGATCCAAGCAGAGGCCGACCCGCGTGCCCCTCAGGGGTGGGCCGGCAACGGGGCGGCTCCGGCGGCGAGCAGTCAGCAGGCGCAGCCGAGCAGCACCGAAGGAGCGGAGTGACTGTGATGGGACAGACCGGCAACGGGACGGTACTGGCATACAAGGCCCTGGGCGGAGCCCCGATGTGGGTCGTGATCGGCCTCCTCGTCCTGGGACTGGTGTGGGCCGCGGTAGCGGCGTCGAGGAGGCGCAAGTAACCGGGTTCGGCGCTGTAGCAGGCCGCTGTCGCGGCGTGACACGACCCCGTGTGAACGATTCGTTCATCATAAATGGTTGACAAGCTGATGTGTACGCCCGAAGGTGTTCCCATGGCCAGGACACCAGAACAGCACCCCGCGCCCGCCGACCCGTTCCAGCCGCCGGACCCCGAGGAGGCGCGGGCCAGGAGGGCGCCCGCCGCCCTGTTCCGGATCGCCGAGCGTCACGCGGCGACCGACGAGCAACGCCGTCGCCAGAGCAATCCGGCCGTGCCGGGGCCGCACGAGGCGGTGCGGCTGGTGGCGTTCCTGCTCAGCGGGGCCGCCCGCCCGGAGGACGGCGAACCGGAGGTCGACCAGGCCGACATCACCGCGGCCCTGACCCTTCTGCCGCTGGTGCGCGGCGAGTTGGACGAACTCGAGACCGGCCTGCTGCAGATGGCCCGCGGGCGGGGCATGACCTGGCAGGAGATCGCCTTCGGCCTCGGGCTGGGCACCCAGCAGGCAGCCCGGCAGCGGTACGAGCGCCTGGCCGCGCGGACCGGGCGCGAGGAGGAGGCGGAGGCGGAGAAGTGATCGGGGGAGGGGCTCAGCCCTCCCCGTCGGGGGCGGTGGTGTTCTGGCAGGCCGCCGGCAGCCACCGCCCGTCCTCCTTGGCGGCGACGTACAGCGGTGTGCCCCCGCCGCTGGTGGTCCACACGGCGTCGGCCCGGAAGAGGGCGACGAACTCGTCGACCAGTTGGTCGCGCTGCACCCGCTCCACGGTCGCGACCAGGGCGCGCAGTGCGGCCGTCGCGGCGTCGGGGTCGGCGGGCAGGCGATGCGTGTCGTGCGCGGAAGAGGTCATGTGCCCACCCTGCGACCTCGACTCCGCTCGAGGTCAAGCGCCGTCCCCGCCGGAGCGGACACCGGCCGTCACCTGCGTCACGCCGGGTCAACGACACGTCACCCCGGCATGCCCCGCAGGAGTGGCATCGCGGCGGAACCGACGTGGCGTGCCGCCGGCTCGGGCACGGTGGGAAGCGGAATCCGACTTCTCACTCATGGAGGCGGCATGCGTCGTCCGTCGATCACCAGGCGAACCGGACTCGGACTCGGACTCGCCCTCGCACTCACCGCTCTGCTCGGAGGGGCCCCCGCGGCCACGGCCGCACCCGGCGGCGCCTCCGCGCTCGAGCGCGCGGCCGCCCAGTGCGGCCCCAACGAGATCTGCTTCTGGCAGGACAACGACTTCGAGGGCACCCCCTGGCGCTGGACCCCCGGCAGCGGCTACCGGGACCTGCCGCCCTACCTCCACGACAACGTCGGCTCCTTCTACGCCAACGCCCCCGGCTGCTTCATCGACTGGAACCCCCACGAGATGCGCCGGGTCGCGATGGGGGACTACTCCAACGCCTACAAGTGGGGCGGGAAGTTCGGCACCCGGATCGACGCGGTGACGATCTACCAGAACTGCTGACCGGCGGACCGGCCCCGCGGGCCCGTCCCGTCGGGGCAGGGGGTGAAGAAGTGGGCGCGGACCCGGTGCAGCCAGGCCTCCGCCGGGCCCTCGTCCGGGGCGTCGGGAAGGGCGGTGCGCGCCTCCTCGAAGGCGGCCCGGTAGCGGTCCAGCAGGGGCTGCGCGGCGGTGGGGTCCGCGGCGACCCGCTCGCCGAAGTCGTGGAACTCCTGCGGGTCGTCGACCCGGAGGGTGAGCCGTCCGGTGGTGTAGAGCTCCAGCCCCTGCGCGCACAGCCGCTTGAGGTGGCGGGCGTGCTTCGCGGTCCGCGCGCGCCGCCCGGGCGCGTCCTCGCCCTCGCCCCGGCCCTGCAGGCGCCTGAACTGCTGGACGGCGTAACCGAGATACGCGTCCCGCACCCTCCCGGCGCTGAGGAACGAGGTGCGGACGGCCATGAGCTCGTCGCCGAGCGGGGTGCGGACCTCGTACAACTCGTCCGGCAGCCAGACCAGTTCCGTCGCGGTGGGGTTGCAGGACAGGGCCAGGCGGCACCACTTGGCCGCCTCGTGCAGCGTCCGGTCCGGCGCGGTGGTGACGTGGGACTCCTTCGGCCGCCGCAGACCGTGCAGCTCCACGGTGGGTGCGGCGAAGAGGCCGAGCCGGTCCACGTCCGACCCGGCGTGGGCGAGGCCGTACGCCGTGGAGCCCACGATCCCGGACAGCAGGACGTTCTCGACCGTGCTCATGGCGGCTCCCTCCTGATGATCACGCGGACCCCCCGCGGCCCCATTCTCACGGCCGCCCCGCCGCACGTCACCCGCATTTGCGCCGGTCCCGGACCTACAGGGCCTCGTCCACCGCCTCGAGCAGCCGCCGCTTGGGCATCGCGCCCCGCAGCGAACGCAGCGGCTCGCCCCCGCGGAACAGCAGGAACGTCGGCATGGAGAGCACGCCGTACCGGTTGGTCGTCTCCGGGCTGGTGTCGACGTCGAGCCGCACCACCTTCAGGCGCTCCCCTTCCTCCGCGGCGAGCGCGGTCAGCACCGGGGCCATCTGCCGGCACGGCGGACACCAGTCCGCGGTGAACTCCACCAGCACCGGCAGCGCGGCGCCGAGGACCTCCGCCGCGAAATCCGCGTCCGTCACCTCGGCCACGCCCTTCGCCCTGCTCATCCTCGTCCTCCCAGTTCGCAGACGGGTTCCGGGCCGCCCGGAACCAGCGCCTCGGCGGCCAGCCGGTCACCGGCCCGCTCGGCTCGGGCGAGCTGCCGGGCCACCTTCTCCCGCACCGCCCCCAGCTGCTCGATCATGGCGTCGAGCTCGTCCAGCTTGCGCCGGTACACCAGCCGGGACGCCGGGCAGGAATCCCCCTCCGCGTGGCCCGCGCGCAGGCACTCCAGGAACGGCCGCGTCTCCTCCAGTCCGAAACCGAAGTCCTGGAGGGTGCGGATCTGCCGTACCTGTGCGAGATCGCGCTCGTCGTAGGTGCGGTGTCCGTTGCCGTCCCGCCGCGCCGGCAGCAGCCCGCGCGACTCGTAGTACCGCAGGGTCCGGGTGGTGGTCCCGGCCCGGGCGGCCAGCTCGCCGATTCGCATGCGCCGACCGTACGGCTTGACGCCGACGTCAAGGCAACGGCCCAGCTGCGGAGGCGCGGGGGACACACACCGAACCCCGGGACGGTTGGGGCCGTACCGGGGTTCGGTGTCGCGGGGAGCGCGCTCGCCCCGCCGAGCTAGGGCAGCAGTTTGTCGAGCGCCGCGGGTCCTTCGGCGGCCAGCTTGCGCTCGGCCCACTTCAGGGTGTCGGGCGTGACGTCGCGCCCCGTCGCCAGGACCAGGTCCTCGGGGGTCACCTCGGTGTCGGGACGGGCGTGCAGCTTCCCGTCCGGGGTGACCCCCTCGGAGGAGGCGCGGGACTCGTCGGGCTGTGCAGTCGACATGGGTCTCTCCCTCGGCTCGCCGATTGGCACCCGCGTACCCGAAGAAAACATGACCTATGCCTGCGAAACGGTCGCGGGGGAGGGGGTCGATCCGGGGCCGGCCCGCGCGCTGCGTTCCGGTGAAGGGGGTACAGGGTTCCGGAGGAGATCTCCTGGAGTCCCACGGCTCCCTCGCGTACCGATCGCCACACAGGGCAAAGGGTGCTAAAACCGTAAAAGCCCTACAACAGCGTGTCGCGTGCCCGCGTACGGTGCGTGAGCGCGGCGATCAGCCGAAGGAGCACCCCCCGCATGACGGACGTATCCAGCAAGGGCCCCGCGCAGGGTGACGACAGGGAGATCCTCACCAACCGGCAGGGCCATTTCGTCTACGACAACCAGAACCAGCGCACCGTGGGCGCGCGGGGACCGGCCACGCTGGAGAACTACCAGTTCCTCGAGAAGATCAGCCACTTCGACCGCGAGCGCATCCCTGAGCGCGTGGTCCACGCCCGCGGGGCCACCGCCTTCGGGTACTTCGAGGCGTACGGCGCCTGGGGGGACGAGCCCATCGCGCAGTACACCCGCGCCAAGCTCTTCCAGGAGCGCGGCAAGCGGACCCGCGTCGCCTGCCGCTTCTCCACCGTGATCGGCGGCCGCGACTCCTCCGAGTGCAGCCGCGACCCCCGCGGCTTCGCGGTGAAGTTCTACACCGAGGACGGCAACTGGGACCTCGTGGGCAACAACCTGGGCGTCTTCTTCATCCGTGACGCCATCAAGTTCCCCGACGTCATCCACGCCCTCAAGCCGGACCCGGTCACCTTCGTGCAACAGCCGCGCCGGATCTTCGACTTCATGTCGCAGACCCCCGAGTCGATGCACATGCTGGTGAACCTGTTCAGCCCGCGCGGCATCCCGGCCGACTACCGGCACCAGCAGGGCTTCGGCGTCAACACGTACAAGTGGGTCAACCAGCAGGGCGAGACCAAGCTGGTCAAGTACCACTGGATGCCCAAGCAGGGCGTCAAGAGCATGACCGAGGAGGACGCCGCCAACCTGCAGGCCCAGGACACCGGTCACGCCACGGCGGACCTCTACGGCTCGATCGAGCGGGGCGACTACCCGGAGTGGGAGCTCCTCGTCCAGATGATGGACGACCACGAGCACCCGGAGCTGGACTTCGACCCGCTGGACGACACCAAGACCTGGCCCGAGCAGGAGTTCCCGCCCAAGGCGGTCGGCCGCATGGTCCTCGACCGCTGTCCGGAGGACTTCTTCGCGGAGTCGGAGCAGATCGCCTTCGGCACCGGCGTCCTCGTCGACGGCCTGGACTTCTCCGACGACAAGATGCTGGTCGGCCGCACCTTCTCCTACAGCGACACCCAGCGCTACCGGGTGGGCCCGAACTACCTCCAGCTCCCCGTCAACCAGCCCGACCACGGTCTGGTCCGCACCAACCAGCGCGACGGCCAGATGACGTACCACGTCGACGGCGGGGGCGGCAATCCGCTCGTCAACTACGAGCCCTCCATCCTCGGCGGGCTGCGCGAGGCCCACTACCCGACCCACGACGAGCAGGGGCCGGAGATCAGCGGGCGCCTCACCCGCAAGCGCATCCCGCGCACCAACGACTACCTCCAGGCCGGTCAGCGCTACTGCCTGATGGAGCAGTGGGAGCAGGACGACCTGGTCAAGAACATGATCGACCTGCTCTCGCAGTGCGACCGTCCCATCCAGGAGCGCATGGTCTGGCACTTCTTCCTGGTCGAGAACGACCTCGGCAAGCGGGTCGGCGAGGGCCTCGGCATCGGCGCGCAGGACGTCGCGCACCTCGAGCCGCTGGAGAGCCAGGACCTCACCGACGAGGACCGGAAGCGGCTGAGCAACCTCGGCAACAACCCGCCGCGGAACGTGGAGGGCCTCACCATGACCCACTGCGTCCCCGACGAGCGGTTCGTGGTCACCCGCTGACCCGGCCCGCCGGAACCCCACGTCGCCCCCCGCGGTTCTCCGCGGGGGGCGACGTGGCGTTCGTCCGACGTGGTGGGCGGCGCGTGGGGTCGCGCGGGACGTCAGTCCTCCTGGCGCGCGGGGGCGGGACCGGGGAGGGCCGGGCCGGCGGGGGCGCCCGCGCCGCCCTTCCCCTTCCTCGGCAGCGCCGCCCCCACGGTCCGCAGGGCGAGCAGCAGGGCGCCGACGTCGTCCAGGTACACCGGGTCGGGGACCAGGTCGGCCGGGAGCACCAGGTAGGCGACCGCGCCCCAGAACACCCACCGCGGCCCGGTCGGCAGCCCGGCCCGCCGCAGCGCGCGGCGGGTCCGCACCAGCCGCACCAGCAGCCGCACCGCGACGGCCAGCAGCACCACCGCGACCACGGCCGCGACCACGATCAGCACCAGCGTCGTCCGCTCGTCCACCGCACACCTCCAGAGCGAGGAGGGCGCCGCGGGTGCGACGCCCTCCCTCTCCAGCTTCCCCGACCGGCGGCCCGTACGGCCCCCGGCGTGGCCGAGCTCACCCCACCCGGCCGCCCAGCGCCTCCAGGACCCGGTCCGGGGTCAGCGGCAGCTCCCGCAGGCGGACGCCCACCGCGTGGTGGAACGCGTTGCCGACGGCGGCGGCCGTTCCCACGATGCCGATCTCGCCGATGCCCTTGCCGCCGACCGGGTTGAGGTGCGGGTCGTCCTCCTCGATCCAGTGCGCCTCGACCGACGGCACGTCGGCGTTGACCGGCACGTGGTAGGCCGCCAGGTCCCGCTCGGCGAAGTCGCCGAAGGCCGGGTCCAGGGCGGAACCCTCGGTGAGGGCCATCCCCAGCCCCATCACCATCCCGCCGACGAACTGCGAGCGGGCGGTCCGCGGATTGAGGATGCGCCCCGCGGCGTACACGCCGAGCAGCCGGTTCACCCGGACCTCGCCGGTGACGGTGTCGACGCCGACCTCGGCGAAGTGCGCGCCGAAGGCGTGACGGGCGTAGTCGCTCTCCGCGTCGGCGGTGCCGGCGGTGTCCGCGTGCTCCTCCAGCCCGTCCTGCGGGAGCGCACCCCGGTACACGGCCAGCCTGCGGGCGAGCCGGGTGCAGGCCTCGTGCACCGCCCACCCCCAGGACGCCGTCCCGGAGGAACCGCCCGCGAGGGGCGCCGCGGGCAGGTCGCTGTCGCCGATCTCGATCCGCACCCGGTCGCCCGCGGCGCCCAGTGCCTCGGCGGCCACCTGGCCCAGCACGGTGCGCGCGCCGGTGCCGATGTCGGTGGCGTTCACCCGCACCAGGAACGTCCCGTCCGGCAGCGCCCGCGCGGTGGCGGTGCTGGGGGAGACCAGCACCGGGTAGGTCGCCGACGCGACGCCCGTGCCGGTGAGCACCTGGCCGGCGCGGCGCACCCCGGGACGCGGGTCCCGCCCCGCCCAGCCGAAGCGGCGCGCCCCCTCCCGCAGGCACTCCACCAGGTGGCGGCTGCTGAACGGCTTGCCGCTGTCGGGCTCGACACGGCAGTCGTTGACCACCCGCAGCTCCACCGGGTCCATGCCCAGCTGCCCGGCCAGCTCGTCCATCGCCGACTCCAGGGCGTACATGCCCGGCGTCTCCCCGGGCGCGCGCATCCACGACGGCGTCGGCACGTCCAGCCGCGCCACCCGGTGGACGGTCCGGCTGTGCGGGGAGGTGTACATCGTCCGGCCCGGCACGGCGGCCTGCTCCACGAACTCCTTGATCCGCGAGCTGTACGTGGTCACCTCGTGCGTCAGCGAGCGGATCACCCCGTCCGGCCCGGCCCCCAGCCGCACCCGGTGCAGGGTCGGCGCACGGTGGCCCACCAGGGCGGGGAGGTCCCGGCGGGCGAACGCCAGCGCGACCGGCCGCCCGGTGTGCAGCGCCGCCATCGAGGCCAGCACCACGTCCGGGCGGGGCGTCCCCTTGGAGCCGAAGCCCCCGCCGACGTGCTCGGCGCGCACGGTGACGGCCGTCTCCGGCACCCGGAACACCGCCGCGAGCGTCCGGCGGACCGCGGTGGTGCCCTGGCTGGAGCACCAGGCCTCCAACCGACCCTCCGTCCAGCGGGCGGTGGAGGCGTGCGGCTCCATCGGATGGTTGTGCAGCGGCGGCACCCGGTAGGCGGTGTCCACGCGGACCGGCGCGGCCGCGAACGCGCCGTCCGGATCGCCGTGCTCCCGCAGCGCCGGGTGACCTCCGTTGGCCTTCTCCGGCACGTACGCGTCGGGGCGGTCCGGCGTCAGCAGCACGTCGTGGTCCTGCGCCAGGTACTCGACCCGCACGGCCGCGGCGCCCTCACGGGCGGCCTCGAGCGTCTCGGCGACCACCAGCGCGACCACCCAGCCCCGGTGCGGGACGTGGGGGTCCTGGAGGACCGCCAGGGTCGGGTCGTCGGGTTCGGCGAGGCGGGGCGCGTTCTCGTGGGTGAGGACCGCCAGCACGCCCGGCGTCGCCAGCGCCGCCGAGTCGTCGACGCCCAGCACCCGCCCGGAAGCCACCCGGGCGGGAACCGGCCAGGCGTGCGCCAGGCCGGGCAGGCGGTGCTCGACGGCGTAGCGGGCCCGGCCGGTGACCTTGTCGCGGCCCTCCCGCCGGACGACGGGGGCGCCGAGCGCGGCGGGGGCGTCAGCCATGGGATTCCTCCGTGAGGTGGTTCTGCGGGCCGCCGGTGCGGTGCGCCCCGGTCACCCGGCGGACCGGGCGGCGAGACGGGTCAGGACGTCGACGGTGAGGGAACGGGCCAGCGGCACCTTGTACCCGTTGTCCCGCAGCGGTTCGGCCGCCGACAGCTCCCGCTCCAGCGCGTGCTCGAAGGCGGCGCCGGTGGGGGCGGCGCCGGTGAGCGCCTCCTCGGCCCGGCGTGCCCGCCACGGCCGGTGCGCCACGCCGCCCAGGGCGATCCCCACCCGCGCGACGACGCCGCCCTCGACCTTCAGGACGACCGCCGCGGAGGCCAGCGCGAAGGCGTACGAGGCGCGGTCGCGGACCTTCCGGTACGCGGACGGCAGCCCCCGGGTCGCGGCGGGCAGCACCACGGAGGTGACCAGCTCGCCGGGGCGGACCACGGTGTCCAGGTCCGGGCGGTCGCCGGGCAGCCGGTGGAACGCGTCGGCGGCCACCTCGCGCGCGCCGTCCGGGCCGTCCAGTTCCACGCGCGCGTCCAGGGCGGCCAGCGCCACCGCCATGTCCGACGGATGGGTGGCGACGCACCGGGCGGAGTGGCCCAGGACCGCGTGGTCGCGGTGCATGCCCTCGCGCGCCCCGCAGCCGCTGCCGGGCTCCCGCTTGTTGCACGGCTTGGACAGGTCCTGGAAGTAGGGGCACCGGGTCCGCTGGAGCAGGTTGCCGCCGGTGGTGGCCGCGTTGCGCAACTGCCCCGAGGCGCCCGCGAGCAGCGCCTGGGACAGCGCCGGCCAGCCCTCCCGGACCAGCGGATGGGCGGCCAGGTCGCTGTTGCGGACGGTGGCGCCGACGCGCAGCGACCCGTCCGGCAGCTCCTCCACCGTGTCCAGCGGGAGCCGCGAGACGTCCACCACCGTCGCCGGGCGCTCCACGCCCAGCTTCATCAGGTCCACCAGGTTGGTGCCCCCGCCCAGGTAGCGGGCGTCCGGTGCGGCGGCGTGCGCGGCGGTGGCCTCCTCGACCGTGCGGGCGCGGACGTACTCGAAGGTCCTCATGGGATCACGTCCTCCACGGCCTCGACGATGCGCGGATAGGCGCCGCAGCGGCACAGGTTGCCGCTCATCCGCTCCCGGATCTCCGCCGCGCCCAGCGGCACCGGCTCGCCGGCCTCGGTGCCGGGACCGGTGACCGCCGACGGGTGCCCCTGCGCCGCCTCGGCCAGCGCGCCCACCGCCGAGCAGAGCTGGCCGGGCGTGCAGTAGCCGCACTGGAAGGCGTCCCGGTCCACAAACGCCCGCTGCAGCGGGTGCAGCTCGCCGTCCTGGTCGGCCAGGCCCTCCACGGTGGTGACCTCGCTGCCGTCGAGGGCGACGGCGAGCAGCAGGCAGCTGTTCACCCGCCGCCCGTCGACCAGCACCGTGCACGCCCCGCACTGGCCGTGGTCGCAGCCCTTCTTGGCGCCGACCAGGTCCAGGTCCTCCCGCAGCAGGTCCAGCAGGACCCGCCGGTTGTCGACGGTCAGCGTGTGCTCCCGGCCGTTGACGGTGAGCGTCGTGCGGGAGGCGGGGGCACCGGGTGTCGGGGGCGTCCTTGGTGTCCCGGGGCTGTGCGGCGTCCCGGGTGTCCCGGGTGCTCCGGACGTACCGGGCGTCTGGGGCGTCGTCATAGCGACTGCTCGTCCTCCTCCGGTACGCGGTGCACCGCGGCCTCCTCGGCGGAGGCGGCGCCGCCGCTGATGCCCACGTCCTCGGCGAGCATGTCCTTCTCGGCGTCCTCACGGGCGCCCTCGTCCGGGGCGACCAGGCGTCCGGCGCGTTCGTCGCCCACCTGGTCGTCGAGGGGCTCGCCCTCGCCGCCCGGCAGGTCACCCACCCCGTCCCCCTCGGTGGCCGCCTCGGCCGCCGGGTCGGGCCGCTCCTCGGCCAGCCGCTCGTCCAGGCTCTCGCCCTCGCGCTGCTCCCGGGCCGTGGTGCCGTGCTGTTCCACCCCCAGCGGCCGCTCGGGGGGCGAGTAACCCTCGTCGTAGGGCTCGCTCTCCCGCTCGTTGAGGGTGTCCTCCGGGTCCAGGATCCCGTCGTCCTCGCGCCCCTCCGCGCCGTCCTGGGGCTGGTAGACCTCGTCACCGAAGTCCTGGCCGCCGGAGTTGCCGTCCATCGCGTCTGTCGGGTCAGTCATGGGACCCGCGTATCCAGCCCCGGTCGCCTGACACCCCCCGTCACGGGCCGCCACCCGGACGCGCCGCCCGGGGCCCGATCGATTCCGAAGCCGAAGCGATCCACATACGTGCATGTTCCAAAGGAAAATGCCAAAGGCCCGAACCGGGGGCGGCACATTCCGTAGTCTCTGGGGCTCTGGTCTGATGCGCGGACAGGCGAGCAGTGGGGGAGGGGATGCGGCGTGCCCGGAATCGACGAGAGCCTGCAGGAGGCGGTACGGCTGCCCGGGGCACGGGGCGCCGCACTGGTCGACTGGATCAGCGGGCTCTCCCTGGGGGCGGTCGGCGAGGCACCGGGCAAGGACCCGGAGACCGCGGCCGCCGAGATCGCCGAGGTCGCCCGCGTCAGCGCCGAGCACCGGGTCTTCGCCCCGGCGGACGCCCTCACCGACGCGGGGCCGGGACGGCGGACGTCGGGCCGGACCGGACACGAGCCGCCGGTCGAGGACGTGATCGTGACCACCGCCTCGGCCTACCACGTGCTGCGCTTCGTGCCCACCGCCTTCGACGGCAGTGTCTGCCTGCACCTGTGGCTCGACCGGACCGAGGGCAACCTCGCGATGGCCCGGATCCGGCTGGCGGAGGTCGTGGAGCGGCTGGTGCTCGGATGAGGCGGCCGGGACGGCGCCGCACCGGCGGCGGCCCCACCCCCGTGGCGGGTGCGGGAGCCGGCCCGGGAGCCGCGGTGAGTGACGAAGAGCTTGACGGGCGAGGCGAAGGGAGCGGGCCGATGACCGGCGCGGCAGGGATCGACGAGGCCGAGATCAGGGAGGAACTGCGCGGGCTGCGCTCCCGTGTCCCGGAACTGACCGGGGCGCTGCTGGCCAGCGCCGACGGACTGGTGCTGGCCCACGAGACCCCGCCGGGCACCGAACCCGAAGGGCTCGCCGCGCTCACCGCGGCCGCCCTGGGGGTCGGAGCCCGGCTCACCGACGCCGCGCGGCGCGGGGACTTCCGGGAACTCCTGGTGCGCGGCTCCGCCGGTTACGTCGCCACCTACGCCGCGGGCCCGGCGGCGGTGCTCACGCTGCTCGCCGGCGACCGGGTCAACGTGGGCCGCCTCCACCTGGAAGGACGGCGGGCGGGCAGCCGCATCGCGCACCTGATGCCCACCGCGCCCGTGCCGCCCGCCCCGGACCGGGCGCAGGCGGGAGCGGGAGCGGGGGCGGGGGCGGGGACGGTGGGGCAGCCGGCCGCGCTGCCGGTCCGCTCGCCGGGGACGACGCGCGCCGGCCGCGCCCGAGGCAACGGGCCCCGCTCCTCCGGCTCGCGGTCCACCGCCTGAGGCACGGGAGTCAGCCCTGGCGCCGCGTGGCGCGAGGGTCAGCCCTCCTCGCGCGGCCCGGCGAGCCAGCACGCCACCGCGTCCGTGACGGGCTGCCCGGTGTCGAGTTCGACGAAGGCGAACTGCCCGGACTGGTTGCACTCCAGGAACCACCAGGTCCCCTCCGCGTCCTCGGCGAAGTCGAAGGCGCCGTAGGCGAGCCGGGCGGCGTGGAGATACCCCCGCACGCCCGCCGCCACGGAGTCCGGCACGCCCACCGCCCGCCAGGCGTGGGCGGACGGGGCGAAGCGGACGTCCACGTCCTCGGGCGCGGCGTCGGGCGAGACCTCCTTCCGGGCGGCCAGCAGCCGGTCGCCGACCGCGGTCAGCCGTATGTCCGCGCGTTTGACGACCAGGCGCTGCAGCAGCGTCGGGCCCAGCGCCACCGCGTCGAAGTCGGCGTCCGGGGCCACCCGGCTGGTGGGCACCACCAGGGGCGGGTCCTGCGGGTGCGTCCCCGACACCGGCTTCACCACCAGGTCCCGGTGGCGGGCGGCGAAGTCACGGGCCGCGCGCGGCACCGTGGTGATCAGCGTGGCGGGCACCGGGAGGCCGGACTGCTGGGCCAGCCGCAGTTGCCACGGCTTGTGCCGGGCCATGTACGCAGCCTCCGGCGGGTTCATCCACCGCGCTCCGGTGCCGCGCAGCATGCCGTACAGCGCCTGTGACGCCTCCTGGACGAGCCAGTCGGAGGCATCCTCGGCGGCGCTGCCCGGAACCCCCGGCCTGCGGACCCAGACCGACCGCAGGTCCCCGAACCCCACCTGCCGGCCGCCCACCGAGAGCGCGCCGCGCAGCCCGCCCTCGCCGCCCTCCCCGCCCTCGCCGAACTCGCCGGAGAGCGCGACCGCGCCCGGAAGATCGGCCGGATCCATGCGGAGGACCGGAACGCCGCGGGCGTCGAGCCGTTCGACCACCAGGTCCGCCGTCACATCCTGTGTACATGTCAGGATCAGAACGGTCATCGCTTCGCGTCCGCGGGGCGGCGTCAGTCGTCGAAGTGCGTCTTGGAACCGGCGGTCGAGGTGGTCGCCCCCAACTCCCTCAGCAGGGCCCGGTCGTGGGCGGCCATGCGCCCGTCGTCGAGGACGTTGAGCTGCAGGAGCGGGTCGTATCTGTAGGGCGCGGTGGTGGTGACCTCGGACTCCTCCGCCGGACGGGCGTATTCGAGGGCGAACATGCGCATGGGTCTCTCCCTGGGACGGTCCGTCACATTCCTCGCTCGGACACGACCCGCCCGGCCCCGTGACGAGGTTGTCGGACGCTCCGCCTCCAGGGACTTATACGTGCCGGGCCGGTGATTGGTTTCCTCACGCTCCGTGACCGTCCGAGGGGGTGGCGAGAAAAGTTGGTTTGACGTGGCGCACACGGAACATCCGATGAAAGGACAGATAACCTGGATGACTGTGGAGGAATGGTGGGCATCATCGCCTGGATCCTGATCGGCCTGATCGCCGGCGCCATCGCCAAGGCGCTGCTCCCGGGGCGCGACCCCGGCGGCATCATCATCACCATGCTGATCGGCGTGGCCGGTGGTCTGCTGGGTGGCTGGCTGGGCAAGGTCATCTTCGGCGTCGACTCGATCGACGGCTTCTTCGACCTTTCCACGTGGATCGCCGCCATCATCGGCTCGGTGATCCTTCTGCTGATCTACCGTGCCTTCACCGGCGGTCGACGCACACACCGTCACGCCTGACCCGAGCGGTCGCACCGCTCGCAACTCGTCGGCGCCCGCACCGGTTTCCGGTGCGGGCGCCGACGTGTGCGCCCGGGAGCGGCGGGCCGGGCCGGGACTGCCGCCCCCTTCGCGCGGGGGGCCAGGCCGGGGGGCGCCGGCCTGCGGCCTGCGGTGCGAGCGGGACGGCCTCGGCCCGCAGCGGCCGGTCGGGCGGACGCGTCGGTCGGGCGGACGCGCGGTCAGACGGGCGCGTCGCCGGGACCGCGCAGCAGCGCGTCCGCGTGGTCGAGCCCGGACTCCCGGACGATCTCGTCCAGCGTCTGCGCCGAGCGCACCGTCGCGAAGACGATGCCGCCGCCGTCCGCCGCGGCCCGGTACCCGTGCACCGCGGGCCGCGGCAGGCTGTTGTAGCTCCACGCGGCGGTGAAGCAGTAGACGCCCGCGTCGTGCAGCACCACCCAGTCGCCCTCGGCGAGTTCGGGCAGCTCCCTGTCGTGCGCCACCACGTCCCCGGCGAAGCAGAGCGGGCCTGCGACGTCCTGCCGCAGAGCCGGTGAGGTCTTCGGCCGTCCGTCCGGCCCGTGGGCCGAGACCCGCAGCGCCCAGGCGTCCGGCAGCAGCACGGTGCGCGTCGCGACCTGGGCGCCCGCGTGGGTGAGCGCCACCCGGCGCCCTCCCGCGTCCTTGGCGTACTCCACCCGCGCGGCGAGGAACCCGTTCTTCGCCAGCAGCGACCGTCCGAACTCGGTGACCAGCCGGTAGCGCCCGTCCAGCAGCGCAGGCTCCGCCTCGCGGAGCGCGGCCACGTACTCGGCGTGCGTCGGGGTGACCCGGTCGTCGGCGTGGTTGACGGGCAGTCCGCCGCCGATGTCGAGGCCGGTGACCCGGCGTTCGCCCAGTCGCTCGTCGATGACGGCCGCCAGCCGGTGCGCCGCCGCGACCCCCTCGGCGATCAGCGGCAGCGGGCAGCCCTGGGAACCGACGTGGACGTGCAGCCGGGTCAGCCAGGGGTGGCGGGCGAAGGCCTCCACGATCCGGTCCCCGGCCCCCGCGTCCCGCAGCGCCACGCCGAACTTCGCGTGGTCGGTGGCGGTGCTGGTGGCCGCGATGGAGCCACCGCCGACCTGCGGGTTGATCCGCAGGCCCAGCACCGACGAGCAGTCCGCCCGCCGCAGCCGCGCGACGCGCTCCACCTCGGCCAGGTTGTCCGCGTTCACCGCCACACCCAGCTCCAGCGCCTCCCGCAGCTCGGACCCGGTCTTCACGGGGGAGTCCAGCACGATCCGCTCCGGCTCGAACCCGGCCGCGAGCGCCAGCCGGAGCTCTCCGGGGCTCGCCACCTCGCACCCCATGCCGGCCGCCGCGAGCAGCCGCAGCACGGGCACCAGCGGACACGCAGCACGTCGGGGACCCCGGCGAACGCGGTGCGCAGCCCTTCCACCGAGCGCAGGATCCCCGCGGTGTCCAGGAACCCTGCCACCGGCCGGTCCGGGCCGACCAGCCCGGCCGCGAGGGCGCGCGACAGGACGTCGGCGACGGCCGGCCGGGCGTCCCCGACGGGCGACGGCGCGGCAGAGTTCATCTCCGACTCCTCACAGACACGGCGGCGACGGCGTACAGGCCCGCGCCCGCCGCCGCTCCGAGGGGCGGCACGGCGCGCGCCGCGTACAGCCTCCCCCTTCGCGGCCCCACGAGCCAGACGGCGTCCGCCCTGCTCATCGCCCCCGGCCGGCCCGCCGACGACCCCGACCGCGTCACGGCAGCGCGGCGACACCGGTGATTTTGCCGATGTACGCGTCCGGCGGGCGGCCCGACAGTGGCGTTGCCAGTCAGCGGCAGCACCGCCGGCGGCGCGGACACGTCAGGACGACGCGTGCCGCGACCGCGAGGGCGACTGCCTCGTCAGAGAGGACGACTCGTCGTGCAGCACTCGCAGAGCAGCCCGTCCAACGACGCTCTCCCCACGCCGGCCACCCGTCGGCGCCGTCTCGGCCGCGTCGCCGGCCTGTCCGCCTCCGTGGCCGCAGCCGTCGCCTTCAGCACCCTCGCCGCCCCGGGCGCCACCGCGGCGGACAACCCGTACGAGCGGGGACCGGCCCCGACGAACTCCAGCATCGAGGCGCTCCGCGGCCCGTACTCGGTGTCCAGCACCTCCGTCTCGTCCCTGCTGGTGTCAGGGTTCGGCGGCGGCACCGTCTACTACCCGACCACCACCAGCGACGGCACCTTCGGCGCCGTGGTGATCACCCCGGGCTTCACCGCCTACGAGTCGTCCATCTCGTGGCTCGGCGAGCGCCTCGCCTCCCAGGGCTTCGTGGTGTTCACCATCGACACCATCACCACCGCGGACCAGCCCGCCTCCCGCGGCGACCAGATGCTGGCGGCGGCCGACTACCTGACGCAGCGCAGCTCCGTCCGCACGCGCATCGACGCCAACCGGGTCGCCCTGATGGGCCACTCCATGGGCGGCGGCGGCACCCTCGAGGCGGCCAAGGACCGGCCGTCCATCAAGGCCATCATCCCGATGACGCCGTGGAACCTGGACAAGACCTGGTCCGAGATCCGGACGCCCACGCTGATCTTCGGCGCGGAGAACGACAGCATCGCCTCGGTCACCACCCACTCCGAGCCGTTCTACACCAGCATCCCGTCGAGCACCGAGAAGGCGTACCTGGAGCTGAACGGCGCCACGCACTTCGCGCCCAACACCTCCAACACGACGATCGCGAAGTACAGCATCTCCTGGCTGAAGCGGTGGGTCGACGACGACACCCGCTACTCCCAGTTCCTCTGCCCGGGCCCCAGCACCGGTCTCTTCAGCGACGTCGAGGAGTACCGCAACACCTGCGCCTTCTGACCCGGGGGACCCTGACGGCGGCCGCGCCCCGCGCGCGGCCGCCGTTCGGCGTGCCCGGAACCGCCCGCGCCCCCTCCCGGGCACCGGCCCTCGCACCCGGAGAGACCGGAGAGACCGGAGAGACCGGAAAGACCGGAAAGACAGGAAAGACCGGGGAGCCCGGACGTGTGCCGCCGCACAGCCGGCCGCCTCCGCCCGTGGACGGCCACACACCCGCGCACCGGGCCCGGACCGGAGGCTTCCGGCGGGCTTTACTCCTCCGTAACATCGCGGGAATGACCGGACAGACGACCGTCATCAACCCCCCACGGACGCACGGCCGCGGCGAGGAACTGCGCGCGGCCGCCGCCACCCTGACGAACCGTCTGGAGGACGGCAGCGCCGTCCTCCTCCTGGCCGGCGAGCCCGGCCTCGGGCGCACCACCCTGCTCGAGGACGTCGCCCGCTCCTTCACCGCCGGCCCCGTCCTGCGCGTCGGCGCGGCCGCCGCCGAATCCCGCCTCCCCTACAGCGGCGTCCACGCCGTGCGCTGCGCCGCCGCCCGCACCGTGGGCGACCTCCCGCGCACCCCCAGGACCCCCGAGGGCCTGCTCGACCTGCTCGGAGCCGCCGCCGCGGGCGGCCCGCTCCTGCTCTGCGTCGACGACGCCCACCTCTGGGACGCCCCCTCCCGGGCCGCGCTCGGCTTCGCCGCCCGCCGCCTGCACGCCGCCGGCCGGGTCGGCCTGCTCGTCTCCGTCACCGGGCACCGCGCCGCCGACCCCGACTTCGCCGGACTTCCCGTCCTGCGCCTCGGCCCGCTGTCCCGGTCCGCCGCCCAGGCACTGCTGGCCGACCTCCTCCCCGGCGGCGTCGACCCCGCCGTGCGGGAGGAACTCCTCACCGAGGCCGACGGCAACCCCTCCCTCCTGCACGCCCTGGTCCGGCGCCTCACGCCCGACGAACTCGCCGGGGCAGCCCCGCTGCCCCGGCCCCTCGCCGACGCCGACGTGCTGGCCTGCGTGGTCGGCGAGAGCCTGACCGGACTGCCCGCCGGGCTGGACGACCTGCTGCTCACCGCCGCCGCGGCCCACGAGACCGCCCCGCCCGACGGACGGGCCGGGGTCGACGCCGACCTGGTGCTCCGCGCCGCCGGCCGGCTGGGCGGAGCCGCCGCCCCGCCGCCCCGCGCCGAACGCGCCGTGGACCTGATCGCGGTCGCCGACGGCCGCCTCCGCTTCACCGGCACCCTGATCCGCCGCGCCGTCCACGCGGCCGCCCGCCCGGCGCGGCGCCGCGCCGCCCACCGGGCGCTCGCCGCCGTCCTGACCGCGGACGGCCACCGCCTCGCCGCCCTGCTGCACCTCGCCCACTCCGTCAGCGCCCCCGACGCCGCGCTCGCCGACGACCTGGCCCGCACCGCGCTCGACCCGGCGACCGACGCCACCCACCTGCGGCGCGCCGCCGCCCTGGCCCGGGCCGCCGACCTCACCCTCGGCGCCACCCTGCGCGCCGAGCGCCGCACGGCCGCCGCCGAACAGGCCCTGCTCGCCGGACGACCCGCCCAGGCGCGCGGCCTCCTCGCCGACGCCGGCGGCCCCGAGGCCCGGGCCACCGTGCGCGGCCGCGCCGAGATGCTCCGCGGCGTGATGACCCTCGGGGACGGCCCCGTGGCCGACGCCCACGCCTCCCTGCTGTTCGCCCGCTCCCTGCTGGCCGGTGAGGCGCCCGCTCTGGCGCTGGCCGCCACCGTCGCCGCGGCGGACGCCGCCTGGGCCGCGGGGGACATGACCGGCTGCCTCTCGGCCCTCGCCACGGCCTCGGCCACCGCCCCCGAACCCGAACCCGGCCGTCCGGACCCGGTGCGGGACTACCTCACCGGGATGCGCGCCATCCTCGAGGCCCGCCTCGCCGACGCCGCCCGCCCGCTGCGCCGGGTCCTCGACCACGGCTGGACCCAGGACGAACCCGAGGCGCTGCACCGCGCGGCGACCGCCGCCCTGCTGCTCGGCGAGGTGGACACCGCCTGCCGGGCCGGGGCCCGCGCCCTGGCGGCCGCCCGCGCCCGCGGTTACGACGCCTTCGTCCCGCAGACCCTCGAATACCTCGCCTACGCCGAACTCCGGGCCGGCCGCCACGCCCGGGCGCGCGCCCACGCCGAGGAGGGCCTGCGCTGCGCCCTCCACTCCCGGCGGCGCAACACCGTGGCCCACCACCGCGCCATCCTCGCCCTAGCCTCCTCCATCGAGGGCGACGTCGACGAGGTGACCGCCCAGGCCGCCGCGGCCCTCGAGACGGCGCGCGGCCACGGCCTGGCGCAGACCGCCACCCTCGCCGAATGGGCCGCCGGGCGGGCCGAACTGGGCCGTGGCCGCCCCTCCGAGGCGGCCGCCCGGCTCGGCCCGCTGGTCAGACCCGGGCGTACCGGCGGCCACTTCGCCGTCCGGGCCCTGGTGATGCCCTGCTTCGTCGAGGCGGCCGTCCTCGCCGACCGCGTCGACGAGGCCCGCATCGTGGTCGAGGAGTTCGAACTCTGGGCCGACTTCGGCGCCGACCCCCAGGCGCCAGCCCAGCTCGCCCGCTGCCGCGCCCTGCTGGTCCCGCCGGACGACCCCGGCACCGCCGACACCCTGTACCGGCAGGCCCTGGAACTCCACGAACAGGCGGGCGGCGACTTCGAGCAGGCCCGCACCCAACTCCTCTACGGCAAATGGCTGCGCCGCCGGCGACGCCCCCGGGAGGCCCGCGGCCGCCTCCGCGACGCCCTGCACATCTTCGACCGCTGCGGCGCGCGGGTCTGGGCCGACCAGGCCCGCGCCGAACTGCGCGCCAACGGCGAGGCCCCGGCCGCGCCCCAGGACGGCGCGCTCGCCCGGCTGACGCCCCAGCAGCAGCGGATCGCCCGCTGCGTGGCGGGCGGCGACACCAACCGCGAGGTCGCCCAGCGCCTGTCCGTCAGCACCCGCACCGTCGACCACCACCTGCGCAACATCTTCGCGGCGCTGGGCGTGCGCTCCCGCGTCGAACTCGCCCGCCTGGTCGGCCAGGAGCTCTGACGGCGGGCGCCTCGGCGGCGGCCTGCGGCGGCGGCCCGTCCGCCACTCACCCGCAACGCGCTCGCCACACGCACGGCATACGCACGGCACCGATCGGTAACAAATGAGCAACTGGCTGCACACCCCTAGGGACCGACCGGACGGTATGTCATTCTGCGTAACAGGACGAGTCAGGCGACGGCCGCACCGCGGCCCCCGGACCCCGGGGGCCGCCGGCACGGCCGCCGCGCGCGTACTGCCGGGGAGCCGACCTCGGAGGAGGATCGCGATGTACCAAGCCGTACGGTCACGAGGTGCCCTGCGCCCCGCGACACCCGCCGTACCACGGCCGCGCTCACCACGCTTCCGTTCGCTGACCGACGCGGAGGCGCTCCGCGTCCTGCACCGAGCGGCGCGGGTCATCCAGGACGACCTGCCGGACCTCACCGACCGGCTGGTGGCCGCGTTGCGCGAGCAGGAACCCGTCTACCGGGCGGCCATGGAGACTGAGCCCACCGGCACCTGGCAGGAGGCCCACGGCTCCCTGCGGCACAGCGTCGCCTCCCTGCTCGACCCGCGCACCGCCCGCGAGGAGGCCCGCCGCTGCTCGTGGAAGATCGGCGCCACCCGCGCCGAACAGGGCTTCCCGCTCGACGCCCTGCTGCACGCCTTCCGCCTCGGCGGTTCGCTGGTCTGGCAGGCACTCGTCGAGGAGACCTCCCGCACGTCCCCCGACGACGTCCGCCTGCTGGTCCACGTCGCCGCCGACGTCTGGAACTTCGTCGACGAACACTGCACCCTCGTCGCCGACGCCTACCGCCAGGTCGAACGGCGTCTCGCCTGGCGGCGGGAGAACCGGCTGCGCCTGCTCACCGCCGCCCTCCTCGACGGCACCAGCCGCATCGCCGACCTCCCCGAGGCCGCCGAGGCGCTCGGCCTGCCCGAACAGGGCCGGTACGCCGTCGTGGCGGTCAGCGCGGGTGCCGCGGCCGAGAGCGCCGCGGCCCGCGCCGCTGCCGTCCCGGCCGGCATGCGGGTGCACTGGCACACCGGCGTCGACCTCGACCACGGCATCGTCCTGCTCGAGGACGACCAGGCACTGCGCCGCCTGGCCACCGGACCCGGCGTGCCCGAGGGCGCCCGCGTCGGCGTCGGCCTCGCCGTCGACGGCCTGGCCGCGCTCGGCGACGCCCGCCGGCACGCCGACACCGCCCTCGGCATCTGCCCCGACGGCGGCGGCAGCGTGCGCCTCCACGAACAACTCCCCTCCGCCCTGCTGCTCTCCCGGCCGGAACTCGGCCGGGCGCTCGCCGAGGAGGTCCTCGGCCCGCTGCTGCGGCTCGAACCCGCCGACCGCGACGTCCTGCTGGACACCCTCGCCGCCTGGCTGGAATGCGACGGCTCGGCCCAGCGGGCGGGAACCCGCCTCTACTGCCACCGCAACACGGTCCTCAACCGGCTCCGCCGCTGCGAGCAGCTGACCGGCCGCTCCCTCACCCGGCCCGGCGACGTCGTCCAGGTCAGCCTGGCCCTGGCCGCCCGCCGCCTGCTGCGCCCCTGAGGCCCGCGCGGGCCCCCGAAGGCCACCGCGCGCCCCGTGCCCCGGACCGCCCGACCGCGGTCCGGGGCACAGCCGTGTCCACCGCCCGCGCCGCCGCCCGCGGCCGTCCGCGAAGCCCACTGGGCACCCGCACAACCCGCCGCCACCAGCGTTGGTGCACCGCCGCGAGCTTGGGTTTTCCGCTGTACCACCCCCCTCGGCGCGTGCTGATCTGAGCACCACTTCCGCACGGAACATCCAGGCGGATACCCGCACGGACGAACGACGAGCCCCGTGCCCAGGCCCCGGTCCCGACAGGGCCGGCCACCTTCGGCCCCCGCCCCGGCCCCGGTCGCGCGGCACGCAACCAAGGAGCAGTGATGCCCCGAGCATCGGACGAGGCGTCCACCCTCAGGGTGGAGCACCTCGACGTGACCTACGGACGCGCGGTCTCCGCACTGCGCTCCGTGAGTCTGGACGTGCCGCCCGGCAGCGTCGTCACCCTGCTCGGCGCCAACGGCGCCGGCAAGACCACCCTGCTGCGCGCCGTGTCCGGCACCCTGCGCCTGCACCGCGGAGCCGTCACCGCGGGCGGCATCCGCTACGGCGACACCGTCCTCGACGGTCAGGACCCGGTCGCCGCGGTGCGCGCCGGAGTCGTCCAGGTGCCCGAGGGCAGGCGGGTCTTCGCCGGCCTCACGGTGGACGAGAACCTGCGCTCCGGCGGCCTCGGCCTCGGCCGGCGCAGCCCCGAGCGGATCAAGGAGGGCCGCGACCGCGTCTTCGCGCTCTTCCCGCGCCTGGCCGAACGCACCCGCCAGCAGGCCGGCCTGCTCTCCGGCGGCGAGCAGCAGATGCTCGCCATCGGACGCGCCCTGATGGCCGCCCCCAAGCTGCTCCTGCTGGACGAGCCCTCCCTCGGCCTGGCCCCGCAGATGGTCGAGCGGATCGCCGAGGTGATCCGCGAGATCAACGGCCAGGGCACCTCCGTGCTGCTGGTCGAGCAGAACGCCGGCATGGCGCTCGCCCTCGCCGACCACGCCCACGTCCTCGAGGTGGGCGAGGTCCGGCTCTCCGGACCCGCCGACGAGCTGGCCCGCACCGACGCCGTCCGCCGCCTCTACCTCGGCGAGGCGGACGAGCCCGCCACGACCGACGGCGCCGCCCCGGGCGGCCCGGAGAGGGGCGCCGCGTGAACCCCAGGCCCTCCGGCACGTCCCCCGTCGCCCCCGAGCCCCTCGAGGTCGACGGCGTCACCGTCCGCTTCGCCGGCCTCACCGCCCTCGACGACGTCTCCTTCACCGTCGCCCCCGGCACCGTCCACGCGGTGATCGGCCCCAACGGCGCCGGCAAGTCCACCTGCTTCAACGTCCTCTCCGGCCTCTACCGGCCCGCCTCGGGCACCGTCCGCTACGGCGAGCACCGCCTCACCGGCCTCGCCCCGCACCGGATCGCCGCCCTCGGCGTCGCGCGGACCTTCCAGAACATCGTCACCACCGAGGGCACCGTCGGCGACAACCTGATGCTGGGCCGGCACGCCCTCACCCGCGCCGGCTTCGTCTCCTCCGCGCTGCACCTGCCGCACGCCGTCCGGGAACAGCGCACCCACCTCGCCCGGGCCCGCGAGATCGCCGGACTCGTCGGCCTCGAGCGCCACTTCGACCAGCCCGTCGCCCTGCTGTCCTACGGCGACCGCAAGCGCGTGGAGATGGCGCGGGCCCTGTGCCTGGAACCGCGCGTCCTCCTGCTGGACGAGCCCGTCGCCGGCATGAACACCACCGAACGCGCCGCGGCCGTCGAGGTCATCCGCACCGTGCGGGAGCAACTCGGCCTGTCCATCGTGCTGGTGGAGCACGACATGGGCCTGGTGATGCGGCTCGCCGACGAGGTCACCGTCCTCGACTTCGGCCGGCGCATCGCCCACGGAACCCCCGACGCCGTCCGGCGGGACCCCGAGGTGCTGCGCGCCTACCTCGGCACCGCCGCCGGGAGCGGCGGCCCCGAGGACCCCGGCCCGGCCGGCTCCGGCCCCGAAGGCGCGGGCTCCTCAGCACCCGGAAAGGAAGCGGCATGACAGGCCTGCTCGACACCCTCCTGGCGGGCCTCGCCCTCGGAGCGGTCTACGCCCTGGTGGCGCTCGGCTTCGTCATCATCTTCAAGGCGTCGCACGTCATGAACTTCGCCCACGGCTCGATGCTGCTCTTCGGCGGCTACCTCACCGCCGTGCTCCACGAGGACCTCGGCTTCGCCGGCGCCCTGGCCGTGGGCGTGCTGGCCACCGCCGCGCTGGCCGGAGTCGTCGACCGGGTCCTGCTGCAGCGCCTGCCGCAGGACCCCAAGGCGGCCCACGTCGCCACCATCGTCACCATCGGCGTCGACATCCTGATCGTCACCGACCTGGCCCGCCGCATCGGCGGCGACCTGCTGTCGCTAGGCGACCCGTGGGGCGACAAGGTCCGCACCTTCGGCCCGGTGACCGTCGCCGACAGCCGGCTGGCCGCCATCGCGGTCTCCGCCCTGGTCATCGGCGGCGTCTTCGCCCTCTTCCGGTACAGCCGCTGGGGCCTGTCGCTGCGCTGCGCCGCCGAGGACACCGAGGCGGCCGCCCTGCAGGGCGTTCGGCTCGGCCGGACCCGGATGCTCGCCTGGTGCCTGGCCGGCGCCCTCGCCGCGCTCGCCGCGGTCTTCCTCGCCGCCTTCCCGGCCACCGGCCTGGAGCGCACCACCGGACAGATCGCCCTCAAGGCCTTCCCGGCCGCCATCCTCGGCGGCCTCGCCTCACCCGTGGGCGCCCTGGCGGGCAGCCTGGTGATCGGCCTGACCGAGGCCTTCGTCATCACCTACCAGAGCGACCTGCACGTCCTCGGCGACGGGCTCAGCGACGTCGCCCCGTACGTGGTCATGGTCCTGGTGCTGCTGGTGCGGCCCAACGGACTCTTCGGAGCGAAGGGAGCGGCCCGTGTCTGACGCCGCCAAGCCCCTGCTGCGCCTCGGCGGGATCCTCGTCCCGCTGCTGGTCCTCTGCGCGCTGCCGCTCTACCTGGAGGCGTACTGGCTGCGGATCGGGCTCTTCTCCATGGCCGCCGCCATCGGCGCCATCGGACTGAGCCTGCTGTCCGGGACCGCCGGCCAGCTCTCCATGGGCCACGCCTTCTTCCTGGCCGTCGGCGCCTACGGGTACGTCTGGTTCTCCGGCGACCCCGGCCTCGGGCTGCCCCCGGTGATCGCCATGGTGCTGGCCGTGCTGCTCGCCGGAGCGGCGGGCGGCGTCTTCAGCCCCGTCGCGGGCCGGGTGAAGGGCATGTACCTCGGCATCGCCACCCTGGCGCTGGTCTTCATCGGCCACCACCTGATGCTCACCATGGACGGCGTCACCGGAGGCTTCAACGGCCGCTCGGTGGAGCCGATGGAGATCGGCGGACTCGTCCTCGACTCCGGGCACGACGACCTCGGCCTGTTCGGCGTCCCGTTCGGCGCCGAGGAGCGCCTCTGGTACTTCGGGCTGCTGCTGCTGGCCTTCACCTGGTTCACCGCCCGCGGCCTGCTGCGCGGACGCCCCGGCCGGGCCCTGGTGGCCCTGCGGGACAGCGAGACCGCGGCGTCCGTGATGGGCGTGCCGGTGGCCCGCTACCGCTCGTCGGCGTTCGTGGTCTCCTCCATGTACGCCGGCCTCGCCGGGGTCCTGCTGGCCCTGTCCTTCCGGCGCGTGGTGCCCGACTACTTCGGGCTGGTCCTCTCCATCGACTACCTGGCCATGATCGTCATCGGTGGTCTGGGCTCGGTCGCGGGCGCGGTGGCCGGAGCGTTCTTCGTGACCGCCCTGCCGCTGGTGATGGCCAAGTACGCCGACCAGCTCCCGCTGGTCGCCGCCCCCGGCTCCCCGGACGGATCGCTCGGTCCCACCGAGGCCGCCCGCTACCTGTATGGCGCCGCGATCGTCGTGATCCTGCTGTGGGCCCCCGACGGCCTGCACGGACTCGTCCGCCGGCTCCGGCTGCGGCTGCGGCGCAAGCCGTCCGCGCCGCCCCACGACACCGGGCTCGCCGAGCCCGTGACCCCCGCACCGTCCGCCGTTCCCGTCGTCACCGTCAAGGAGCACACCCCGTGAACGCAACGCCTTCCGCGCACCGTCGCGCCACCCGCATCACCGTCGCCGCGGCCCTGTCGGCGATGCTCGTCGCGGGCTGCAGCACCAAGGCCGAGGACTCCAAGGGCAAGGAGGGCGCCGGTGGCATCAAGGGCGGCCCGGGCGTCACCGACACCACCATCAGGATCGGTGCGCTGACCGACCTGACCGGCCCTTACGCCACGCTCGGCGAGTCCATCACCAACGCCCAGAAGATGTGGGCCGACGAGGTGAACGCCGAGGGCGGCATCTGCGAGCGCAAGATCGAGATCACCGTCAAGGACCACGGCTACGACGTCCAGAAGGCCGTCGCCGCGTACTCCGAGGTGGCGCCCGACTCCGTCGCCCTCTCGCAGGTCATCGGCTCCCCGGTCGTCGCCGCGCTGGTCGACGACATCGGCAAGGACCAGATCCTCACCTACCCGCAGGCATGGTCCGCCTCCCTCCTGGGCATCGACCCCGTCCAGGTCACCGGCACCACCTACGACGTCGACATGATCGCGGGCGTCGACTTCCTGACCCGGGCCAAGGGGATCGAGAAGGGCGACAAGATCGGCCACGTCTACTTCGAGGGCGACTACGGCTCCAACGCCCTGGAGGGCTCGACCTGGGCGGCGGAGAAGGCCGGCGTGGAGATCGTCGAGCAGAAGATCAAGCCCACCGACCAGGACCTGTCCGCCCAGGTGGCCGCCCTGCAGAAGGCCAAGGTCAAGGCGATCCTGATCAGCGCCGGCCCGGTGCAGACCGCCTCCCTGGTCGGTGTCGCGGCCTCCCGCGGCCTCCAGGTGCCGGTCGTCTCCAACATCCCGGGCTACTCGCCGCAGCTGATGGCCTCCGAGGCCGCCCCGGCCCTCGAGGGCATGCTGAACATGATCAGCGCGGCCCCCGCGGTCAACGCGGACATCCCCGGCGTCAAGGACATGGTGGGCAAGTACCGGAAGGCCTACCCGAAGGCCCCGGTCGACACCGGCGTGCTCTCCGGCTACAACGCCGCGCAGCTCCTGGGCCTGGCCCTGGAGAAGGCCTGCGAGAGCGGCAGCCTGGCCCGCGAGGACATCGTCAAGGCCCACCGCCAGCTGGCCGACGCCGACACCGGTCTGGGCACCCCGCAGGACTTCAGCAACGTCAAGCGCCCGGCCTCGCTCGAGAACTACGTGCTCAAGCCGTCCAAGGACGCGCTCGGCGGCGCCGAGATCGTCGAGCAGCCCCGGGTCGCCCCCGGCGTCGAGGAGTACCTGAAGGAGAAGGGCCGCGCCTGAGCCCCGTCCACCGCGAACGGCCCGCGCCCCCTCGGGCGCGGGCCGTTCCGCGTGGCGCGCGGGAGCGCCGTCGCGTTCCGGCGCGTGCGTGCCGTCACGCGGGTGCGGTCAGCCGGCGGCCTGGTCGGTGTCGCGGAACGAGCCCCAGCCGTGCCAGCGGTCGATCTCGATCCAGGCGTTGACCCGGCCGCGGCCCCGCTCGGAGTAGGGCCCGCCCATGTAGTGGCGGGACAGCCGGTCGATGCCGGACAGGTCGCTGTCGTCGCTCATCTCGACGACCCGGCCGATGAGGGTCACGTGGGTGTACCAGTTGGCCTCGTCCAGGACGGTGAGCGTCACCCGCGGATCGTGGCGGATGTGCTCCAGCCGCTTGCGGCCCTCGTCCATGTTGACCAGCACCCGGCCCTCGTCCCAGGCGTACCAGGTGGCCGTCGAGACCGGCTGGCCGTCCGCCCGCAGGGTGGTGATCACCGCGGGGTTCGGCTTCTCCAGCATGGTGATCGCTGCCTCGGGAAGCGGCGGCTTCGACATCGTCTCTCCTCTTCTCCGCACGACGGTCCGCCGGGCGGGGTCGTGTGACGGGGCGTCACCCGGTCACGCTGCCACATCGGGCCCGCCCGGTCCCGCACCGCCTGCCCCGAGTACGCCGTCCGGACACGCCGACGTCCGGACACGCCGAAGGGCCCCCGGCCTCGGCCGGGGGCCCTCCGTGGGGCGCCGGGATCCGCCGGGGACCCTCGGGGGCGACGCGCCGGTGCCCGGGCACGGGCGGCGCGCCGAGGGCGTCAGGCGCCGCTGGCCCGCAGCATCTCCTCGCGCTCCACGATCTTCACGCGCTCGCGGCCCTGCGGCTCGCCCAGCGCCTTCTCCGCGGCGTCCAGCCGGTACCAGCCGTCCCAGGTGGTGAACCGCACCTGGCGCCGGGTGAGGAACTCCTCCACGGCCTCGGGGGCGGGGGAGGCGGGCGTGAGCAGCCGGCCGTTGGCGTAGTCGTCGAGCAGGTTCGCGACCGTCTCGTTGGCGTCGCCCTTGGTGTGCCCGATCAGTCCGATCGGACCGCGGCGGATCCAGCCGGTGACGTAGGTGGACCGCAGGTGCTCGCCGCTCTCGATCACCCGGCCGCCCTCGTCCGGAACGGTGCCGCTGACCTCGTCCCAGGGCAGCTTGGGCAGCGCGTCGGACAGGTAGCCCACGGCGCGGTAGACGGCGCCGATCTCCCAGTCCTTGAACTCGCCGGTGCCCTTGACGTTGCCGGTGCCGTCGAGCGCGGTGCGCTCGGTGCGCAGGCCGACGACCTTGCCGTCCTCGCCGAGGATCTCCACCGGGGACTCGAAGAAGTGGAGGAACAGCTTGTGCGGGCGGTCGCCGACGTCGCGGATCGCCCAGTTCTCCAGGGTCTTGGCGACCATGTCCGCCTGCTTGTTGCCCCGGCGGGTGGCGACCGACCCCTCGTCGTAGTCGATGTCCTCGGGGTCGACGATGACCTCGATGCTGGGGGAGTGGTCCAGCTCGCGCAGCTCCATCGGGCTGAACTTCGCCTGCGCGGGCCCACGGCGGCCGAAGACGTGGATCTCCTTGGCCCGGTTGGCCTTCAGGCCGTCGTGGACGTTGGCCGGGATCTCCGTCGGGAGCAGCTCGTCGGCGGTCTTCGCCAGGATGCGGGCCACGTCGAGCGCCACGTTGCCGACGCCCAGGACGGCGACCTTCTCGGCCGTCAGCGGCCAGGTGCGCGGGACGTCCGGGTGGCCGTCGTACCAGGAGACGAAGTCGGCGGCGCCGTAGGAGCCGTCCAGGTCGACGCCCGGGATCGGCAGCGCGCGGTCGGCCGTGGCGCCCGTGGAGAAGACCACCGCGTCGTAGAAGGCGCGCAGGTCGTCCAGGGTGATGTCGTTCGGGTAGTCGACGTTGCCGAAGAGGCGGATCTGGGGCTTGTCGAGGACCTGGTGCAGCGCGGTGACGATGCCCTTGATCCGCGGGTGGTCCGGCGCGACGCCGTACCGGATGAGGCCGAACGGGGCGGGCATCCGCTCGAAGAGGTCGATGGAGACGCCGGGGTCGGCGGCCACCTCGGACTTGAGCAGCGCGTCGGCGGCGTAGATGCCGGCGGGACCGGCCCCGACGATGGCTACCCGCAGGGGGCGGGACATGTGCGATTTCCCTTCGAGCGATGAACTGACTCGATGGGAAGCCTAAACTAAGGCAAACCTAACCTTGAATACGGGTCCGCTTTATGGACCCATAAGCCGGCCTTATGCGAGGCGTGCCCACAAGGGCGGCGTGATCATCCTACCGCCCGTGGGCCCGCCCACCCGCCCGTCGGTCTGCTCACCCGCCCGTCGGTGCGGGCGCCGAACGCCGCCGGGACCGGCGGATGGCTGCATACGGAAATCATCCTGGGTGAATTCATGTTTTGGTCCGACGCTCCGTGTCACCAGTTGAGGGAGGTCCTGCCGCCTCCGGCGGCCCGCGACAGGCGAGAGCGAAGGAACTGACCAGGCATGAGCGAGAGCAACCCCCTGAAGAGGGCTGCCCAGAAGATCACCGGCGACGACCCCGCCGTCACCGGCCCGAAGGACGGCGTGCCCGGCAAGCCCGGACCGGAGTCGCCGTCGGTGGCCGAACCGACCGAGCCCAGGGAGCCGCTGCCGCCCAAGCCCGACCAGCGCGGACCCGCCACGGTCTCGCCCACCGGTCAGGCCACGGGCGTGGACCAGGCCAAGGTGGCGCAGGGCGGCGCCTACCTGACCACCGCGCAGGGCGTGCGCCTCCACGACACCGACCACTCGCTCAAGGCGGGCCCGCGCGGGCCGGTCCTGCTCCAGGATCACCACCTGCGCGAGAAGATCATGCAGTTCGACCACGAGCGCATCCCGGAGCGCGTGGTGCACGCCCGCGGCGCCGGTGTGCACGGGGTCTTCCAGTCCTACGGCACCGCCGCCTCCGTCACCAAGGCGGCCTTCCTCGCCAAGGACATCGAGACCGAGGTCTTCGTCCGGTTCTCCACCGTCCTCGGCTCCCGCGGCTCCTCCGACACGGTCCGCGACACCCGCGGCTTCGCGACGAAGTTCTACACCACCGAGGGCGTCTTCGACCTGGTGGGCAACAACATCCCGGTCTTCTTCATCCAGGACGCGATCAAGTTCCCGGACATCATCCACGCCGGAAAGCCCCACCCGGACCGCGAGATCCCGCAGGCCCAGAGCGCCCACGACACCTTCTGGGACTTCGTCAGCCTGCACACCGAGGCCACCCACCACACCCTGTGGAACATGTCCGACAGGGGCATCCCCCGCTCCTACCGGATGATGGAGGGCTTCGGCGTCCACACCTTCCGCCTGGTCAACGCCGCCGGCGAGACCACGCTGGTGAAGTTCCACTGGAAGCCCAAGCTGGGCGTGCACTCCCTGGTCTGGGAGGAGGCGCAGATCGTCAACGGCGTGGACCCCGACTTCCACCGCCGCGACCTCTTCGACGCCATCGAGTCGGGCGCCTACCCGCAGTGGGAGCTGGGCATCCAGACCTTCCCCGACACCCCGGACCAGATGTTCGAGGGCATCGACCTGCTCGACCCGACCAACCTCGTTCCCGAGGAGATGGCCCCGGTCCAGCCGATCGGCCTGCTCACCCTCAACCGCAACACCTCGAACTTCTTCGCCGAGACCGAGCAGGTCGCCTTCCACGTCGGCCACCTCGTCCCCGGCATCGACGTCACCGACGACCCGCTGCTGCAGGGCCGGCTCTTCTCCTACCTGGACACCCAGCTCACCCGGCTGGGCGGCCCCAACTTCAACCAGATCCCGATCAACCGGACGCACGCCCCGGTCAACGACATGCAGCGCGACGGCTTCCACCAGACCGCCGTCCACCGCGGGGTCGCGCCCTACCGGCCGAACTCGCTCGACGGCGGCTGCCCGTTCACCGCGGGCGCCGACACGGGAGCTTTCGTCGACGTGCCGGTCGAGCTGCCGGCGTCGGTCAAGGTCCGCGCCCAGTCCGAGACCTTCGACGACCACTTCAGCCAGGCGCGCCGCTTCTGGCTCTCCATGACCCCCGTCGAGCGCGAGCACATCATCGCCGCGTACACCTTCGAGCTCGGCAAGTGCTACGAGCAGGCGATCAAGGAGCGCAACCTCCAGGTCCTCGCCAACATCGACCCGGTGCTCTGCTCCAAGGTCGCCGAGGGCCTGGGCCTCCCCGCGCCCGAGCCGACCGTGCCGCTCGCCGACGTGCAGCCCAGCCCCGCGCTCTCCCAGGTCGGACAGACCTGGCCGGCCGACGGCCGCCTGATCGGCATCGTCGCCGCCCCCGACGCCGACCTCGCGGGCGTCGCCACGGTCCGCGAGGCGGTCCTCGGCGCGGGCATGGTGCCGCTGATCATCGCCCCGACCGGCGGTCCCCTGGGCAGCGGCGGACTGAAGCCGCAGCGCACCTTCGTCACCGCCCGCTCCACCGAGTTCGACGCCGTGATGGTCGTCGGGACGCCCGCCGTCGGCAACGACGCCTTCGGCGCCCGGGACGCCAAGGCCACCCCCTCCGCGGGGCAGGCCGGCCCGGTCGACCCGCGAGTGGTCCTGCTGCTCGCCGAGGCCTTCCGGCACGGCAAGGCGATCGGCGCGTGGGGCGGCGGCGACGCCGCCCTGGCGTCCGCCGGGATCCCGGCCGACGCCCCCGGCGTCGTGATCGGCGAGAACGGTCCCGCGACCCTCGAGAAGCTGAGCCGTCTCCTGGGCGCCCACCGCGTCTGGGAACGCTTCCCGACCACCGTCTGACCCTCCGGCGGTCCGGCCCCTCCGGCGGTCCGCCCCTTCCGACGCGTGACGGCGGCGGCCCCGCGGCCCGTGGGGCCGCCGCCGCTCGTGCACCGGCCGTCCGCCCGCGTGCCGTCCTCCGACGGGCCACCGTCCCCCGTGGCGGCCCGTCGGAGGAAACGGGACGAATGGGATCGCCCTGCCGGGGCACGAGGCCAGCATCACCCCACGATCATCAAAGGAGGCACCACAGCCATGGCCACCGTTCCCACCCCGAAGTACACCGTCCCCGGCCTGAGCACGGACGACGCCCGCACGCTGATCGACCTGCTCCGCCTGCGGCTGCACGCCCTCAACGACCTCCACCTGACGCTCAAGCACGTCCACTGGAACGTCGTCGGGCCGCACTTCATCGCCGTCCACGAGATGCTCGACCCGCAGGTCGACCGGGTCCGCGACATGGCCGACGACGTCGCCGAGCGCGTGGCGGCCCTGGGCGGCGTCGCCCAGGGCACGCCCGGCACGCTCGTCAAGGAGCGGACCTGGGACGACTACTCCATCGGCCGCGCCGACGCCATCGCCCACCTCGGGGCCCTGGACGTCGTCTACACCGGCATCATCGAGGCGGTCCGCGAGGCCGTCGAGACGGCCGGCGAGATCGACCCCGCCACCGAGGACCTGCTGATCGAGCAGCTGCGCGACCTGGAGCAGTTCCAGTGGTTCGTCCGCGCCCACCTGGAGAGCGCCGGCGGCACCCTGGCGACCGCCGACGCCTCCACCGAGAAGGACGGCGCCTCCGCGGGCGGCGACGTCTCCTGACCCCCCGCCGCGGCGGCGCCGGCCCCCGCGGACGCCCCGCCGCTCAGCGGCGCGGCGTCCGCAGACGGGTCAGCAGCCGCCGCGCCTGCGCCCGGTTGCGCGGATCGGCCGCGGCCCGGCGCACCTGCTCGATGGTCCGCCGTCCCTGCGGGGTGGCGGACCACTGCTTGAGCCGGCGCAGCATCGTCGACATTGCCATCACATGTCCTCCTGTACGGGTGAACCCGGGGCGTCGCGCCCCGGACAGCGGGTACCCCGTCGGCATGCACATCGACCTCACCCACCGTACCGCCCTGGTCACCGGCTCCTCCCAGGGCATCGGCGCCGCCGTCGCCGCCGGTCTGGCACGCTCCGGGGCGACCGTCGGCGTCAACGGCCGCGACCCGGAACGCCTGGAGCGCGCGGTCGCCGGACTGCGGCGCCAGGTGCCGGACGGGCGGTTCGTGCCCGTGGCGGCCGACGTGGCCACCGAGGACGGCGCCGAGGCGGCCGTACGGGCCCTGCCCGACGCCGACATCCTGGTCAACAACCTCGGGATCTTCGGCGCGCGGCCGGCCCTGGAGATCACCGACGACGAGTGGCGGCGCCACTTCGAGGTCAACGTCCTCGCCGCCGTCCGCCTCACCCGAGCCCTGCTGCCGGGCATGAAGGAACGCGGCTGGGGCCGGGTGATGTACATCGCCAGCGACTCCGCCGTCGTGGTCCCCGCCGAGATGATCCACTACGGCACGACCAAGACCGCGCTGCTCGCGGTCGGCCGCGGGTTCGCGAAGGAGGCCGCCGGCACCGGCGTGACCGTCAACTCCGTGATCGCCGGACCGACCCGGACCGGGGGAGTGGAGGCGTTCGTCCGCGAGCTGGTCGACCCCGCCCTGCCCTGGGACGAGGCCCAGCGCGTCTTCATGCGGGAGCACCGGCCGCAGTCCCTGCTCCAGCGGCTCATCGAGCCGGAGGAGATCGCCAACATGGTCGTCTACCTCGCCTCCGACCAGGCGTCGGCCACCACGGGCGGCGCGCTGCGCGTCGACGGCGGCTACGTGGACGCGATCCTGCCCTGACCCGCGCCCGCGAGGTCACCGGCGCCTTCGCCGGCGCACGAGGCCCGCCGCCGTCACGGCAGCGGCTGGGCCGCCCAGATGATCTTGCCCTCGGACGTCCACCGGGTGCCCCACCGCTCCGCGAGCTGCGCCACCAGGAACAGGCCGCGCCCGCCCTCGTCGAAGTTGGCCGCCTGCCGCAGCCGCGGGGCGGTGCTGCCCGCGTCGAACACCTCGCAGATCAGCTCGCGTTCCCGCAGCATCCGGACCCGGACCGGCCCGCTGCCGTGCCGCAGCGCGTTGGTGACCAGCTCGCTGAGGATGAGCTCCGTCGTGAACGCCTGCTCCTCGAGCCCCCACTCGGTCAGCAGCCGCGCGGCCGCCGCCCGGATCTCGCCCACCGCCGAGGGGTCCTGGGGCACGTCCCAGGTGCGGATCCGGTCCGGCCCGATCGCCCGGGTCCGCGCCACCAGCACCGCGATGTCGTCGGTCGGGCGCGGCGCCACGCCCTCCAGGACACCCTGGCAGGTCTCCTCGGGCGACTCGCCGGCCCGCTCCAGCGACTCCCGGAGCAGGTCGAAACCGGCGTCGATGTCCCGGTCCCGTTCCTCCACCAGTCCGTCCGTGTACAGGACCAGCCGGCTGCCCTCCTCCAGCTCCACCTCGGCCGTCTCGTGGGGCAGGCCGCCGAGCCCCAGCGGCGGTCCCGCCGGGACCTCCAGGAAGTCCACCCGGCCGTCCGGCCGCACCACCGCGGGCGGCAGATGGCCCGCGCGCGCCATCACGCAGCGCCGTGAGACCGGGTCGTAGACCGCGTACAGACACGTGGCCCCGGTGATCTGCGCGCCGACGCCGGTGTTCTCCTCCTGGTCGATCCGCGCGACCTGCTCGTCCAGCAGCCCCAGCAGCTCGTCCGGGGGGAGGTCCAGGGCGCTGAAGGTGTGCACCGCGGTGCGCAGCCGCCCCATGGTGGCCGCCGCGTGCAGGCCGTGGCCCACCACGTCGCCCACCACCAGCGCCACCCGCGCCCCCGACAGCGGCAGCACGTCGAACCAGTCGCCGCCCACCCCCGCCTGGGCCGGCAGGTACCGGTACGCCACGTCCAGCGCGTCCTGGTCCGGCAGCCGGCGCGGCAGCAGACTCCGCTGCAGGGTGACCGCCATGCCGTGCTCGCGGGTGTACCGCCGGGCGTTGTCGATGGCCACCGCGGCCCGGGTCACCAGCTCCTCGGCGACCGCCAGCTCCTCCTCGTCGAAGGACTCCTTGCGGCGGTCGCGCCAGAACCCGACGACGCCGAGGACCTGACCACCGGCCCGCACCGGCACAGCGATCAGCGAGTGGATGCCGTGCTCGAGCAGATCGGTCCACTGCTCACGTTCCTGACCCCACCACCGCTCCGACTCCTCCAGCCGCGGCTCCAGCAGCGCGTGGCCGGACCGCAGCACCCTCGCCTGCGGGGAGGAGCCGTCCGGCCGGATCTGGGCGTCCAGCGGGAAGAGCGGGGCCCGGTCGACCCCGGCCAGGGCCGTGCGGCGCAGCGCCGCAGCCGGGTCCGGGCGGGCCGACGGCTCGTCGCCGTCGAGGACCGAGTCGAACAGGTCGACCGTCGCGTGGTCCGCGAACCGGGGGACCACCAGGTCCGCGAGGGCCTCCGCGGTCCGGCGCACGTCCAGGCTGGTGCCGATCCCCAGGCCCGCCGCGTAGAGCAGGTCCAGCCGCTCCCGCGCGGCCTCCGCGCGGCCGGAGAGCGCCCGCAGCTCCGTGGAGTCCCGCAGCGTCGCCACCGAGCCCGACGGGCCGCCGCGCAGCCGGGTCGGCCGCTGGTTCACCACGACCAGGCGGTCCCCGACCGGGTGGACCTCGTCGGTGGCCACCCGCCCCGACAGCAGCAGGCCGGCGACGTCGGGGTCGAGACCCATCTCGCCGATCCGGCGCCGCCCGGTGTCCTCGGGCAGGCCGAGCAGCCGCTGCGCCTCGTCGTTGGCGAGCAGCACCTCGCCGTCCGCGCCCACGATGACCACGCCCTCCCGCACGGAGTGCAGGACCGCGTCGTGGTGCTCGTACATCCGGGTCATCTCGCGCGGTCCGAGACCGTGCGTCTGCCGCAACAGCCGGCGGCCGGCCACCGCGGTGCCGGCGGTGGCCAGGACGAGCGCCGCCGCGGCGGCCCACAGCAGCAGCGGCAGCTGGCGGTCGGCGGTGTTGCCGACGTTCTCCACGGTGATGCCCGCCGAGACCAGCCCCACCACCCGGCCCTGCGGGTCGCGCACCGGCACGATCGCCTGGACCAGCCTGCCGATGGTGCCGTTGATCTCCTCGACCACCGGCTCGCCCCGCAGGGCGGGCTCGATCCTGCCGACGAACCGCTTGCCGATCCGGTCCTCGCGGGGGTGGGTGTAGCGGATGCCCTCGGTGTCCATCACGACCACGAAGTCCACCGGCACCTGCCGCCGCACGTCCTCGGCCCGGGGCTGCAGCACCGCCGTGGGATCGGGGGCGCCCAGCGCCTCCCAGGTCCCCGGCGCGTCGGCGAAGGAGACGGCGACGGCCAGCGAACGGTTGCGGGCCTCCTCCTCGCTCGCGGCCCGTCCCTGCAGCACCAGCGCGGCCACCGCGGCGATCACCAGCAGCAGGACGATGACCACGTGTACGACAAAGACCTGCGCGGCGACGCTCCGCCGCGCCAGAACGCCTGATCGGCCCAGTGGTCGCATAGGCCTCAGTTCTACCCGCAGCGTCCCGGCGCAGCCCACCCGACATGACGGTGGAACATCACGATTCCGTCCAGGTGTCGGGGCCTCCGCCGCGCCACTCGATCAGGTCGGAGCCGGCGACGTCCAGTTCGTCCCATCCCTGGAGGCCGGCCTCCTGGAGGAACGCCGTGACGTCACGCAGCGAGTAGGCGGTGCCGAGCACGCGCCCGTCCACCCGTACCCGCCGGCCGCCCGACGGCCCGGGGGGCTCGACGACGACCCGCGTTGCCTCTTCGGACATGGCTCCAGCATCGTGCGCCGGGACCCGGCCCGCATCCGGAGGGCGTCCGTTTCCGAGGCGGGCCGTGGGCAACCCGGACCGTGCCACCGAACACCGTGGACGGAAGGAGGCGATGACCATGGGTGACCGCCGGGACCCGGAACTGGACGCCCTGTGGAACGAGTTCCACAGCGTGGTCAACATGACGTCCCGAGAGCTCCAGGAGTGGCTGATGACGCGCTCCGCCGGCGAGCGGACCGAGGAACTCCCGGACCAGGCCGGCACCGACAACGGCCGGCGGGTGCTGGAGATCCTGGGCAAGCGCCGCGTGGACCTGACCGGCGACGACCTCCGGGTGATGCGGAAGGTGGTCGACACGGTGACCGCCGAACGGGGCGTCGACATGGAGCCCACGGCGGGCCAGGCGAACTGGCGCCACCGGCTGATGACCCTGGGACACGACCCGCTGAAGCCGGTCTCCACCTGACGGGCCCGGAACGCCACGCGCCGACGGGTCCCGACGGCCGGCCGCGCCCCGCCGTGGCGGCCGGTACCCCGGCGTCGCGCCGGCGCCCGGTCTCCAGGAGGGGAGACCGGGCGCCGTGCGGCGTGGCGGCGCGGGTCAGACGGCCGCCCAGCCGCTGTCGACCGGCAGGATCGCGCCGTTGACGCCGGCGGCGGCGTCGGAGGCCAGGAACACGATCGCGGCGGCCTGGTCCTCCGCGGAGGTCACCGAGCCGATGTTGTTGAAGTACGGGGCGATGGTCGCCGGACCGTGGGCGCCCTGCTCCGCCTCCACCTTGATGTTGGTGGCGACGCCGCCCGGCGCGACGGCGTTGGCGCGGATGCCCTGGCCGCGGTACATCACCGCGAGGTTCTTGGTCAGGCCGACCACGCCGTGCTTCGACGCGGTGTAGGCGGCGCCGGCGGCGCTGCCGCGCAGACCCGCCTCGGAGGCGGTGTTGACGATCGCGCCCCCGCCGGCGGCCAGCATGTGCGGCAGCGCGGCACGGGTCAGCAGGAACGGGGCGGTCAGGTTCACGCGGATAACGCGCTCCCACTCGCCGTCCGACACGTCGGCCGCGGCGGACATCCGGTCCATGATGCCCGCGTTGTTGACCAGCACGTTCACCGTGCCGAACTCCGTGACCGCCGTCCGCACGACCTGGTCGACCACGGCCTGGTCACCGAGATCGCCGGTGACCGCGACGGCGGTGCCGCCGGCGGCGGCGATCAGTTCCACGGTCTCCCGCGCGGTCTCCTCGTTCAGGTCGGCGACCAGCACCTTCGCGTCCTCCGCCGCGAACCGCAGGGCCGCGGCCCTGCCTATGCCGGAACCGGCGCCGGTGACGATCACGCTCTTGCCGGCCAGGCCGGTCACGTTGCTCATTTCCTGGTGCTCCTCACAGCGCACGCCGCCCCAGCGGCGACGGTCACAGGGACGACCGTACAACTTATTGGCGCGTCGTGCCATAAAGGCATGTGGTGCCAGAAAGTGGTGACGTAAAGTGACAGCTCCACGACACGATCCGCGGCCAGGACCCCACCCGCGGCCCTCCCCACGCTACGGCGAGGAAGGAAGCGATGGAGCCCACCCGAGACGCCGCACCCGTCACCCGCTCCACGGCCCGGCGCACCGGCAGGCCGCCCCTGACCGAGCGCCGCAAGGCCGCCACCCGCCTGGACATCGCCCGGCAGGCCGTGCGCCTCTTCGCCGACCGGGGAGTGGCCGGCACCTCCGCCGAGGAGATCGCCGCCGCGGCCGGCCTCTCCACGCGGACGCTCTGGCGTTACTTCCCGTCCAAGGAGGAGTGCGTCCGCCCCCTGCTGACCACCGGGCTCGAGGAGTTCGCGGAACGGCTGCGCGCCTGGCCACCGGGGGCCTCACTCGTCGAGGCCCTGGGCCTGGACGACGACGCCCCCGATCCCGCGGACAGCGCCGAGGTGGCCCAACTGGTCCGCCTGACCCGCGGGGAGCCCGGGCTGCGCGCCGTGTGGCTCCAGATCCACTCCGAGGCCGCCGACGCCTTCGCCGCGATCCTCGCCGAACGCCAGGGGGGCGGCCCGCCCGACCTCGCCGTCCGGGTCCGGGCCGGCACCCTCAACGTCGCCCTGCGGACCGGCGTGGAGGAGTGGGCCGACCGAGGGGGCGCCCCCGGCGCGCCCCCGCTCCGGGACGTGCTGCGCGCCGCGCTGGCGACGGCGGCCCTGCCCGACTGAACCCCCGCTCCCGCCGTCCCCGGCCGCGGGACTCCGCCGTCCCGTGCCGTGCGGCCCTGTGCGATCGTGTCCGGCAACGACGACCGACCTGGAGTCCCGTGAGCACCGAACCCCTGACGGCCCCGGCCCCCCTCCAGCTGCCCGACGGACGCCCCGCGGCGTCCGCCTGGTCGCTGGACCCGAGGGTCCGCCACCTCAACCACGGTTCCTTCGGCGCCGTGCCCCGCGCCGCGCAGGAGGTCCAGGCCGCCCTGCGCCGCCGCATGGAGGAGTCGCCCGTCGAGTGGTTCCCGGTCCAGCCGCAGCGGATCGCCGAGGCCCGCCGGGAGATCGCCGCCTTCCTGCGCGCGGGCGAGGAGGAGACGGCGCTGGTGCCCAACGCCAGCGGCGGCGCCAGCGTCGTGTTCGGCTGCCTCCCCCACCGCCCGGGCGCCGAGATCCTGGTCACCGACCACGGCTACGGGGCCGTCACCATGGGCGCCGCCCGCCTCGCCCGCCGCTGGGGCGGCACCGTGCGCACCGTCCACGTGCCGCTGGACGCCACCGCCGACGAGGCCTGCCGCGCGGTGACCGACGCCTTCACCGACCGCACCGCGCTGGCCGTCGTCGACCACATCACCTCCGCCACCGCCCGGCTGATGCCGGTGGACCGCATCGCCGCCGAGGCCCGCCGTCGTGGCGTCACCCTCCTCGTCGACGGCGCCCACGCGCCCGGCATGCTCGCCGACCCCCTGGCCGGCCTGGACGCCGACTACTGGGTCGGCAACCTCCACAAGTTCCCCTGCGCCCCGCGCGGCACCGCCGCCCTGGTCGCCCGCACCGAGCGGCGCCAGGACCTGCACCCCCTGATCGACTCCTGGGGCGCCCCGGCGCCCTTCCCCGACCGGTTCGACCACCAGGGCACCATCGACGCCACCCACTACCTGGCCGCGCCGGCCGCCCTCGCGTTCGTCGAGGACACCTGGGGGTGGGACACCGTGCGCGCCTACGTCACGGCCCTCGCCGACCACGCCCAGCGGACCGTCGCGGACGCCTTCACCCGCCTCACCGGCGAGGACCACACCGTCCGCGTCGCCATGCCCGCCCCGGCGCTGCGCCTGGTGCGGCTCCCCGGGGGTCTGGGAGCCACCCGCGAGGAGGCCGACGCCCTGCGCGAGGAGGCCGCCCGCGAGCTCCGCGTGATGGCCGCCTTCACCAGCTTCGGCGGCACCGGCTACCTGCGCCTGTCCGCCCATGCCTACAACACGCCCGAGGACTACGAGCACTTCGCGGAGACCTGCGTTCCCGTCCTGACCGACTGGGCGCGCGAGCGCCGACGCTGACCCCGGGGCCCCGCGGTTGCGCCCGCGAGGCCCCTGCGGCTCCCTGCGGCTCCGCGCGACCCCGCGCGACTCCCCGCCCCCCGCCGCCACCGCCTACAGGCCGCGGGCCAGCCGGTGGTAGGCCTGGTTCCAGCGCAGTTCGCTCCGGAAGCGGCGGGTGGTGGTCCCCGCGTCGATCAGCGCGAGCTCGACCTTCAGCATCTCGGCCAGGTCGTCCAGGTGCTCCGAGGTGAGGGCCGTGCTGAGCACGGTGTGGTGGGGGCCGCCGGCGGTGAGCCAGGACTCCGTGGACGTCCGCAGGTCCGGCCGCGGCCGCCAGACGGCCCGGGCCACCGGCAGCGCGGGCAGCGGATGCGGCGGCGGGACCACGTCGATCTCGTTGGCGACCAGGCGGAACCGGTCGCCGAGGTCGGCCAGGCCCACGACGACGGCCGGGCCGGGGGCCGCGTCGAAGACCAGGCGGACGGGGTCCTCCCGGCCGCCGATGCCCAGGGGATGGATCTCGCAGCTCGGCGTCCCGGCGGCGACCGACGGGCACACCTCGAGCATGTGGGCGCCGAGGACGAGCTCGTTCCCCGGCGTGAGGTCGTAGGTGTAGTCCTCCATGAAGGACGTGCCGCCCGGCAGACCCTCGGCGGCCACCTTCAGCGCCCGCAGCAGGACGGACGTCTTCCAGTCGCCCTCACCGCCGAACCCGTACCCGTCGGCCATCAGCCGCTGCACGGCCAGGCCGGGGAGCTGGCGCAGTCCGCCCAGGTCCTCGAAATTGGTGGTGAAGGCGCCGAAGCCGCCCTCGCCGAGGAAGGCACGCAGCCCGGCCTCGATCCGCGCCGCGTACCGGAGCGCGTCGTGCCGATCGCCGCCGGAGCGCAGCCGGGGCGCCAGCCGGTAGGCGTCCTGGTACTCCTCCACCAGGGCGGACACGGCGTGCTCCTCCACGGCGTCCACCACCTCGACCAGGTCGTTGACACCGTAGGTGTTGACCGAGACGCCGAGCCGCAGCTGCGCCTCCACCTTGTCGCCCTCGGTGACGGCGACGTCGCGCATGTTGTCGCCGAAGCGGGCGACCTTGAGGGTGGCGAGCTCGGCGCGGGCGGCCGCGGCGCGCGCCCAGGCGACCACCCGGGCGACCGTCACCGGGTCGCTCACATGGCCGGTCACGGTCTTGCGCGGCACGCCGACCCGGCCCTGCACATGGGCGAACTCCCGGTCGCCGTGGGCGGCCTGGTTGAGGTTCATGAAGTCCATGTCGATGGTGTCCCAGGGCAGGGCCACGTTCGCCTGGGTGTGCAGGTGGAGGAGCGGCTTGCGCAGGGCGTCCAGGCCGGCGATCCACATCTTCGCGGGGGAGAAGGTGTGCATCCAGGTGATCAGGCCGACGCACCGGTCGTCGCCCTCGGCGTCCAGACAGGCCCGGCGGATGGCGGCGGCGTCGGTCAGCACCGGCTTCCAGACGACACGGGCGGGCGTGCCGTCCGTGCCGGGGAGCGCGTCGGTCAGCGCCGCGGCGACCTGCCGCGACTGCTCGGCGACCTGCTTCAGGGTGTCCTCCCCGTACAGCCCTTGGCTGCCGGTGAGGAACCAGATCTCGCGGGCGGAGGGGCGGGGGCTCGGCACAGGGTGCTCCTGGTGGCGTCGATGGGCAAAACGGAAGGCGGGCGAGGGGCTGACGGGAGGGCGTGGGACGAGGGCTGACGGGAGGGTGGGACGAGGGCTGACGGAGGGCGGGCGGGGACCGACGCAGGGCGCGCGGAGGCGGAGGGTTCAGTCCGCGGCGAGGGCCGTGTCGCGCAGTGCGCGCAGGCGGTGCAACTGGCCGCCGTCCGCGAACCGGTCGTGGAGCAGCCGGTACTCGGCGAACAGGGCGTCGTAGGCGTCGGCCCGCGCGGCGTCGGGGCGGTGGACATCGCGGCGGACCCGTCCCATGGCGGCGGTCGCGGTGCGCACGTCGGGGTGGGCGCCCGCGGCGACGGCGGCGTGGATGGCCGAACCGAGGGCGGGCCCCTGCCGGGAGGCGGCCACCGAGACCGGGCGGCGCAGCACGTCCGCGTAGATCCGCATCAGCAGCTCGTTCCTGGCGAGCCCGCCGGCGACGACGAACTCGCGGACCGGCACGCCGCCGCTCTCCAGGGTCTCGACGATCAGCCGGGTGCCGAAGGCGGTGGCCTCCAGCATGGCGCGGTACAGGTCCTCGGGACGGGTGGCGAGGGTGAGTCCCACGACCACTCCGGAGAGGTGGTGGTCGACCAGGACGGAGCGGTTGCCGTTCAGCCAGTCCAGCGCCACCAGGCCGTGCGCGCCCACCGGTTGGGCGGCGGCCCGGCGGGTCAGCAGTTCGTGCAGGTCCTCGCCCCGCTCGGCGGCCTCCGCGTAGTACTCGCGCGGCACGCCCTGGCGCAGCACCCAGGCGAAGATGTCGCCGACCGCGCTCTGGCCGGCCTCGTAGCCGTAGGCGCCCTCCACGATGCCGCCGTCCACCACGCCGCAGACGCCCGGGATCTCCGCCAGCACCGACGCGTTGACGACGTGGCAGGTCGAGGTGCCCATGATGGCCAGCAGCGTCCCCTCCTCGACCGCCTGGGCCGCCGCCGCGGTGACATGGGCGTCGACGTTGCCGGCGGCCACCGCGATGCCGGGCCGCAGCCCGGTCCACGCCGCGGCCTCCTCGGTGAGGGACCCCACCCGTGAGCCCAGCGGGGAGAGCGGGAACTCCAGCCTGGTCCGGGCGAAGTCGGCGAACGCCGGGTTCAGGGCCGCCAGGTACTCCTCGTCCGGGTAGCGGCCGTCCTGGTGGATGCCCTTGTAGCCGGCCGTGCAGGTGTTGCGGGACTCCTCGCCGGTCAGCTGCCAGACGATCCAGTCGGCCGCCTCGATCCACCGGGCACACGCCGCGTAGACCTCGGGATCCTCCTCGAGGACCTGGAGCGCCTTGGCGAACTGCCACTCCGCGGAGATCTTCCCGCCGTACCGGCCGATCCACGGCTCGCCCCGCTCGTGGGCCAGCGCGTTGATCCGGTCGGCCTGCGGCTGGGCGGCGTGGTGCTTCCACAACTTGGGCCAGGCGTGCGGACGTCCGGAGAGCGAGGTGCGGGCGAGGGGGGTCCCGTCGGCCAGCGTCGGCAGGACCGTGCAGGCCGTGAAGTCGGTGGCGACACCGACGACCGCGCCGGGGTCGATCCCGGCCGCCGCCACCGCGGCGGGCACCGCCTCCCGCAGGACGTCGACCCAGTCCTCGGGATGCTGCAGCGCCCAGTCCGGCGGCAACGGGGCGTCCGTGCCGGGCAGACGTTCCTCGATCACGCCGTGCCGGTACTCGTGGACGGCCGAGGCGAGTTCCTCGCCGTCCCGCACCCGCACCACCACGGCACGGCCCGACAGCGTGCCGAAGTCGATCCCGACGGTGCAGGGTTCGGCGCCGCGGGGGAGACCGGCGGGGGCGGAGAGGGACACGGGGCGGGAGGCGGAGGTCACGGAGGTGCCTTTCGGACGGTCTTGCAGCGGCGACGGGCCGTGGAGGCCCGTGAGGCGGCGACGGTGGCGGACACCGCAGTGTTAGCGCTCACAATCACTCGGCGCAAGAGGTGTGCGCCCAGCGGGCTGTGGTGCGACGGGGCGCAGGTGGCGAGCCGACGGTCGCCGGTCGGTGACGGCTTGTAACGGAAAGATAACCTGCGCAAGGGGATTGAAGACCTGTCTTGTTAGCGCTCACAATGCGACGGCGCGCCCCCTCCACGAGGGAGGCCGCCCTTCGCGCGGCCGGTGCTCGGTCGCATCCACGGCACCTCCGTGCACCCGAAAGGACACTCCCATGGCCCGCAAAGCCGCTCTCGCGCTCAGCACGGTCCTGCTCCTCGCCTCCTCCGCTTTGACGGCCTGCTCCACGCAGGCCCCCGAGTCGCAGAAGCCCGGCGCCGGCGGCGACGACGGCACGATCACGCTCGGCTTCGCCCAGGTCGGCGCCGAGAGCGGATGGCGGACCGCCAACACCAAGTCGATCCAGGAATCGGCGAAGAAGGCCGGCATCACCCTGAAGTTCTCCGACGCCCAGCAGAAGCAGGAGAACCAGATCAAGGCCATCCGCGGCTTCATCCAGCAGAAGGTCGACGTGATCGCCTTCTCGCCGGTGGTCGAGTCCGGGTGGGACACCGTGCTCAAGGAGGCCAAGGACGCCGGGATCCCGGTGATCCTCACCGACCGCGCCGTCGACAGCAAGGACACCTCGCTCTACAAGACCTTCCTCGGCTCGGACTTCGTCAAGGAGGGCAGGTCGGCCGGTGAGTGGCTCACCAAGGAGTTCGCCGACGACCAGGGCCCGGTCAACGTCGTCGAGCTCCAGGGCACCACCGGTTCCGCGCCCGCCAACGACCGCAAGGCCGGCTTCGCCGAAGTCGTCGAGGGCGACGACAAGTTCAAGATCATCGCCTCCCAGACCGGCGACTTCACCCGCGCCAAAGGCAAGGAGGTCATGCAGGCCTTCCTCAAGTCCCACAAGGACATCGACGTCCTCTACGCGCACAACGACGACATGGCGCTCGGCGCGATCCAGGCCATCGAGGAGGCCGGCCGGAAGCCCGGCGAGGAGATCAAGGTCATCTCCGTCGACGGCATCAAGGACGCCTTCGTCGCCATGACCGAAGGCAAGATCAACGTCGTCGTCGAGTGCAACCCGCTCCTCGGCGACCAGCTCATGGACCTCACCAAGAAGGTCGCCGCGGGCGAGGAGGTGCCGCCCCGGGTCGAGGTCGAGGAGGGCGTCTTCACCCAGGACCAGGCGGCCGAGGCCCTGCCCACCCGCAAGTACTGAGGCGTCGCACGGCGCCGGGGGAGGCACGCGCCACCGCCTCCCCCGGCGCTCCGTCTCCAGAGTGAGAGGAGGGGCGGATGGCAGCCCCGTCCACCCCGCGGAGCCCGGCCGCCGACCGGCCGCAACCGGTCCTCGAGGCCACCGGCATCCGCAAGCAGTTCCCGGGCGTCCTCGCCCTGGACGGGGTCGCCCTGCGGCTCCTGCCCGGCGAGGTCCACGCCCTGATGGGCGAGAACGGCGCCGGCAAGTCCACCCTGATCAAGGTCCTCACCGGCGTCCACCCGGCCGACGAGGGCACCCTGCTCGTCGACGGCCGGCCCCGGACGTTCTCCGACCCCCTCCAGGCGCAGCAGGCGGGCATCAGCACCGTCTACCAGGAGGTCAACCTCTGCCCGAACCTCTCCGTGGCGGAGAACATCCTCATCGGACGCGAGCCCCGCAGGTTCGGCCTGGTCCACTGGTCGGCGCTCGAACGGCGCGCGGCCGAACTCCTCACCGAGCTCGACCTCGACCTCGACGTCTCCGCCCCGCTCGGCGCCCACTCGCTCGCCGTCCAGCAACTGGTCGCCATCGTCCGGGCCGTCGACGTCTCCGCCAAGGTGCTGGTCCTCGACGAACCCACCTCCAGCCTCGACCGCGAGGAGGTCGCCCAGCTCTTCACCCTGGTCCGCCGCCTGCGGGACCGCGGCGTGGCCATCCTCTTCGTCACCCACTTCCTGGACCAGGTCTTCGACCTCTGCGACCGCGTCACCGTGCTCCGCAACGGACGCCTCGTGGGGGAGTACGCCGTCGAGGAGCTCACCCCGGTCACGCTGGTGCAGCGCATGATCGGCGGCGAACTCGCCACCCTCGACGAACTCTCCGAGCAGGCCCACGAGGAGGCCGCCGAACGCGCCACCGGCGAACCGCTCCTGCGCGCCCGCGGCCTCGGGCGCAAGGGATCCGTCGAACCCTACGACCTGGACGTCCACCCCGGCGAGGTCATCGGCCTCGCCGGACTCCTCGGGTCGGGACGCACCGAGGCCGCCCGGCTGCTGTTCGGCGCCGACAGCGCCGACGCCGGCCAGGTGACCGTCGACGGCGAGACGGTCGGCCTCCGCACCCCGCGCCACGCCATCGCCCGCGGCATCGCCTTCTGCTCGGAGAACCGCAAGGCGGAAGGGGTGTTCGCCGAACTGACGGTCCGCGAGAACCTCGTCCTCGCCCTCCAGGCCGCACGCGGCTGGACCCGCCCCCTCTCCCGCGCCCGCCAGGACGAACTCACCCGGCGCTGGATCGACGCCCTCGACATCCGCCCCGCCGACCCCGAGGCCCAGCTCCGCAACCTCAGCGGCGGCAACCAGCAGAAGGTCCTGCTCGCCCGCTGGCTCCTCACCGAACCACGGCTGCTGATCCTCGACGAGCCCACCCGCGGCATCGACGTCGGAGCCAAGGCCGAGATCCAGAAGCTGGTCGCACGCCTCGCCGCCGACGGCACCGCCGTCCTCTTCATCTCCGCCGAACTCGAAGAGGTGCTGCGCCTCAGCCACCGCGTCGCGGTCCTCCGCGACCACCGCATGGTGGCCACCCTCGTCAACGACGACAGCGTCACCCCCGACCGCATTCTGGCCACCATCGCCACCGGAGCGGACTCATGACCCACCGGACCCCCAAGGCCCCGGCGTCCGGCGCCCCGCCGCGGCCCGGCCTCCTCAGGCGGCTCGCCGGCCACCGGCTGCTGTGGCCCGCGCTCGTCCTGATCGCCCTGTTGCTGGGCAACCTGGCCTTCACCTCCGACTTCCTCTCGATCCGCCTGCAGGACGGACACCTGTACGGCAGCCTCATCGACATCCTGCAGTTCGGCGCGCCGCTGACCCTGGTCGCCCTCGGGATGACCATGGTGATCGCCACCCGGGGCATCGACCTGTCGGTCGGTTCCACCGTCGCCATCGCCGGCGCGCTCGCCTGCGAGCACATCGCGACCTCCGACGACCCCACCGGCGCCGGCACCGCGCTGACCGCCGTGGCCGTCGCGCTGGCGGTGGCGGTCGCCCTCGGCCTCTGTAACGGGCTGCTCGTCGCCCGGCTGGGTGTGCAGCCCATCGTCGCCACCCTCATCCTCATGGTCGCCGGCCGAGGAGTGGCCCAGCTGATCACCGACGGCCAGATCATCACGGTCAGCAACGACGCCTACCACCTGATCGGCGGCGGCTACTGGCTCACGCTCCCCTTCGCCGTCCTGCTGGCCGCCGCCGTCGTCGCGCTCACCGCCGTCGTCACCCGCAGGAGCGCCCTCGGCCTGCTCATCGAGTCCGTCGGAGGCAACCCCGCGGCGGGCCGCCTCGTCGGCATCCGCGCGGCCGGCCTGCTCACCCTGGTCTACGTCTTCAGCGCCCTCTGCGCCGCCGTCGCCGGCCTGATGATCAGCTCCAACGTGAACGCCGCCGACGGCAACAACGCCGGTCTGTGGATCGAACTCGACGCCATCCTGGCCGTCGTGATCGGCGGAACCGCCCTCACCGGGGGCCGCTTCTCCCTCGGCGGCACGGTCCTGGGCGCGCTGATCATCCAGACCCTCTCCACCACCGTCTACACCCTCGGCGTCCCGCCCGAGACCACCCTCGTCTTCAAGGCCTTCGTGGTCATCGCCGTCTGCCTGGTGCAGTCGCCGGTCTTCCGGGCCAAGGTGTCCCGCGGGCACAAGGCGCCGTCCCCCCGCACCGACACCACGGCGGCCCCCGCCGGCGAGCACCAGGAGGCCCGCGCATGAGCACCGGCACCGCGAACGCCGCCGCGCGGCTCACCCGCCCGTTCGGCCTCGCCGGCTCCCGGCGCGCCGGAAGCCGCGTCCCCCTCCTCGTCACGGCGGTCCTGCTGCTGGCGATGTTCACCGTGGGGTCGCTGCGCTACGAGGGCTTCTTCTCCGCGCAGGTGGTCCTCAACCTGCTGATCGACAACGCCTTCCTGCTGGTGGTGGCGGTCGGGGCGACCTTCGTGATCCTCACCGGCGGCATCGACCTGTCCGTCGGCTCCATGGTCGCCCTCTCCACGATGATCACCGCCTCGCTGGTCGAGCACCACGGATGGTCGCTCGGCGCCGTGATCCCCCTCGTGCTGGCGATCGGCGCGACCGGGGGAGCGCTGATGGGATGGATCATCCACACCTTCGAGATCCAGCCGTTCATCGTCACCCTGGCCGGCATGTTCCTCGCCCGCGGCCTCTGCTACACGATCAGCACCGAGTCCATCACCATCGACGACCCCACCACGGCCGGCATCGCCCAGGCACGCCTCTACGGCGCGGGAGGCCTCTTCGTCTCCGTCTCCGTGGTCATCGCCCTGGTCGTCCTGCTCGCCGCCTTCGTGGTGCTCCACCACACCCGGTTCGGCCGCGGTGTGTACGCGCTGGGCGGCAACGAGGCGTCCGCACGGCTGATGGGCCTCCCGGTCGGCCCGACCAAGGTCGCCGTCTACGCGATCAGCGGCCTCTGCTCCGCGCTGGGGGGCGTCCTGATGACCTTCTACATGCTGTCGGGCTACGCCCTGCACGCCATGGGCATGGAGCTGGACGCCATCGCCGCCACCGTCATCGGCGGCACCCTGCTCACCGGCGGCTCCGGCTTCGTCCTGGGCACCGCCCTCGGCGTCCTCGTCCTCGGCATGATCCAGACGGTCATCAACTTCCAGGGCACGCTCAGCTCCTGGTGGACCCGGATCGTCATCGGGGGCCTGCTGCTGGTCTTCATCGTCCTGCAGCGCCTCATGACCGGGCGCCGCGCCGCCGACTGAGGCACGGCCGCCTCCCCGGCCGGCCTCACGCCGCGCGGCCCGCACCCACCGCGGGCCGCGCGGCACTCGCGCGCCGGCCGGCGCCGTTCAGTCCGGCGCGGCGCGGTTCTACGCCGTTCGGTCCGGCGCCGCTCAGTGCAATGCCGTTCGGTGCAACGCCGTTCAGTCCGACGCCCTTCTGCCGGCCGTGGCCGCGCGCCGACGCGCCGTGCTGGCGCGGACGATCAGCTCGGGGGCGAGCGTCAGGTGGGTCGTCCCCCCGGCCGTGCCCTCGATGTGCTCCAGCAGCAGGCCGATGCTGCTGCGCCCGAGCGAGGCGAAGTCCTGCCGGACCGTCGTCAGCGGCGGCGGGAAGAACTCCGCCTCCGGGATGTCGTCGAACCCGGCCACCGCCACGTCCGCCGGCGTGTCCAGCCCCGCCTCGCGGAACGCCCGCAGCACCCCGAGCGCCATCTGGTCGTTGGCGACGAACACCGCGGTGAGGGCGCCTCCCTGGGCGGGCGACGCCAGCACCCGGCCGGCCAGTTGCTGGCCCGCCTGGTAACCCGACAGCGGACTCCAGTCGCCCCGCAGCAGCGGAGGAACCTCCGCCCCGGCGTCCCGGAGCGCCGCCTCCCACCCGGCCGTCCGGGCCTCGCTCTCCAGCCAGTCCTCGGGCCCCGCCACGTGCCAGACGGTGGAGTGACCGGCCGTCAGCAGGTGCTCGGTCACCATCCGCGCCCCGAGGTGCTGGTCCAGCGCGACGCCGGGAAGGTCGAGGTCGTGACCGCCCTCCACGGTGACCACCGGGCACGGCGCCTCGAGCGCCGCCAGCGCCCGCACCGCGTCGCGCCAGGGGGTGATGGCGACTATCCCCTCCACGCCCCACCCCACCAGCTGCTGCACCGCCTCGTTCAACGCCTCCTCGGTGGCCGCCCGGAGCGTCACGGCGGTGGTCAGGTATCCCCGCTCCCGTGCCGCCTCCTGCACACCGGCCAGCGTGCTGGCGGGCCCGTGCAGCGTGGTGTTCACCGCGATGACCCCCAGCGTGTGCGTGCGCCGCGTCGCGAGCGCGCGGGCCGCCGAGTTGCGGCGGTAGCCCAGCTTCTCGACGACCTCCGTCACCGCGGCGCGGGTCCTGGCGCTGACGTTCGGGTGGCCGCTGAGCACACGCGAGACGGTCTGGTGCGACACGCCGGCGACCCGGGCGACGTCCGCCATGGTCGGCGCCTTGGAGCCGTCCGGTACCTGGATCAATCTCTTTCCTTCCTCGACTGCGGTTCGCCCGGGGGCGCCGTCCCGCGCCGGCGGCGCCCGGAGTGCGAACCGGCCCGCAGGCCACCGTGCGAACGCTGCGCGCGAACGCGTCGTGCGAGGGCGTCGTGCGAGCGCTCACATCATGATCTCAGCCAACCACGACCTCGTCCGCCCCAACTTCGTCCTCACCCTTGAGTCCACGACATGTTAGCGCTCACAATTCGGGGGCCACCCATATCGGCGCAGGGTTCCGTGTGATCGGGGAATCGCACCCGGAACTCTCCGCCGCCCCCTAAGGACGGTGAGAGCCCAGTGCACGAGACTCCCCTCACGACCCTGCGCCGCGAGGTCCTGGCGGCCAACCTCCGGATACCCGAGGCCGGCCTGGCGACCCTGACCTGGGGGAACGTCAGCGGCGTCGACCGGGAGGCGGGTGTCTTCGTCATCAAGCCCTCGGGGGTCTCCTACGCCGACCTCACCGAGGAGGACCTGGTCGTGGTGTCGCTGGACGACGGCCGGGTCGTCGAGGGGCGTCTCAGGCCGTCCACCGACACCGAGACCCACCGGTGCCTCTACCGGGCGTTCCCCTTCATCGGCGGGGTCACCCACACGCACTCCACCCACGCCGTCGCCTTCGCCCAGGCCCGCCTGCCCATCCCGGTCCTGGGCACCACCCATGCCGACACCTTCAACGGGCCCGTGCCCGTCACCGAGGACCTCACGCCCGAACAGTGCGCCGTGGACTACGAGTACAACACCGGCCAGGTGATCGTCTCGATGCTCGGCGACGACCCCCGGCGGGCCGAGGAGGTCCCCGGCGCCCTGGTCTCCCGCCACGGCCCCTTCACCTGGGGGCCGACGGCCACCGCGTCCCTGGAGAACGCGGTCGTCTGCGAGGCCGTCGCGGAGATGGCCCTCCACACCCTCGCCCTGGGCGCCCGCCTCGGCGCCGCCCCGGAACCCCCGCGCCACCTGCTGGAACGCCACTACACCCGCAAGCACGGCCCCGGCGCCTACTACGGCAACCCGGCGGCCACGCCCGCCGTCGGAGCCGCGCAGCCGTCATCCGCCGGGTGAGGCGCCCATCGTCCGTGTCCGTTCCCCGTCGTCCCCCGCCCTCCCCGATGCAGCACCACGTCCGCCGCCGGACGCAGCCCGGCGGCGGCGAGGGCGTCCCCGAGGCCGATGCGCGGGGCCGCTCCGCCGCGGGGCCGCCCCGGCGCGGCCCCGCGCCGGACGCCCCGTCACGCACCGGAGCCCCACGGACCGTCCGGGACCAGTGCCCCGAGCTCGGACAGCAGGCTTGGCGGCTGACCGGCTCCGCCAGGGACTCCAGCTCCGACCACGCGACCCAGGCGTGCGCCTCCAGGGCGACCTGCTCGTCCGGCATCAGCCCGGACCGCACGAGCGCCGGTCGCTCCGCGGTGAACCGCGCGAGGAAGAAGTGCTCGGTCCCCGTGTACCGCCTGCCGTTCCACCGCACGTCACGCTCGACCGGCACCGACCGGTCGGCCACGGCCCCCGCGTCGAGCCCCGTCTCCTCGGTCGGTTCCCGCCGCGCCGCCGCCAAGGGGGTCTCGCCGGGATCGATCCCGCCGCCGGGCGGCTCCCACAACCGGGCGCCGTCGAACGGGTCGCGCCACCGCAGCAGCAGCACGCGGTGAGCGGCGTCCAAGCAGACGATCCGTGCGGCGGGCCGGTGCGTCGTATCCATCCTTGAGATCACTTCGCTCCCTCACATGCGCAGAAGCGCCGTCACGGCGACCGCGGCGGCCAGGGACACCGGCAGCGGGGCCCGGCACCGGGCGAGCACCGGCACGACCACGAGCCCGGCGAGCAGGGTGAGGTCCACCGTGCTCCAGCGAGGCCCCAGAACGTCCACCACGACGAATCCGGCGAGCAGCGCCGGGGCGGTCAGGGCGATCACCGCCCGCGTCCGCGCAGGCAGCGCGCGCCCGCCGAAGAGGGCGGGGCCGAACGCCTTGCAGGCGAAGCTGAGAACGGCGACGGCGCCGATGGCGAGCCACAGAGTCATCGTGCGCCTCCGTCGTCGGAGGGGACGGGCCGTCCGGGCGGGTCCGGTTCCCCGGCCGGTTCGGGCGGCCGGACGACCGTCCGGCCGGTCCGCCGGGCCAGGGCCACGAGCGCCGCCAGTGCCGCGCCGACGAGGGCGGGGCCCGTGGGCAGGAAGGCGACGAGACCGGCCGCGATCAGCGCGCCCAGAAACGCCGGCAGCCGGTTGCTCCGTTCCCGGCGCACCTCCTCGTACAGGAGCGCCACGAAGAGCGCCGGTGTCAGCACGTCAAGTCCCAGCCGGTGCAGGAGGCCGGGGTCGGGGGACACCGCGACCCCGAGCGCCGTCCCGGCCACCCAGGCCGGCCACTGGACCGCGGTGGCCCCGAAGAGCAGGTACCGGTCGAACCGGCCGCCGCCGCGGTGGGCGGCCGCCCACGACCCGTCGACCACCGCCTGGCCCTCCAGGGCACGCCGCAACCGGCCGCCCCGCAGGTCACCGGCCACGGCGATGCCCATCGGCACGAAGCGACCGTTGATCAGCGCCGCCGAGGTCACGGCGCCCACGAGGCCGCCGCCCGCACCGAGGGTCGCCAGCAGGGCGAACTGGGCCGAGCCCGAGAAGACGACCATCGAGCAGACCACCGGCGCGAGCCGACCCCACCCCTGCGAGGCGCTGACCGCGCCGAAACTGACGGCGAGAAGGAAGGCGGCGGCCGCCAGCCCCGCTCCCGTGCGTAACCCGGAGACGAAACTCGCGCGCGGTGAAGCGGCGGCGTGCGCCGCCCGAGGACTGTCCATGGAGTCAAGCTAACAGCCGTAATCCCTTTTGACTGTTAGATGGTGGACTACGATGCGGGCGTGACGCATCAGCAGCCGGCCGCCCTCCCGACTTCCGCCCCCCGGCCCGCCACCGCCCCCGGCGGCCTCCACGGGCCCGGTGTGTCCCTGGTGGGCGGACACCCGGTGCTCGACTTCGCCAACACCGTCGCCTGGCGTCTGGACCCCGCGCGCACGGTTGACCGCGTCCAGGGGGCGCAGGCGTGGGCGCGTTGGGCGGTCGCCGCCGGCCTGTTCGGCTCCGACCGCGCGGAGGCCGTGCTCCGCGCCGCCGCGGCGGCGCCCGCGCGCGCCGAGACCGCGACCGCGGCACTCGTGGACCTGCGCGACACCCTCCTGCCGGTCCTGGACGCCCTCGTGGACGACGCGGAACCCCCAGCCGCGGAGTGGGAGACCCTGCGGCAGGTCCTGACCCGGGTCCGTCGGGCTTGTGCCCCGGCCCCTTCCTTCCCGCTGCGCTGGAAGCCCGACCTCGACACCCTGGACGCCCTCGACGGCCTCCGGCACGAGTTGGCGCTGCGGGCGGAGGCCCTCCTCGGCGGAGACGGCCTGGACCGGGTGCGGCGGTGCGAAGGCGCCGGCTGCGGCTGGTTCTTCCTCGACCGCTCACGCAACGGCACCCGGCGCTGGTGCAGCGCCGGAGACTGCGGCAACCGGGACCGGGCCCGACGCCACTACGCCCGAACCCGGCAGAGCGGCTGACCGTCCGGAAGAGAAGGAGCCGGAAGCGAATCGTCACCGCTCACAAGGCCCACACCGCCAACGCCGGGCACGTACCGCCGCTCCTGCGGCATCCCGACGGGCGCACGGAGACGGTGGACCTGCCGCCGGGGCTGCTCCTCGGCATCGACAGCGACCACGCCTACCGCCCGCACAAGCTGTCCCTGATGGATCCCGCCGACCTGGACCGGACGACGGAGGGCCTGCTGCGACACGCCCACGCCTCAGGGCCCCGGTACGACGACATCGCCCTGCTGCTGATCCGCTCCGACGCGTGAGGAGCGGCCCGTAGTGCGGCACAAGCGGTGCGGGCCGCCGCGGGGCAGGCCTCGCGGCCGGGTCGGGTCACGGGCGGTAGACCAGTTCCAGGAGGAAGGCCGCGATGAGGAGCCAGGCGCCCGCGCCGAGCAGCCACATGCTGCCCAGCGCCAGCCCGAGGGCACTGGCCAGGGAGGCGCCGGCGAAGAGCGCGACCGAACAACGGCGTACGCGGTGGTCGAACGGCAGACGTCCGTCGTGTCGGCTCATGGTCGCACTGTAGGGGCGCGTACGGCAGGTCGGCCGTTGCCGGGGGAAGTCCTGACGACACCCTGACGCACGCGCCGTGGGGCCCGGCGGCGACACCCACCACGACAAGGCGCTCCGTCCGCCCGGCTTCCGTCTGCTCGCCTCCGTCCGCCCGGCCTCCGCCACAACGGCTGATCGACCGCCCCGCGGAGCGGCCGGACCACCGGGCGTCCGCGGAGGAGGCGGACGCCCGGTGGTCCGGGCAGGGCGGCGGCGGACCTACTCGGCCGGCGCCCGTTCGGCCGGCGGCGCCGCGGCGTCGGCCGCCGGCGCCTTCGCCGGGCCCTTCCTGGCCAGGGCGCTGGGCCACCACGCCCGCTCCCCGACGTCGATCACCAGCGCCGGCACCAGCAGCGACCGGACCACGAGCGTGTCCAGCAGTACACCGAAGGCGACGATGAAGGCGATCTGCACCAGGAAGGCCAGCGGGATCACCATCAGGGCCGCGAACGTCGCGGCGAGCACCACACCCGCCGAGGTGATCACCCCGCCGGTGGTGGTCAGGCCGCGGAGCACGCCCTGCCGGTTGCCGTGGACGAGCGCCTCCTCCCTCACCCGGGACATCAGGAAGATGTTGTAGTCGACGCCCAGCGCGACCAGGAACACGAAGCCGTACAGCGGAACCGACGCGTCCGTGCCGCTGAAGCCCAGCAGGTTCTCGAAGACGAGCGCGGAGACCCCGAGCGTGGCCAGGAAGTTCAGCCCGACCGTCGCCACCAGCAGCACCGGCACCAGCAGGGAGCGCAGCAGCGCCATCAGGATCAGCAGGATGACGGCGAGCACGATCGGCACGATGACCGCCCGGTCCCGGGCCGCGGTCTCCTGGGTGTCGTACTGCTGTGCCGTGTACCCACCGACCAGCGCGTCGGCGCCGGGGACGGCGTGGACCCGCTCCCGCAGGCGCTCGACGGTCGCCTTGGCCGCGTCGCTGTCGGCGGAGGCCTCCAGGGTGGCGTCGATGCGCACCCGTCCGTCCACCACGAGCGGCCGGCCCGCGCCGGGGCGTCCGGAGGCGGAGACGGCGTCGGCGTCCGCCACACCGTCGGTGTCCCGGGCGGCGGCCGTCACCTCGGCCGTGCGGTCGGCGTCGGCGATGATCACGGCCGGGTTGCCGGAGCCGCCGGGGAAGTGCTCACCGAGCGTGCGCTGCGCGGCGACCGAGGGCGCGTCGTTGACGAAGATCTCGTCGAGCGGCACGCCCCGGGAGGACAGGGAAGGCGCGAAGGCGGCGCAGGCGGTCAGGACGAGCGCCGTCACCACCCAGGTCCGGCGCGGCCGGCCGTCCACCGTCCTGGCGATCCGGCGCCACACGCCACTGCCCTCGGCGCTCTCCTCCGGCGGCTTCGGCCTGGACGGCCAGTACGCGGTGCGGCCCGCCAGCGCCAGCGCGGCCGGCAGGAAGGTCAGCGTCGTGAGCACGGCACAGGCGATGCCGATGGCGCCGACCGGTCCCAGCGCGCGGTTGTTGGTGAGGTCGCTCGCGAGCAGCGCCAGCAGGCCGAGCGCCACGGTCGCGGCGCTGGCGGTGATCGCCCCGAACGAGCGGCGTACCGCGGCGGCCGCGGCCGCGAAGCGGTCGCCGCGCAGGGCGAGTTCCTCGCGGAACCGCGCGGCCAGCAGCAGGGCGTAGTCGGTGGCGGCGCCGATCACCAGGATGGACAGGATGCCCTGCACCTGCCCGTCGACCCGGAGCAGGTCCCGGTCGGCCAGCGCGTACACCACGGCACACGCGACGCCCAGGGCGAAGACCGACCCCAGGATGATCAGGAACGGCAGCAGCACGCTGCGGTAGACCAGCAGCAGGATCAGCAGCACGGCGCCCAGCGCCACACCCAGCAGCAGTCCGTCGATGCCCGCGAAGGCGTCCGACAGGTCGGCCTGACTGGCCGCGGGACCGGCGATCTGCGCCGTGGTGCCGGGCACGCCGTCGGCCGCCTTGTCGATCGCGGCGAGGACGGCCGGCAGCTCGTCCTCCAGGTCGGGCGCCAACTGGACGACGGCCTGCATCGCCTCGCGGTCCTCGGAGAGCAGCGCGGGGGAGGGGCGCTCCACGATCCCGGGCCGGCCGGCGAGGGCGGCGACCGCGCGGGTGGCCTCGGCCTGCAGGTCCTCCGACAGCCGCTCCCCGTCCGCGGTCCAGACCACGATGGCCGGCACGCTCTCGGACCGGTCGAAGGCCGCGCCGGCGTCCAGGACGCGGGTGGACTCGGCGCTACGGGGCAGGAAGGAGGCCTGGTCGTTGGTGGCCACCTCGCCCAGCTTGCCGGCGTACGGGCCGAGCGCGCCGCCCACCCCCAGCCAGACGAGCAGCAGGACGAGCGGGACGAGCCAGCGGGCCCGTCGTGGTGCGGTACTCATGCGAATCCCATCGTGCGTGGAGGAAGTAACTCGATCATAAAGTATCTCAATCATCGAGAGGTACTAAGCTGGGGGGATGAGCGGTTCCGGTGTGCCCCTTGCGTCTCTTCCGGCGGACGACCCCACCGGGTTGCAGGCGTTCGCCGTTTTGTTGCGCCGGATGAACAGCGAGTTCAACCGCATCGTCCAGGAGTTCGCGCAGGCGCACGGCCTGCACCTCACCGACATGCAGGCGCTGATCGCCATCCTGGACGCCGACGCGGACCCCGAGGAGGAGTCCGGTCCCATGACGCCCGGGCGGCTGCGCAAGCAGCTCAACCTCACGTCCGGCGCGGTCACCGCCTGCCTCGACCGGCTGGAGCGGGCCGGACACATCCGCCGGGTCCGGGACGCCGGCGACCGCCGCGTGGTCCACCTGCACTACGCGGCGGCGGCCCGTGGCCTCGCCATGGACTACTTCCGGCCACTGGCCAGGAGCACCGATGCCGCCCGGAGCCGCTTCAGCACCGAGGAGCTGACGGTCGTCGTCCGCTTCCTGGCCGAGATGAACGCCGAACTCGCCCGGCTGCGCCGCGACCCACCGTGAGCGGCGCCCGCCGGGGGCCGCGTACGGGGTGATCGGGCCGGGGAGGGCTCTTCGCGCTCAGCCGAGCCAGTGGTACGGCAGCCGGAGGATGTCCGCCACACGGGAGGCGACCGCCTCGGCGTGCCGGGGGACACCCTCGCCCGCGATGCCCCGCGCCAGGTGCAGATGGAGCGACTGCAGGGTGGCGAAGGTGTTGAACGCCCAGACCGGTACGGGACCCGGCCCGCCGCCCTCGAAGGCCCTGGCGACCACGTCCAGCCATCCGACGGACTGCTCCCGCGTCAGCCCGGGGCCCGTGAGGATCCGCGTGACCGCCCGGGCGAGACGCGCGTCCTCCAACTGCCCGTAGCGGTACGGGACGTCCGGCGCCGTCATGCGCCGGGCGCACAACTCGAGCAGATCCGGGCGGAGTCGGGGCAGCACCTCGGCGAACGCGGCGGCGGCGTCCGCGCCGTGCGCCACGGCGTGGAGCCACCCCAGCGCCTCGTCCCATCCGCGGGTGTCCGCCTCCGCCGGGTACCAGGCCGAGAACGACCCGTACCAGCGCGTGACCGCCGCCGTGGTCACCAGGCCCGGCTCCGCGGCCTCCCGGGACAGGACCAGGGAGAGGGTCAGCGGCGCGAACGTCCTGGCCTGCACCTCGGGATGCGCGAACCGGCCGGCGGCCGAGTCGCCCAACTCCTCGAGCACCTCGTCGAAATGCCCTTCCCTGATCCAGCGCGAGGCCGCCGCGTAGGCACGGTCGTCGCGGACCACCGGATCGGGCGAGGCCAGCATGACCGACACCTCGGCGGCCAGCCGGGCCGCCGGAACCCCGGCGGGCCGGCGGAAACCGTCCGCCGCGAGCGACGGCCAGTCGACGAGGTCACCAGTCATGCCGCCAGACTCCCACACCCCGGTCCCGCAGCGATGATCGGGTTTCCGGCCGGAAATCACTTCCGGTGCCGGTCCCTCCTGCACGATGATCGGGTACGCGCCCCCGCCCCGTTCCCTCCTCCTCCGACCTGACCGGGAAGTCCCACCCGTGCCCGACTCGCCCAGCGTTCCCGCCGTCGAGATGACGGACCTCACCCAGCGGTTCGGCACCTCGCTCGCCGTCGACCGGCTCAGCCTGACCATTCCGGCGGGCATGTTCTACGGCATCGTCGGCCCCAACGGCGCGGGAAAGACGACCACCTTGACGGCCGTGTGCGGACTCCGGCAGCCCACCTCGGGACGGATCAGGATCGCGGGGCACGACCTGGCCACCGACCGCGAAGCCGCCCTGGCCCAACTCGGCGTGATGATGGACGGGTTGTCCCTGCCCGAGCGGCTGACCGCCACCGAGGTCCTGCGCTACAGCGCCGGCCTGCGGGGGCTCGACGACGGCTGGCGTACCCGGGCGGCCGACCTGCTGGAGATCCTGGGGCTGGACGCGGTCCCGCGCACGCTGATCGTGGAGTACTCGACCGGCATGCGCAAGAAGATCAACCTGGCGCTCGCCCTGCTGCACCGGCCCCGCGTCCTGGTCCTGGACGAGCCCTTCGAAGCCATCGACCCGGTGTCCGCGCACTCCATCGAGCACGTGCTGCGGCAGTACGTCGAAGGCGGCGGCACCGTGGTGCTCTCCAGCCACATCATGGACTTCGTCGAGCGCAACTGCCGCCGGGTCGCCGTGGTGGCCGGCGGTCGCGTCCTGGTCGAGGGGACGGTCGAGGACGTGGCCGCCGGCACGACCCTCAACCGGCGCTTCGTGGAACTGGTGGGCGCCGACCCGGTCCGCGCGCTGGAGTGGCTGGCGTGACGCGGACGCTGCTCGCGCTGAGGCTGCGCCTCCTCCGCAACGGCCCGCACGACGAACGCGGCTTCGGCCTGGTCGGCGGGCTGGCCCTGGCCGCCCTGGTCGTCGCGGCCGCCTGGGCCTCGGCGCGCGGGACGCTCCACGAGGGCTGGATCGCGGTCGCGCTCACCGTGTGGGGCGGCATGTGGCTCTTCGGGCCCCTCGTCCAGCCCCGCCACGACCCCTCGTTCGTCCCGCTGGCGTGGCTGCGCGGGTATCCGGTCCGGCCGTGGCAGCTCGCCCGCTCCCTGTCGTGGACCGAACCGCTCGGCGTCGGCACCGTCATCACCCTGGTCTGCCTGGCCTCCTTGCCGGTCCTCGCCGCACCGGGCGGACCGGCCGCCACGGCGATCACCGTCACGGCCGTCCTGGCCCAGCTCTACTTCCTCCTCTGGGCCGGCAGGACCGTGGCGGTGCTGACCGCCGGCCTGCTGCAGACCCGGGCCGGAATCACGCTGGCGGCGGTCCAGACGGCCGCCATGCTCGCCGTGTCGTTCGCCGGATGGGTGCCGGTCGCCGCCTGGCTGCTCCCTCGCCTCGGCGACGGCCGGACCACCTTCGTCGCACCGTCCCTCGACGTGGCGCCCGGGCCGGTGGTCGACGTCCTGGCCGCCCTGCCCACCGGCTGGGGGTACCGCGCGGCCCTCGCCGCCCGCGACGGACTCGGGCCGGGCGCGGTCCTCCCGCCGCTGGCCGGCCTGCTGGTCTGCGGCCTGCTGCTGCACCTCGCCTGGATCGCCCTCACGGCGGTCGCCCTGCGCAGACCGCCGCGCCGGGCGACCCCGTCCCGGCCCACCGCCCCCGGCCAGGGCCGGCCCCTGCCCCTGGCCACTCCCCAGGTGTCCGCGGTCGTCGCCCGGGAGCTCGCCACCTGGTTCCGCGACCCGGCGCGCGGCGTGGAACTGCGCAGCGCCTGGCTGACACCGCTGCTGATGGCCCTCATCGTCGGGGCGACGGGCTGGCACTGGGCACTGCCGCTGGCGGGTCCCGCACTGGCGGTGTTCGGAGCCATGGTGGCGATCAACACCTATGCCCTGGACGGCACCGCCCTGTGGCAACTCCTCGTCACGCCGGGCGCGTCGAGGGCCGACGTGCGCGGGCGGACGGTCGCGTGGGGGCTGCTGTTCGGGGTGCCGTCGGTCGTGCTCGCGGGCGTCCTGTGGGCCGTGACCGGCTCGCCGCTGGGGAACGCCGCGGTGTTCGGGGCGGTCGCCGCCGCGGCGGTGGGGAGCGTGGGTGCGCCGCTGCTGGCCGTGGTGATGCCCGCCGTGGGCACCGACGCGCGCGCCCGTGTGTATCCGGGCCAGCGTGCGGGCGACCCGACCGGGGGCCAGATGACGATCTTCCCCGCGGTGCTGCTGGCCGCGGTGCTCCCCGGCGCCGTGGGGGCCGCCGCCGGAGCGTGGTGGGCGACCGTCCTCGCCGGTCTCCTCCTGGCCCTGGCGGCGCTGTCCTCGGCCCCCGCCCTCACCGGGCGCCTGCTGGACCGGCGCGGCCCCGGGCTGCTGAACGCCATGGTGCTGGGCGAAGCGGGCTCGTCACGCGGACCGTCCGGGCGCGCCGCACGGCAGCACGGCGGCTGACCGCGGGCCCTCAGTCGCCCAGCATCCCGGCGAACAGCTCCCTGAGGTCCTTCCGCAGCGCGTCCTGGTCCGGCGGGTCCGCGTGGTACGAGCCCGCGGCGCAGGAGAACATCACACCGTCCGCCCAGGCCACCAGCGACAGCGCGTGCCGGGCGGGCTCCGGAGAACCCAGCCCCGCGACCAGGGCGGTCGCCGTCTCCCGGAAGCGGGCGCCGGCCGCGTCGAAGTAGGCACGCAGCTCAGGGCGGCGCGTCGCCTCCAGGGCGAGTTCGTAGCGGGCGACCAGCAGGTCACGGTTGCCGGTCAGGGAGCGGTGCACCGCGAGCGCCAAGGCGTCGACCAGCCGCTCCCTGCCGCCCCGCGGATCCGGCATCTCGTCGACGGCCAGGACCCCGGCCTCCCGCTCGGCCAGCCGGCGGACCGCCAGCTCCAGCAGTGCCAGCCGGGTGCGGGCGACGTTCGAGGTGGAACCGTGCGGAAGGCCGGCGGTCTCGTCCACCGCCCGGTGCGTCAGCCCTCGCATGCCGCGCTCGGCCAGCAGGGCGAGCGCGGTGTCGGCGACGACCAGGGCACGGGACATCGGTGCGGGCATGCCACCAACCTACCGGTCTCACTACTCCTGTAGTAACTTCGGAGCCAGGGGTACTACGGGTGTAGTTCCCGGCCGGTCCCGGCCTCAGGGGCGAAGGAGGAGCAGCCATGTCACAGTCCTCGCGCGTGCTGGTCGTCGGAGGCGGGATCGGCGGTCTGACCGCCGCCGTAGCCCTGAGCCGGGCCGGACGGGAGGTGACCGTCCTGGAACGCGCCCCCTCCCTCGCGCCGGTCGGGGCCGCGATCTCGCTCGCGCCCAACGCCCTGAGCGCGCTCGACGTGATCGGCGTAGGCGACGAGGTCAGGGCCCTGGCCGCCTGGCAGGGCGAGGGGGGCATGCGCACCCCGGCCGGCCGGTGGCTCGCCCGGACCGACGTCGCCGCCGTCACCGAACGCTTCGGCGACCCCCTGGTCCTGCTGCCCCGCGCCGCCCTGGTCGACATCCTCACGGCACGGCTCCCCGAGGGCGTGATCCGCACCGCCTGCCCGGCCGCCCTCGCCGATCCGGGCGACGCCGACCGGCCCGCCCGCGTGACCACCCCGGACGGCCACCTCACCGCGGACCTGGTCGTGGCCGCCGACGGCATCCACTCCCGCGTCCGCGCCGCACTCTTCCCCGAACACCCCGGCACCGTGTACTCCGGCTTCACCACCTGGCGGCTCATGATCCCCGTGCCCGGCGCCCGGTTCGCCTCCCACGAGACCTGGGGGCGCGGCCGCCTGTGGGGAACCCACCCCCTCCAGGACGGCCGGGTCTACGCGTACGCCGCGGCCCTCACCCCCGCCGGCGGCCGCGCCGCCGACGACGAGAGGGCCGAGCTGCGCCGGCTGTTCGGCGACTGGCACGAGCCGATCCCGTCCGTCATCGCCGCCGCACGCCCCGAGGACGTGCTGCGCCACGACGTCCACCACATCCGAAGGCCGCTGCCCGCCCACCACCGGGGCCGGGTCGCGCTGGTCGGTGACGCCGCGCACGCCATGCCGCCGTCCCTGGGGCAGGGCGGCAACCAGGCCGTCGAGGACGCCGTCGTGCTGGCCCATCACCTGGACGACCTCCCCGCCTACACGGCGGCCAGGCTGCCCCGGACGTCCGCCCTGGTCCGCAAGGCGGTCGGCGCGGGGCGGCTGTCCATGCTCCGCAACCGCCCCGCGGTGGCCCTGCGCAACACCGTCGTCACCGCGGTGTCCCGCACCGGGCCGGCCTTCTTCCTCCGAGGCTTCGAGGGCATCGCCGACTGGAGGCCGCCCCAGGACGCGGAACTGCGCGGGAGTTCGCGGTCTCCGTCCCGGTGAACCGGGGAGCCGGGCCGGGGAGAGGGGTCGGTCGCGCATTCGACGGACGCGGTCGACGGGCTCAGGTGTTCGGTGCGATGCGGAGCTTCGGTAACAGCGCTGTAAGGGATCGGGAGAGGCGGGGCGATGCGTCGCCCTACGCCAGGGAAGAACCGTTTCTTCCTTGCTGTCGGCGGTATCGATGCATTCGAAAGGTAACTGACGGTCTCACCCGTGTGGGTGAGATTGTGAGTCATATAGGGAAGTAACGCGAATGTCCGTGATTGGTAACAGCGCCTGACTCGGGCCATTTCGGCCCCGCTCGCGGCGGCAGGATGTGGGTCCTCGGCAGTCCCGCCGGGAACGCACACAGCCCCGGCCGACGGGTCGTCGCCCGTCGGCCGGGGCCAGCACGAAGGAGCGATTCTTGTCTCGTAACTTCCGCCGCCTGGCCGCCGGCACCCTCGCCGCGGCTGCCGCTCTCGGTGCCTTCGCGATGCCGGCCTCCGCCGACGACCACCGTGACCGCGACCACCGCGACCGCCGCGGTCCGTCGGTGAGCATCACCGGAGTGCAGGCCAACAGCCCCGGCCGTGACGACCACTCGAACCGCTCGCTCAACGGCGAGATCGTCCGCCTCACCAACACGGGCCGGGACTCCGTCAACCTGCGGGGCTGGACCCTGCGCAACGACGAGCGGGGGACCTTCCGGTTCGGGGACGTCCGGTTGCCCGCCCGCTCCTCCGTGATCGTGCACACCGGGGTCGGCCGCGACGGCCGTGGCCACGTGTACATGGACCGCCGCAACTACATGTGGGACAACCACTCCGACACGGCCGTGCTGAGGGACTTCCGGGGCCGGACCGTCGACATCGAGCGCTGGGGCCGCGGAGGACGCCGCTGACCCGCCGCCGCGCGTGAGGAGCTCCGGCCGTACCCCTCTCTCCCGGGGGTGCGGCCGGCGCTTTCGCATGTCATGGCGGACGTCAGCCGTACCGGACGAGGAGCGCGTGCACATACCGCTCCAGGCGCCGGGTGAGGACGTCCGGCGTCAGGTCCTTTCGCCCCAGTTCCCGCCAGGGGCCGGCGACCTTCCCGGCGTCCGGGGCGAAGGCCAGGGCGTCCAGCACGCGCCAGTACAGATGGCCGGCCGGGTCCTCGTCGAGGATCCCGCCGGCCGCGGTGTAGTCGTCGGCCGACCGCATCCCGGCCTCCACGCCGTGGAGGAGGGCGAGCGCGGTGGAGCAGTGGGCCACGTCCAGGTCGGCGGGACCCCAGGAGGTCTCCACCCAGTCCACGACACCGGAGACCGCCGGCTGGTCCCCGTCGCCCGTGAAGAGGACGTTGCCGGGGTGGTAGTCCCGGTGCAGGAAGCACGGACGGTACGGGGGCGCCGGGCGCCGGATCACCTCCACCGCCCGCCGCCACACCTCCGGCCGCGTGGGGTTCCGCGGGAGCCGCACCGAGTCCGGGTCGGTCCACGCCTGATAGGTGCGCGGCCTGGCCCCCTCCGGGACGCGCAGCGCGTGAATGCGGGCCAACTGCCCGGCCAGGAGCACCGAACGGCGCTCGACGCCCGTCCCGTCCACCCTCGGCCGCCCCGGCAGCAGGGACATCAGCAGCGACGGGTGGTCGCAGTGCTCGGCGGTGGCGTCCACGCCCAGCAGGCGCGCGGCGGGCACGCCGGTGCCGGCGAGGAGCCGGAGGACGTCCGCCTCCCGTGTCAGGAGGCCGAGCGCGTGCTGCGCGAAGAACGGCTTGACGAAGGAGCGGAGCACGAGCGCACACGCACCCCGGTCCCCCTCGACGTCGAGGCGGAGCATCCGTGATGTCCAGCCGCCGCGCAAGGGGCTCACCGCGCGGACACGGTGCCCCGCGGGAAGGTTCCGCTCCACCCACGCGCGGGTCCCGGCCCAGCCCCGGCCGTCGGTGGCGCCCACCGCCGTCACTCCTGCCGAACCGCTGCCGTCGTCCGTCATGCTCCGCACACCAGTGGTCGACCGGGCCCCGCTTTTGACATGTTCACACGCCAGTCGTGGGTAGACATCGCTCGCCACCCCCCACCGGAAGAAAGGGAAGCCATGAGACTTCCTCGGACGTCGGGCGCAGCAGCCTTCGCCCTCTCCCTCGTCCTGGCCCTCGCGCTGTCGCTGACGTCCGCGCCCACCGCCGAGGCCGGGCAGACGGCCGTCCGCGGAGCGGACCCCAGCGTCCTGCGGGTCGGCGGCACCTACATCTCCGTCCAGTCCACCGGCACCGGCATCGCCGTCCGGCAGGCCTCGTCCACCGGAGGGCTCGCCTCGGCCACCGCCCGCCAGGTCTGGTCCGACACCCGCAACCTGGGCGAGGTGTGGGCCCCCGAGATCGTGCGGGACGGCGGCCGCTACTACATCTACTTCACGGCCGGCCGGGGATCCGCCCACCGGATGTACGTGATCAGCTCAGCCGCCCCCGACAGCGGATACACCGCCGAGACGAAACTCGCCCTGCCCGAGGACAAGTGGGCCATCGACGGGACGCTGTTCACCTTCAACGGGCAGCGGTGGTTCGTCTGGTCGGGCTGGGCCGGCGACACCAACGTCGAGCAGAACCTGTACATCGCGCGCATGAGCAGCCCGACCACCCCCACCGGCGGCCGCCACATCATCTCCCAGCCGAGGGAAGGCTGGGAGCGGGTGGTCGGCAACCCCTACATCAACGAGAGCCCCGAGGCGATCAAGGACCCCAACGGGCAACTGCACATCGTGTACTCCGCCAACGGCAGCTGGAGCGACCAGTACTGCCTGGCCGACCTCAGGCTGCGGGCGGGCGGCGACCCCACCCACGTGTGGGACTGGTACAAGTCCAACGGCTGCCTGTTCGGATCCAACCGGTCCACCATGATGTCCGGCTGGGACCCCACCCTCCACGTCAACGGTCCCGGCCACCACACCTTCGTCCTGCTCGACGGGGACATCGCGACCAGCCCTCCCGCCGGGCCCACCTTCCCCCTCATGTTCCACGCCGTGCCGAAGGGCACCCCGTACGCCTGGGAGAACCGCTACTGGTACACCGGCTCGTTCTGCTGGTGGGGCAACACCACCTACCGCCGCGCCAACGTCCCCGGCGCGACCGCCGACACGGGGTGGAGCCTCAAGTTCTTCGAGTGACCGCGCCGGCCCCCGGGACGAGGGCGCGGGCAGGCCGGTCACAGGGCGGGCAGGACAGCCCCCGGCCGGTAGGAGCGGACCACCACCCCGTCGCCGTGCGCCTCACGGAGCACCAGGTGGGCGCAGCCGGCGCCCTCGACCCGGGCGACCGGATCATCCGCGTCCGCGTCCCGGGTGACCCGCAGCGCCGTGTTCTCGTCCAGCGCGACCCCCCGCGCCGTCAGGCCGCGCCGGACGGCGGACACCAGCCGCGGCAGCGTGCCCCACTGGGCGGCGTGCACGTCGACGGTGAAGGGGACCAGCCCCAGTCCGGGCCGCACGTCGACCTCCTCCAGGTCCTCCGCGCAGTCCTCCGGACACACCGGCACCCCGTCGTCGAGCCAGCCGCCCACCACCGCGTCCCGCGCCGCCACGGCGGCCCCGGCGGAGAACCCCGCGTACGGCACCGCGCGCTCGACCAGCAGCTCCCGCAACTCCCTGCCGCAGCCGGCCAGCGCCTCCTGGTAGGCGGGGGTCAGCCCACCGCCCACGAACAACGCGTCCAAGCCGTCCAGCAGCCCCGCGTCGGCACGGCCCCCGACCGGCACCAGCAGCGGCACCGGCACGCAGTCCCCGCTCCGCGTCAGCACGTCGGCGAACCGGGCGAACTGGGCCTCCCCGTCGCCGTCGCCCTCGTCGACCAGCAGGCAGCCGACCCGCGCCCCCTCACCGGCGTCCCGCAGGAACGGCCCGTACAGCACCGGCGCGACGGCCTCGTCCCGGCCACCGCCGATCAGATGGATCCGCGTCCCCGCCCGACCGCTCTTCATCCCACACTCCGCCTTCCTCACACCCCGCCGCGATCGACGGGAAGGCGCAACAGTAAGGGGCGGCCGCGCACGCGGTCGAAGCATTTCCCGTCGGGCCGAGCGTGACGCCCCGGCAGGTGCGAACGGTGGGCGTGACAGGCGGGTGCGCATCTTCGGCAGCGCGGCCGGAGGGCGTCGGTGGTGCGCCCTGCAGCGGTCAGAGGTGCCTGTCGACAAGCGCGGTGATCTGGGCCTTCGACAGCGCACCGACCTTCGTCTGCGACACGACACCGCCCTTGAAGAGGATCAGGGTGGGGATGCCTCGGACGCCGAACCTCGCCGGTGTCACCGGGTTCTCGTCCACGTTGATCTTCGCGACCCGGATCCTGTCGCGATAATCCGCGGCCACCTCGTCGAGGAGGGGCGCGATCGTCCTGCACGGCCCGCACCACGGCGCCCAGAAGTCCAGCAGAACGGGTCGGTCCGAACTGATCACGTCAGGCTCGAACGACGCGTCGGTCACATGCACGATCTGCTCAGACATCGGATCTCCTCGTCGTGGCTGTCCACCGGATGCCCAACGCCCACGCACCCCTTCCCGTGGCGGGCCTCCGGCCGATGCCACCGAAAGGACCAACTACCGGTGGGTGTGGCCGTGGAGGCGGCCGTCGTCGATCTGCCGAAGTTGCTCGTCGGTGTCCCGCCCGTGCAGCAGCGGTTCGCGGCGGTCCCAGGTGGTGCCGTCGCGCCGGTCCTTGCGGCGTCGCGCGATGGCGGACAGGGCTTCGAGGACGACACGGTTGCCGAGCAGGGCGGTGACGTCGGCGTGGTCGTGGGGCGGTGAGACCTCGACCAGGTCCAGGCCGACGACGGGCAGTTCGTAGCAGAGCCGCCGGACCGCGTCGAGGAGCTGCCGGGGGGAGAGCCCGCCGGGCTCGGGGGTGCCTGTGCCGGGAGCCGAGCCGGGGTCGACGACATCGACGTCGACCGAGAGGAAGACTCCCTCGCAGTCGTCGACAGCGATGCCGGCGGCCTCGGCGAGGCATTCGTCGAGGCCGCGCTCGACGATCTCGGTCATCTCGAAGGAGCGGAGTCCGTGCTGCGCCATCCACTGCAGGATCGGCGGGTCCGGCCAGTAGCCGCGCAGCCCGATCTGCAGGAAGCGGTCGCCGCGCAGGGCGCCGGATTCGATGAGGCGGCGCATGGGGGTGCCGTGCGACACCAGAGAGCCGAACTGGGTGTCGGCGGTGTCGGCGTGGGCATCGAAATGGATCATGGAAACCTTGCCGAAGCCGAGGTGCCGGGCGACGCCGGTGTGGTCCGGCCAGGCGATGGTGTGGTCGCCGCCCAGGACGATGGGGACGGCACCTGAAGAGGCGATCCTGAAGACGGCCGCCTCGATGTGCTCGACCGACTCCGCCATGTCACCGCTGTAGAGGACCACGTCACCGGCGTCGTAGACCTTCAGGTCCTTCAGGGCGTCGACACGCAGTGCCAGGCTCGGCCGTGATCCGTCCTGAGGGAGGTAGCACGCCTGACGGAGGGCTGACGGGCCGAACCGTGCGCCGGAGCGGTAGGAGGTCCCGCCGTCGAGAGGGGCTCCGAGGACCACGACGTCCGCGTCGGCGTAGGAGTCCCGGTCGTCGAGGTCGCAGGCCGGAACGCCGAGAAAGGTGATCGGGGGTCCGAACATGGTGACGGGTGGATTCTGCATGGCCTTCCGCCTGCCTCTCGGAACGCGCGGGTGGGACGGGGTCCTGCGCGTGACGGTTTCCGCCCGGGGCGGAGCGCGTTCCGGCGAGCCGACGGCCCCTGTGCGCCCACCACGGAGCTGCATGCCGGGCTGGAGGAGAACAGGGGTCTCACCGCCCTCAGCTTTCATGACACAGCTGATCGGACCGGCCCGCAACGCCACGCGCGCACAAGCCGTCCCCCTGCTGCCGGATCACAGCGATCAGGGGGTGCTCTTCGGCCTCGTCACGGAGTGTCATGCCGATGAGGACGGCGAGGACGGCGAGGACGACCGGGCCGAGCTCTATCCGGACAGGTCGGGTTTCTCGAGTCCGTGGAACGGCGAGTACGACACCTGAGCGCTGCCGGCCGCGGGAGCGGCCGTGAGCGGATCCATCTCCGGGCGGCAGGACGAGATCCTCTGCGTCGGCGCCAGGAGCGGAACGGACAGCCGGCACACGCTCCCCGGCCAGGTCGACACGCTCTAGGCGCCGCGGAGAGCGCGTGCGATGTCGGTGTCGGTGCGGCCCCGCGTTTCCGGGACCGCGCGGGCGACGAAGACCAGGCCGAGCAGGCAGAGCGCGCCGAAGAGCCAGAACGTCTGGCCCTCGCCGATGCCGTGGACCAGATTCAGGAAGAACTGGTTGACCAGGAAGTTGCAGATCCAGTTCACCGCCATGCACAGGCTCGCGCCCCGCGCGCGCATCCCGGGCGGGAACAGCTCGGAGACCAGCAGCAGGATCACCGGGCCGGCGCCGATCGCGAAGAAGGCGACGTAGCCGAGCAGGCAGAGCAGCGCGATCACGCTCTGCCCGGAGAGGTCCCAGACGAAGCAGGCGCCCAACGGGATCAGCGTGGCGAGCATGCCGCCGACGGAGAGCAGGAGCAGGGGTCGCCGGCCCCACCGGTCGATCAGGCGGGCGGCGACGAAGGTCATGACCAGGTTGAGCGCGCCGATGAAGACCGAGTAGAGGATCGAGTTCGACGCCGACAGGCCGGTGGTCCGGATGACGGTCGGGGCGAAGTACAGCACCGCGTTGATCCCGCACAGCTGCTGCAGGGCGCACAGCACGACACCGATGGCCAGGGCCGGACGGACGGCGGGGGTGAAGAGGTCGGACAGGGCGGCGGCGGGCTCGTCGCCGCCGGCGGTCCGGCTCCGCTCGCCGGCCTTCGGCTTCCGCCGCCAGGCGGGGGACTCCCGCAGCGCGGGGGACAGGAGCAGGAAGACCGCGACCCCCACCGCCCCCGCGCCGAACATCCACCGCCAGTCGCCCGAGCCGGAGAGGACCAGGGCGACGACGTAGGACAGGAACAGCCCCAGGGTGAGGCCCAGCTGGTTGAGCAGGCCCATGCGGCCGCGGTTGCCGGCGTCCGCGATCTCCGACAGGTAGACGGGGACGAGGGCGGAGGCGATGCCCGCCGCGAGGCCCTGGACGATGCGCCCGGCCAGGAACAGGCCGAAGCCGGGGGCGAGCGCGCAGGCGAGCAGACCGGCGCCGAAGAGCAGACCGCCGAGCAGGAGCATGCGGCGGCGGCCGATCCGGTCACTGATCCGTCCGGCGGTGAGGGCGCTGAGGACGGCGCCGAGCAGGAAGGAGGAGACGGCGAAGCCCTGCTGACCCGTCGAGAGGTCGAAGCGCGGCGTGTAGTAGAGCTGGGCGCCGGCCACGACACCGCTGCTGTAGCCGTAGAGCACGCAGGTCAGCGCGGCGGTCAGCCCCGCCAGGAGCCATGCCCGGCGGGGGACGGCCGCCCGTTCGCGGCCGGTGTCCGGTCGGCCGCCTGCTGTTCCGTCCGCGGGGAAGTCGTCAGCGCTCACCCTGTGAGGGGTGCCACCGCGCCGGGAGACGCACACGGAAAGCGTCCGTTCGGCCTACGGACGCGGCGGCGGTCGTGCCGTCCGCCCGACCGCCCGGGCGACGGCGAGCGAGCCGAGGGAGGCCGGGTGGATCGAGGCGGCGGCAGCGAAGCGACCGGGCCCCGTTCCACGCGTGCGGCGTGGGACGGGGCCCGGTCAGGGGGAGGGGAGTGCGGGCGGCCGTCAGCCCACCGTGCAGGCCGTGCCGTTCAGGGTGTACGCCGTCGGCTTGGCGAAGGACCCGGAGTAGGTGCCCTGGAAGCCGAACGACTGGCTGGCGCCCGGCGCGATCTGCGCGTTGGACGAGGTGTTGGTCGCCGTCACGGCGCCGGACCTCGGCGAGACCGTGGCGTTCCAGGCGTTGGTGACGGACTGCCCGGACGGCAGGGTGAAGCCCACCCGCCAGCCGTTGACCGCCGTCGAGCCGGTGTTGGTCACGGTGATGTTGGAGGTGAAGCCGCCGGGCCAGGAGGTGGCCGTGTTGGTCACCTTGCAGGAGCCGGACGGGTTGGTCGGCGGGGGAGTGGTGGGCGGCGGGGTGGAGCCGCCGTCACCGGAGTTGACCGTGGAGGAGAAGGAGTTCACGGCCAGACCCGCGCCGTTCTGCCATGGTTCGAAACCGGCCTGGATGCTGGTGATGTACCACGACCGCTGGGCGAGACCCTTGGAGATCGCCTGGTTCACGAAGTCCATGACGTCGAAGCTCATGCTGCTCAGCGCGGACGGGGCGACGAAGGAGATCACGTCGTTGCCGCCGTTGTTCCCGGTCCAGACCTCCCAGGTGCGGCCGGCGACCGTGGCGGTCCCGGTCTGCGAGCCGATCGGCTGGATCGGGCCGACCCGGTTGAGCCAGATCATGATCTCGGTCGCGCTGACGCCGTCCTTCTTCGGGGACGGGTCCAGCCAGATGTCGAAGGAGGCGTTGTACACCGCGTTGCTGACGTAGGAGTACGAGATGCTGCTCGGCGCGGTGGAGATCGTGCTGATCTGCTTCGGCAGGTTGGTGCCCGGTGAACAGTTCGTGTAATGACAGCCGTTGTAGACCGACGGGTACGACTTGGGGGCGCCGTTCGTGGGGACGGAGCCGTTGGCGGTCGTCAGCTGGAAGCCGGTGTCGGTGACGTTGATGCACTGCTGCTCGCTGGTCCCCCAGCGGTTGTTCTGCACGACATAGCGGCCCTGGATCGTGGTGGAGCCGTACTGGTCGCATATCAGGGTGTCGGCCTGGGCCGACGTCGTCGCCAGGCCGACCGAGGTCAGCGAGGCGATTGTCAGGACTAACGCGGCCAGTGCGGGATGCAGGGCGCGAAGCCTGGACAACAGGGCGGACATGCGGGTCCCTTCATCGAAACGTGCTGGTGGGGGATGGGACAGGGCGTTTCGGAGCCGGTCGCGCATCACTCCTTGAGTGGGGGTGCGGCGGCCCGTGCGAGGGCCGTGTGGGGGGTGGTGCACCAGTGGGAGCGCTCCCATGGTGTGGCCGGCGCCGTGAGTGGTCAAGGTGTGGGGAGGTTCGAAAAGATTCGAAGACACGTGGCGGTGACCGGCGGGCAAAATGGTTGTCACACATCTGTACGTCTACAGGAGTTGACCGCTAACGTCCTCCGTACCAGTGGGAGCGATTCCGTTTTCAGTCGACACGTCCGCCTGTACGTGTCCGGCCTGCCAGGAGTCGCTCCATGCGAACGTCCCGTGTTCCCGCCCGACGGCGTGACGCGGCGTGCTCCCGGATGCCGGGCGGAGTCGAACCGCACGGACAAGGAGACCCGCACACGATGCGCCGTACCAGAACAGCCTTACTCTCCGCCTTCGCGATGGTCGCGGGGGCCGCGGGAGTGGCGTCCGCCATGCAGCCCTCGACCGTGGGCGCAGCCGCCGCGGCCTGTACCGTGAAGTACCAGGTGCAGTCCTCGTGGAGCGGCGGATTCACCGCCAACGTGACCCTCACCAACAACTCGTCGGCCAAGTCCTCCTGGAAGCTCGGCTGGAACTGGGCCGGCAACCAGAAGGTCAGCCAGGGGTGGAACGCCAAGGTCACCCAGAGCGGCACCGCCGTCACCGCGGCCAACGAGTCGTACAACGGCCAGCTGAACACCGGGGCGTCCGTGAGCTTCGGCTTCAACGCCTCCTACAGCGGCACCAACGCGGCGCCCGGCGCCTTCACCCTCGACGGCGTGGCCTGCGACGTCGACGGCGGAGGCACCCCGCCGACCACTCCGCCGCCCACCACCCCGCCGCCCACGTCGCCGCCGCCCACCACCAACCCGCCGGGCACCAAGGTGGACAACCCGTACACGGGCGCGAAGGTGTACGTGAACCCGGACTGGGCAGCCAAGGCCGCCGCCGAGCCCGGTGGCTCCAGGATCGCGAACCAGCCGACCGGTGTCTGGCTGGACCGGATCGCCGCCATCAACGGCGCCAACGGCGCGATGGGCGCCCGCGCGCACCTGGACAAGGCCCTGGAGCAGAAGGGCTCCGGCGAACTGGTGATCCAGTTCGTGATCTACAACCTGCCCGGCCGTGACTGCGCCGCGCTGGCCTCCAACGGCGAACTCGGCGCGACGGAGATCGACAAGTACAAGACGCAGTACATCGACCCGATCGCCGCGATCTTCAAGGACCCGAAGTACGCGTCCCTGCGGATCGTCACGACGATCGAGGTGGACTCGCTGCCCAACCTCATCACCAACGTCTCGGGCCGTGACACCGCGGTGCCCGCCTGCGACACGATGAAGAGCAACGGGAACTACGTCAAGGGCATCGGCTACGCGCTGGACGTCTTCGGCGACATCCCCAACGTCTACAACTACATCGACGCCGGTCACCACGGCTGGCTGGGCTGGGACACCAACCTCGGCCCGACGGCCGACCTGTTCAAGACCACGGCCACCAGCAATGGCGCCCAGCTGTCCGACGTGCACGGCTTCATCGTGAACACGGCGAACTACAGCGCCCTGAAGGAGCCGTACTTCAAGGTCACCGACTCGGTGAACGGCACGACCGTGCGCCAGTCCAAGTGGGTGGACTGGAACCAGTACGTGGACGAGCTGTCCTTCGCCCAGGGCTTCCGGGACAAGCTGATCCAGTCCGGCTTCCCCAGCAACATCGGCTTCCTGATCGACACCTCCCGCAACGGCTGGGGCGGCTCCGCGCGTCCCACCGCGGCCGGTCCGACGACCGGTGTCGACGCCTACGTCAACGGCGGCCGCGTCGACCGGCGCATCCACCTGGGCAACTGGTGCAACCAGTCCGGGGCCGGTCTCGGTGAGCGGCCGAAGGCCAACCCCGAGCCGGGCATCGACGCCTACGTCTGGATGAAGCCGCCGGGTGAGTCCGACGGCGCCAGCCAGGTGATCGACAACGACGAGGGCAAGGGCTTCGACCGCATGTGCGACCCGACCTACACGGGCAACGCGCGCAACGGCAACAGCATGTCGGGGGCGCTGCCCAACGCGCCCCTGTCGGGCAAGTGGTTCTCGGCGCAGTTCCAGCAGCTGATGGCCAACGCCTACCCGCCGCTGTCCTGACACCGGCGACGCACCAGGGCCGCCCGTCCCGCCTCGCGGCGGGGCGGGCGGCCCCCTGCGTGCCGCCGGCCCACCGGGTCGGGCGGCCGCGACAGCCGCACCCGGTCGGAGCGGGCGGCCTAACGGATCTCGAGCGGCTCGGCCGACGTCACGGTGTCCGCGGACATGGCGGGGTCCTTCCGGAGGAGCGGCCGGTCACGGCCGGTGCCCGTCGGCCGTCAGCTGTCCGGCCACCGTGCTCAGCGTCGGCCCCAACGGCAGTGCCACCCGGGTGAGGGCGTACCGGTCGCCCCGGGTCGGGTCCCGGTTGACGATCACCACCGGCTTCCCGGCGTCGGCCGCCTGCCGCACGAACCGCAGACCGGACATCACCGTCAACGACGACCCCAGCACCAGCAGCGAGGTCGCCTCGTGCACCAGGCGGCGGCAGTGCTCGACCCGCCGCGGCGGAACGTTCTCCCCGAAGAACACCACGTCCGGTTTGAGGACGCCCCCGCAGACGGTGCAGGGCACCACCTGGAAGTCACCGACCTGCTCGTCGCTGAGGTCGGCGTCGCCGTCCGGGTTCAGGCCGGACGCCACCGGCGCGAATCCCACGTTCGCCGCCTCCAGCCGCTCGGCCAGCTCGGCGCGCGGGCTGATCGTCCCGCACGTGAGGCACACGACGCGGGCCAGGCTGCCGTGCAGCTCCACGACGTCCTCGCTGCCCGCCGCCTGGTGCAGCCCGTCGACGTTCTGGGTGATCACGCCGGTGAGGCGGCCCTGCGCCTCGAACTCCGCCACGGCGCGGTGCCCCGCGTTGGGGTGCGCGCGGCCGAACGTACGCCAGCCGAGATGGCTCCGCGCCCAGTACCGCCGCCGGGCACCGGCGTCGGCGACGAAGTCCTGGTAGGTCATCGGCGTGTGCCGGCTGAGGCTCCCGCCCTCGCCCCGGTAGTCGGGGATGCCCGACTCCGTCGAGATGCCCGCCCCGCTGAGCACCAGCACCCCGCCGGCGCGCAGCGCGTCGGCCACCGGCCCCGGATCCGTCGTGCCCGGCGGCAGATCCTCCGGCGGGGTCCAGCTCAAGGTGGGACGCATGCGCATGCCGCCAGCGTACGGAAGCCCCCGGCCCGCCCCCACCCCACCCCGCCCGCGGCGCGGCGTGGCGCGGCCTCAGTCTTCGGCCAGGGCCAACAGGAACCGTGTCCGCGCGTCGTCCCGCCCCGCGCAGAGCCCGGGGACGGCCTCGAACGCGGCGAGGGCCCGGCACCGCGGCTCCCACCACCGCCACCGCGCTCACCGGCCGGAGGCCCCGTGGACGCCGGCGTCGCTACCGGTGGGGGCATCGGCGTCGGTACCGGTGGAGGCGCCGGTGGGGGCGGCCGCCCGCAGCTGACGGCGCACGTCGAGGAGGTGGTGCCGCAGCTCGTGCAGGGTGTGCACGGCGACCCAGCTCAGCGGGCGTTCCGCGCGCCGGGGGTAGGTGTACACCAGCGTCCGCTCCCAGTCGGCGGGGGAGAGGAGGTCCAGCACGTTGCCGAACAGCTGTGCCGCCGTCCTGACCTGGTGCGCCACGTCGGAGGGCCGCTGCCGCGCGTAGCCGTCGTGCTCGACCCGCTCGTCGCGTCCCATCGGTTCGGCGAACGGCGTGTCGGCACGCCGCGCGGCGAGCACCCGCTCCCGCTGGACCAGCAGCACGTCGCGGACGTGGCACGCGTACTCCAGCGGCGACCACACCGCGGGGGCGGAGCGCGTCCGCAGGGTCGCAGGGTCGCCCGCCATCAGGTCCGCGAACTCCTCCGCGTGGGCCTCGGCGAGCGAGGGCACCGCGGAGGCCATCTCCAGGTCGTAGACGAAGCCGCACTCGTCGCATGCCGATGGGGCGCCCACTGCCGCACCTCCTGGTCGTCGGCCCGCCTCGGCGTGGAGGCCGCGGAAGCGCGGGCCTCGGCGCGGGCACGGGATCAGCCTAGGAGCAGACCGTGACCCGGTCACCCGACTTCCGTGAACTCCCGGTGCCGCCCGGGACCGTCACCACATCGCGAGCCGCGCCGCGTACCGCTCGTGCGCCGTCCGGCTGAGCCGGGTGTCCGGGTGCTCCGGACCGAGCACCCAGGCACGGTCGACCACCAGCGCGGCCAGCAGCCGCATCGCCTCCTCCAGGTCCCCGAGGTCACCGAGGGCCGTGGCGTGCAGGTGCCGGCTGACGAGGGTGTCGGGGTGGTCGGTGCCGAGCACCCGGGTGCGGTCCTCGACCACTCCCGCGTGCAGCTCCGCCGCTGCGAGGTGCCGCCCGGTCCGGCCCAGCCACCGCGCGTGCTCGCTGCGGCTGACGAGGGTGTGCGGATGGTCCGCCCCGAGCACCCTGGTGCGGTCCTGCACGACGAAGGCGAACAGCAGGGCGGCGTAGTCGTCCTCACGGTTCCTGCCCACCGCGTATGCGTGGTTGTGCCGGCTCACCAGCGTGCCCGGGTGGTCGGCTCCCAGCACCCGCGTGCGGTCCGCGACCACGGCCTCGTACAGACGCACCGCCTCCCCGGTCCGCCACGTGTCGCTCAGGAAGGAGGCGTGGAGGTGGCGGCTCTCCAGGGTGTCCGGATGATCGGGCCCCAGCACGCGGGCACGGTCCTCGGCCACCGCGGCGCTCAGTTCCGCGCCCGACCACGGGCTGCCCGCATCGCCGACGCAGCCGGCGTGCTCGCCGCGGGTGAGCAGGGTGTGCGGATGGTCCGGGCCCAGGACCCGCGCACGGTCCTGCGCGACGAAGGCGAACAGCAGGGCCGCGTGGTCCTGGTCACCGGTCCGGGCCACCTGGAAGGCGTGCTCGTGGCGGCTCAGCAGCGTCTCCGGGTCGTCCGGTCCCAGTACCCGGGTCCGGTCCTCCACCACCGCGGCGAGCAGCCGCGCGGCCTCCTCCCGGTCCCCGGCCAGGCCGACGGCCAGCGCGTGGGCATGCCGGCTCAGCAGCGTGTGGGGGTGGTCCGGGCCCAGGAGCCGGGCGCGGTCGGCGGCGAGGGCCGCGTGGAGACGCCGGGCTTCCTCCGCGTCGCCGGACTCACCGGCGCAGTAGGCGTGCAGGTGCCGGCTGAGGAGTGTGTCGGGGTGGTCGGGGCCCAGGACCCGGGCGCGGTCGGCGGCGAGGGCGGCGTGCAGGGCGGCCGCCTCGCGGGTGCCTCCGGCGTCGTCCAGGAAGTCCGCGTGGTTGTGGCGGCTCAGCAGCGTGTCCGGGTGGTCGGGCCCCAGGACCCGGGTGCCGTCCCGCACGAGCGGAAGGTACAGCCGCGCCGCTCGCGCCGGGTCCCCGGCCGCGGCGACGAAGTAGGCGTGGGCGTGCCGAAGGCCCAGCGTGTCCGGGTGGTCGGCTCCGAGCGTCCGGGTCCGGTCCTCGATCAGGGAGTCGTACAGGCGCACGGCCTCCGCCGGGTCTCCCGCCTCCCCGACGCTGGACGCGTGGTTCTGCCGGCTGATCAGGGTCTCCGGGTGGCCGGGCCCGAGCACCCGTGTCCGCCCGGCCACCACCGCGGCGTTGACCGCCACCGCCTCCGCCGCCCGGCCGGTCAGCTCCAGGAAGTACCCGTGCTCGCCTCGGCTGAACAGGGTGTCCGGGTGGTCGGGCCCGAGGATCCGGGAGCGGTCGGCGGCCAGCGCGGCGTGGAGGCGCAGGGCCTCCTCGGCCGCCCCGGTCGCGCCGGTGCAGTAGGCGTGCAGGTGCCGGCTGAGGAGTGTGTCGGGGTGGTCGGGGCCGAGCACCCGGGCGCGGTCGGCGGCGACGGCCGCGTGCAGGCCGGCCGCCTCGCGGGTGCCTCCGGCGTCGTCCAGGAGGTCCGCGTGGCAGTGCCGGGCGAGGAGGGTGTCCGGGTGGTCGGGACCGAGGATGCGGCGGCTGTCGTCGACGACCGCCGCGATCAGTTCGACGGCCCGCGCGGGGTCGCCCTCCGCCGCCACGGCCCGCGCCCGCTCCCGGCGCGCGGCGAGGCCGCTCGCCCGCCGGTCCTCCCGCATCACCACCGTGCCCCCCGTCCACGGGCCGGACCCCCGCCCGTGGGATCCCGCGGCCTTCGCCGGGTCCCCGCCCCCTCGTACGATCAGATCCTACGACCGGTCGTGCGGGGGTGTGACCAGGGCTTCCGTGACGTCACCAGCGGCGGAAGCCGCCCTCGGCCCGGCCAGGGCCGCCTTCGCGGCGGCGTACGCGACCTCGCCGGCTCGTGCTGGGCGGCGAACGCCTTGGTCAGCAGCACCGACCGCGCGTCGGGGGCCCGGTGACCGTCCAGCTGCTCGGCCGTGATGTCCGCGAGGGAGCCGTCCCCGCCCGAGCGGGCGTGGTCGCAGACCTGGACGTCCGGAGGGCCCGCGGCCTCCACGGCCCGGTCGGCCAGCTCCTCGGGCGCGCCCGGCTCGGCCAGGTCACCGGGCAGGTCGTGCAGCTCCGCGCCCGGGATCGGAGGGTCCCGCACGGAGGCCAGGATCCGGTCGAGGTCGTCCGCGCCCCACGGAGGGCCGCTGTCGTGAGGGCGGTGGTGGTGGAGCCCCAGGCTCGCCCCCACCGAGGCCAGGCGCCGCGCCACCGCCGCGCCGGTCCCGCCCGTCCGGCCGGCACCGGTGATCAGGCCGTCCGCCCCTCCAGCGGCAGGGTGGTCGTCATTCCGGGCCGGCTCCTCGCAGGAAGAGGTCGACGACGTCCTGGGCCAGACGGTCGACGGCGGACGGGGCGCATCCTTCCTCGGGAGGCTGAACCGTGCCGGCGAGCTCCAGGAAGGCCGTGGCGAGGAACGCCGGATCGGCCTCCCGGAGCTCGCCCGTGGCCACCGCCCGCGCCATGAGGTCGGTGACGGGCTGGATGAGGCCGCGCACGTAGGCGTGCGAGACCTCGGCGCCCTGGTCGTCGTCGAGGTGGCGGATCGCGTAGTAGATCTGGTTGCTGAGCTGGGAGTTGTAGGTGCCCTCGGCGTACGAGGCGGCGAGCGCGAGGAGCTTGTCGCGCAGGGTGCCGGGCGTGGCCAGCGCGCTGTGCAGCAGGGCGGACGCTTCCTTGGTGTAGTGGTCGGCCACCTCCATGAACAGGGCCGGCTTTCCACCGGGGAAGTGGTGGTAGAGGCTGGCCTTCCTAATGTCGACGGCCTTGGCGATGTCGTCCAGGGAGACGCCGAGGTAGCCGTAGTCGGCGAGCCGACGGGCGAACTCGTCGCGGGCACGGGCGCGGGTGTCGGTCTGGCGGGGCATGGTGGTCAGACTCCTGTCCGGGTACGGCGGGTCAGTGCGAGGCGGGCCGCGGCGGCGCCCACCCCCAGGATGACGAAGGCGACGATGGCGCCCGGCAGCAGGTCCTGCTCGTGCCAGGGCGAGGTGAGCAGACCGCGCATGGCTTCCAGCGGCGGAGTGAGCGGGTTCAGGTCGGCCGCGTAGGCCATCCAGCCCCCGAGCCGGTCACGCGGGACGAAGGTGGCGGTGAAGAAGGAGAGCGGGAAGAAGACCAGGGTCACGGAGCCGACCGCCGAGCTGCTGCCGGTGCGGAGGCCGACCGCGGCCGCCAGCAGCAGGAACCCGGTGCCCAGCAGCACGGTGGCGCCGACGAGGGCCAGGAGGGCCGGCGCGCCGGAGACGGGGTCCAGGCCGAGCAGCAGTCCGAGACCGGTGAGCGCGACCGCCTGGGCGGTCAGCACGACCACCCCCGCCAGGACCGGGGCGGTGACGAGGGTCCAGCGGCCGACCGGGGTGAGCCAGAGCCGCGCGTGGTAGCCCGAGCCGATGTCGCTGACCAGCAACTGTCCTGCGGCCGCGCCGCCGGTGAAGGCGGTGGTGAGCAGGCACAGCGGCAGGACCACGTCGACGTAACGGCCACCGGGGGCCGTCGCGGCGGCCACCGAGGACAGCTGCCCCTCGTAGATGACCATGAAGAACGCGCTGGTGAGGAGAGGTGACAGGAGCAGGGCGGGCGTCCGGAGACAGGATCTGAGCGAGCGGGCGGTCAAGGGTCCCAGGGCCGCCCACGACTTCGGCGAGGGGGCCGGGCCCGCGGGGGCGGTGGTGGTGGCGGCGGTCGTGCTCATGCGGCGAGGGAACCTTCCGGGGAGAGGGCCAGGCGGAGGAAGACGTCCTCCAGGCTGGGTTCGTCGACGGTCAGGGACGCGGCGTGCAGGCCGGCGGAGGCCAGGGCGAGCAGCGTCTCGCCGTCCGCTCCGGGGCGCGCGAGCCGGATGCCCACCGAGTGCGGGGCGGCCTCGACCGTGTGGAGCCGCTCGCCCCTGGCGGCCAGCAGCTCCCGGGCGCGGCCGGCCGCCAGGGCGTCGCCGAAGCGCAGGGTCAGGACGCGTTCGCCGACCTGCTCCTTGAGGACGTGCGGGGCGGCGGAGGCGACGAGGCGTCCGGCGCGGAGGATGCCGACGCGGTCGCAGAGCTGGTCGGCCTCCTCCAGGTACTGCGTGGTCAGCAGGACGGTGACTCCGTGGTCGGCGGACAGGGCGCGGATCTCGTCCCACAGGCCCCGGCGGCTCGCCGGGTCCAGCCCCGTGGTGGGTTCGTCCAGGAAGAGGACGTCGGGGCGCTGGACCAGCGCGACGGCGAGGTCCACCCGGCGGCGCTGGCCCCCGCTGAGCCTGCCGACCGGGGTGTCCGCGAAGTCCCGGGCGTCGAAGGCGGTGAGCAGTTCGGCGCACCGCGCCCGTGCCCGGCGAGCGGTGAGCGACTGGAGGCGCCCCTGCAGGAGCAGCAGTTCCCGCGCGGACATCAGCGGGTCGAGAGCCGTTCCCTGGAGGACGACCCCGGTGCGGCGGCGGACGGCTCCTGGGTCGCGGGTGATGTCGGCCCCGGCGACCCGGGCGGTGCCGCGGGAAGGGCGGAGCATGGTGGTGAGCATCCGGACGGTGGTGCTCTTGCCCGAGCCGTTGGGGCCGAGCAGTCCGTAGACCTCTCCCGGGTTCACCTCCAGGTCGAGCCGGTCCACCGCCGTGTGCTCGGCGAAGTCCCGGCCGAGCCCGACGGCACGGATGGAGGGGGTGGTGGCGTTGTCCATGCCGTGAAACCTACCTATCGATAGGTAGGTTTGCAAGGCGACGCTCGACCGGCCCCGCCCGCGACGGCCCCGCTCAGCTGTAGTAGGCGATCTTGTCGTCGAGGACGTCCATCGCCCGGTGCAGTGCCGCCACCCGCTGCTCCAGCGCGGTACGGCGCTCGCGGAGGAAGGCCACGCGGTCCTCCGACGAGCGCTCCGAGCGCAGCAGGGCGACGAACTCCCGCAGGTCCGCGATGCCGAGGCCCGCCTCGCGGAAGCAGGTGACCAGGCCGATCCAGAAGACGTCGTCCTCCGTGTACTCCCGGCGGCCGCCGGACGAGCGCCGGACGGGGCCGATGAGGCCCTCACGCTCGTAGTAGCGCAACGTGTCGATGGACACGCCGGTGCGGTCGGCGGCCGCGGCGGGGGTGAACGTGGTCATCGGGCTCCTCGCGGCTGCCTAGCGCGCCTCGGCGAAACGCGCGAGGTGCTCGTCGTCGAGGCGTACCTGCCGCACGGCGAGCGCCTCCTCGATCTGCTCCACCCGGCTCGCACCGACGATCGGATCGATCCCCTGCCGGATCAGCCAGGCCAGGACCACCTGGTTCCTCGTGGCCGAGAGCTCGCCGGCGATCTCCTCCAGGACCGCGAGCACGCGGGTCGTCCCCGGGTGATCGTAGACCGGCGGAAGGGGTTTGTCCGGGCGTACGTACGATCCCCAGAGCAGGGAGCTGTACGACCAGACGGCGAGCCCCTCGGTCCGGGCGAGGTCGAGGTCCTCCGCGGTGAGCATGCGGTGGCCGGCCTCCGCGAGCGGGGTGAGCGGCCGTGGCTGCGCGAGCGAGTGCCTGAGCTGCAGGGCGCTCCACGGTTCCACGCCCTGCTCCCGCGCGAGGCCGCGGGCGCGTTCCACCCGCCAGGCGGCGTGGTTCGCCGCCCCGATGCGCAGGGCGAGGCCCTTCGCCACCAGTTCGCCGAAGGCGCCGACCGTTTCCTCGAGCGGCACGGAGCGGTCCTCGGCGTGGGCCCAGAGGAGATCCACGTGGTCGGCGCCGAGCCGCTCCAGGCTCCCGGTCAGGCCCTCCCGCACGGCACGGGGGGAAAGCCCTTCGGCGCTCTCGGGCCAGACGTGCGGGACGAGCGGGTTCTGCCGGACCTTGGTCGCGATCCGCACGCTGTCGCGGATCCCGGGACGGGCCCTGAGCCACTCGCCGATCACCCGCTCGCTGGCGCCCCCGACACCGCTCGGGTCGTTCCAGAAGGTGTAGCAGTTGGCGGTGTCCAGCCAGACACCGCCGCCGGCGACGAACGCGTCGAGGATCGCGAAGGAGTCGTCACGGGAGACCCGGGTGCCGAAGTCCATCGTGCCCAGGACGATCTGAGAGGTCGTGTGATGCATGACGACCATGCTGGGAGCTGGAGCGCGCTCCAGGTCAAGCTGTGACGTTCCGCGTGGGGACCCGGCTCCTCCGGCGCGGGTCCCCGGCCGCGGGTCCGGAGCGCTCAGTAACTGTCGTGGTCGGGCTCTCCGTTCACCCGGTAGACGCCGACGACGGTGCCGCCCTTCGTCGTGGAGACGTTGACCGGTTCCAGCCGGGTGGGGACCGTCCCGTCGGCGAACAGCCGCTTGCCGGTGCCGACGATCACCGGGTGGATGGTCAGCCGGTACTCGTCGACGAGGCCGTGCCGCATCAGGGTCCGGGCGAGGTCCCCGCTGCCGACGACACTGATCGGGCCGCCCTCGGACGCCTTCAGCTCGCGGACGGCGTCGACGACGTCGCCCTCCAGCAGCGTGGAGTTCCGCCACTCGACCGAGGTCAGGGTCCGGGAGGCGACGTACTTGCGCATGCCGTTCATGAGGTCGGTGAAGGGGTCGGCGGGATCGGCCTTCGGCCAGTACGAGACGAAGATCTCGTACGTCTTGCGGCCGAGCAGCATCGCGTCGAAGTCCGCGTACCAGCCGGCGACGGCCGCGCCGACCTCCTCGTCGTCCACCGGCTTCTGCCAGCCCCCTTGCTCGAAGCCGCTCTCCGGGTCCTCGTCCGGGCCGCCGGGCGCCTGCATCACGCCGTCCAGCGTCAGGAATGTGCACACGATGATCTCGCGCATGACGCGCTCCCTTCGTCGAAGGGTGGACCGCCCGGCCGGCCGGAACTCATCGCCCGGCGGACGGGCGCCCGCGTTCGAGGAAGTACAGGCGGGCCCGCTTGTGGTCCAGGGCGACCTCGGCGCCCTCCGTGAACCCCGCCAGGCGCAGCCGCCTGCGGGACCGGTCGTTGCGGACGTCGGGTTCGGCCACCACCCGCAGGTGCGCGGGATCGGACCAGACGAAGTCGAGGACGGCTCCGAACAGGGCGCCGCCGTGGCCGCTGCGGGGCGCGGTGACGGGAGGCGCGAAGAGGAAGTGGATCCCGAAGTCGCCGGGTCGCACCTCGTAGTGCTCCCCCAGCGGGTCGTGCTCGGGGTCGTAGGTCTGCAGCAGTCCCGCGGGACGGCCGTCGTGCTCGATCAGGTAGGCGTGGTGGGTCTCCAGGGAGTCCACGAAGGCGTAGATGTCACGCACCCGCTCCACCGTGTGTCCGACCATGCCCCAGAACCGGGCGCGCTCGTCGTCCACCCAGCGGTGGACGACCACGGCGTCACGCTCCGGGTCAAGGACCCGGAAGGCGACCGTGCCGAAGCCGGCCACCCGGCAGACGTGCGCGTGGACGGGCCCGGGGGGTGCGGCGGACTCCTGGGACGTCGGGGCCGGGGCGGGTTCCGTCATGCCGGTGTCTCCTCGGTGAGCAGGTGCCAGTCGGTGATCACGGGGACCAGCTCGCCGCGCAGCCACAGCGGGAGCTGGTCGTGGGCATGGGGGTCGTCGGGGAGGCCCGAGGCGCCCAGGGGAACGATCCAGGCGCTGTCCTGCCTGCGCGCCAGGTCCCACACGAAGCGCGCGGCGGAGGCGCGGGCGCTCAGATCGGTCAGTCCCGGCACGCTCGAGGAGGACATCACGCAGTCGTGGTCACCCTCCACAGCGGGCGGCTCGGGGGAGGAGGCGTCGGCGGGCAGCGCCTGCCAGGCGGCCAGACGGTGGGTCTCGCCCCAGCTCGCGGGTGCGCCGTCGCGGGCCACCTCTTCCAGCGCCGCACGCGAGTGGGCCGGAACGTCCACCGTCGCGGGCAGCGCCCCCGGCACCGTCAGGTTCTCCAGTGCGTGTCCGATCCGGCCGAGGAGGGACAGCCAGGGCAGGAAGATCTCGGGATCGTCCGGGCGGGGCGCCAGGGCCGCCAGCGCCGGGTCACCGGCCAGCCGACGTGCGAGGGCGCCACGCCACGCGGCGAACACCGCGGCCCCCCGCGAGCCGGCGTCCATGCGGTGGTCCCAGCCGTCCAGTTCGCGCCGCAGCGACGCGGCCCGGGGCGACAGCCCCTCCAACGGTTCCACCAGCCGCGCCAGGAGCACCGCCGCGCTCCGCGAGTAGGTGTCGGTGTGCACGACCGGCATGTCCGCGGGCGACCAGCGCGGCCGGGAATCCAGGAGCTCGGCGATCCGGCGCGCTCGATGCGCGGCGGCGAACTCCGCGCCCAGCGGCGCGGCCAGACCGCGGGCGTTGGCCATCACGGCCCGGCCGTCGGAGACGTCGGCGCGCGGCATCGCCTCCCACCCGCCCGACCAGGCCGCGCCCCGGTCCCACGCGTCGACGGGACCCCGCCGGTTGGCGTCGGCGCGGACCGGGACGGCTCCGGCGACCCGGTGCAGCAGCCCGCCCGAGGTGTCCGCGGCCATCACCACGTTGACCGGCTCCACCCACGCGTCGCACGCCGCGTCGACGTCGGCGACGGTCGTGGCCCGCAGCAGGGCGGGCAGTGCCTCGAAGCCGAGCGCGCCCAGCACCCTCGCCGGCAGGCGCAGGGCGAGGGCCGCCCCCCGGTCACGCGGGTGCGTCGCGGCGTGCCCGGTGCCGCCGGCCCGCGTGGGGGCCTGCGGGACCTCCGCGACCTCCTCCGACGCGTCGGGTATCGCCCCCTGGAGCACGACGGGTCCCCGGGCGGTCTCCACCGTCTCGACCTCCACCGGATCGCCGTCCGCGACGAGGAAGGTCTCGGTGCGGACGTCGGCGGGCTCCCAGCCGTCCGGCCCCCACGCCTCCACCGCGGCTGTCCCGTCCGGCCGCCGGACCCGGCGCAGCCGTTCCCGGTAGAGGTCCTGGTAGTCCGCCATGGCGTTGGTGATGGCCCACGCGACATGCCCCGTGTGACCGAAGTGGGCGATGCCGGGCACGCCCGGTACCGCGAGGCCCACCACGTCGAACCGCGGGCACGCCAGCCGGATCTGCTGGTAGACCCCCGGCGCCTCGATGAAGCGGTGCGGGTCGCCGGCGAGGAGCGCCGCACCTGTGGTGGTGCGCTCCGGGGCGAGGAGCCAGCCGTTGCTGCCCGCGGTGCCCGGCCCGTCGGTGGCGAAGGACGCCACCGCGTCGGGCCCGAGAGCCGAAGCGACACGATCGCGCCAGAGTTTCGCCGGGAAACCGGCGAAGAGCAGGTGGTGGGAGAGCCACACGGCCAGCGGCGCCCACGGCTCCCAGCGGCCCGGACGCAGACCGGTGCGGGCGAACTCGGGCGCCCGGCGGGCCGCTTCCGGCAGCGCGCCGTTCACTCCCTCGACGTAGGCGCGGACCCAGGCGGCGGTGTCCTCGTCGAGCGCCTCGTAGCACCGCCGGGCGGTGTCGGCGAGCCGGGCGCGACGGGCGAGGACGTCCCATGACAGGTGCTCCGGGCCGAGGAAGGCGGCCGAGCGGCCCAGCGCCCTGTGCCGCTCGACCTCGATCTGCCAGCCGCGGTCGCGTGCGGTCACCGCACCCTGGGCGTGCGCGAGGGCAGCCGCGTCGGGGGCCCAGACGTGAGGGATGCCGTACGGGTCGCGGTGGATGCGATGGCGGGCTGTGGGCAAGCCGGGCTCCTCGGGCTGGGTGTGCTCACGAGACGTCAAAGCCTCACGCCTCTTCGAAAGTTGCCGATAACCGCGATCTTCGGCCGATTGCGGAACGGACCATTGACATTCGGTTAGGTGAGCCTAACCTTAGCCATGAGGTCGCGGTGGCGACAACCGTCCGGGCGGTCGCGGGAGGCGGTGTCGACAGGTGAGGCAAGTAATGGTTAGGTGAGGCTAACCTAACTAGGCCCTGTTGTTCCCCACCAGAAGGCTGACATGACCATTGACGGCAAGACTGTCCCCACGCAGCGCCCCGTCTCACCGCCCGGCGCCGAAGCCCGGCGGCACCTCTTCGGCGCGCCCACGGCGGACGCCTACCGCGAGGCACTGATCCTGGGCGTGGACGCGGCGGCGTCCAGCGTGACGGGAGCCAAGGGACCGTTCACCGGCATCAGCCCGGACGCGCTCGGTCCCGAGGTCGAGCAGGTCGACCTGGACCGGCCGCTCGGCGACTCCGCGGCGGCGCTCGCCGAGCTGGAGCGGCTCTACCTCCGCGACGCCGTCTACTTCCACCATCCGCGCTACCTCGCCCACCTCAACTGCCCCGTCGTGATCCCGGCCCTGCTCGGCGAAGCGGTCCTCAGCGCGGTCAACTCCTCCATGGACACCTGGGACCAGAGCGCCGGTGCCACCCTGATCGAGCGCCGCCTCATCGACTGGACGGCGGGGCGGATCGGCTTCGGACTGGACGCGGACGGCATCTTCACCAGCGGTGGCACCCAGTCCAACCTGCACGCGCTCGTGCTGGCCCGCGAGGAGGCCTTCGCCCGCGCCGGGGCCCGCACGTCCGAGGCCCGTCAGGCCCTGCTGCCGCGGATGCGGGTGCTCGCCTCCGAGGCGGCCCACTTCAGCGTCAGCAAGTCCGCCAAGATGCTCGGCCTGCCCATGGAGGCCGTGGTGCAGGTGGCCACCACGGCCGACCGGCGGATGGACGGGGCGTCGCTGCGCCGGGAGTGCGACCGCCTGCGCGCCGAGGGGCTGACCGTGATGGCCGTGGTCGCCACCGCCGGCACCACCGACTTCGGCAGCATCGATCCCCTCGCGGAAGCGGCGGACGTCTGCGAGGCGGCCTCCGCCTGGCTCCACGTGGACGCCGCCTACGGCTGCGGCCTGCTGGTCTCGCCGACCCGCCGGCACCTGCTCGACGGCATCGCACGCGCCGACTCGGTGACCGTGGACTTCCACAAGTCCTTCTTCCAGCCCGTGAGTTCCAGCGCCGTGGTGGTCCGCGACCGCCGGATGATGTCGCACGCGACCTACTACGCCGACTACCTGAACCCCGCCCGGATGGCCGAGCGCAGGATCCCCAACCAGGTCGACAAGTCCCTGCAGACCACGCGCCGTTTCGACGCGCTGAAGCTGTGGATGACCCTGCGCGTCATGGGCGCGGACGGGGTGGGAGCCCTCTTCGACGAGGTGGTGGACCTGGCGGGCGCCGTGCACGACATGCTCGCCGACGACCCCCGGTTCGAGGTGGTCGGCCGCTCCCAGCTCTCCACCGTCGTCTTCCGCTACCTCCCCGCCGCGCAGGACGCGCATCTCGCCGACGAGGCCAACCTGTACGCCCGCGAGGCGCTCGCCGCCTCCGGCGAGGGCATGGTCGCCGGCACCAAGGTGGACGGGCGGCACTTCCTGAAGTGCACCTTCCTCAACCCCAGCACCACTTCGGACGACGTCGCCCACGTCCTCGACCTCCTCGCGGCGCACGCCGCCGAGTTCGTCGGGGCCGCTCCCCGCGCCACGGCCGCCGACGACGTCGCCTGACGGCACCCCGCTCCGCCCGTTCCCCGGCCCGGCCGCGGCCCGGCGGACGCGAGCCGCACGCCACCACCGCCCCCACCATCAGTGCTTTGGGAGACACGCATGTCCCAGCCCGCAACCGAGCCCGTGCACGACTTCGTCGCGGTCGGCCTAGGCCCGTACAACCTGGGCCTGGCCTGCCTCACCGCGCCGGTGGACGACCTCGACGGCGTCTTCCTGGAGAGCCGTGAGCAGTTCGACTGGCACCCCGGGATGCTGCTCGACTTCGCGACGCTGCAGACCCCGTTCATGGCCGACCTCGTCAGCCTCGCCGACCCGACCTCGCCCTTCTCCTTCCTCCAGTACCTCAAGGAGAAGGGACGGCTCTACCCGTTCTACATACGCGAGAACTTCTATCCGGTGCGCGCCGAGTACAACGACTACTGCCGGTGGGCCGCCGCCCAGCTGCCCTCCGTGCGGTTCGGCCACCAGGTGGAGCGGGTCGAGTTCGACGAGGCGGAGGGCGTCTACGTCGTCACCTCCGCACGGCCCGACGGCGACCGGGTCCGCCACCGCGGCCGGCACCTGGTGCTCGGCACGGGCACGCCTCCCCACCTGCCGCCCGCCTGCCGTGACCTGCCGGGTGACGCCGTCCACAACTCCCGCTACCTGCAGCACAAGGAGGTGCTGCAGGCCAAGGAGTCGGTGACCGTGATCGGGTCCGGCCAGAGCGCGGCGGAGATCTTCTACGACCTGCTCGGCGACATCGACGCCCACGGCTACCGGCTCAACTGGGTGACCCGCTCGCCGCGCTTCTTCCCGCTCGAGTACACCAAGCTCACGCTCGAGATGACCTCGCCCGAGTACGTGGACTACTTCCACGCGCTGCCCGAGGCGACCCGCTACCGGCTGGAGGCGGAGCAGAAGGGCCTCAGCAAGGGCATCGACGCCGAGCTGATCAACAACATCTTCGACCTGCTCTACCAGAAGAGCGTGCACGGCCCGGTGCCCGCCCGGCTCTTCACCAACACCTCGCTGCGCACCGCCCGCCACGACGAGGCGGAGGACCGGTACGAACTCGGACTGCACCACGACGAGCAGGACCGGGACTTCACCCTCCTCACCCACGGGCTGGTCCTGGCCACCGGCTACGCCTACCGGCCGCCCGCCTTCCTCGACCCGGTCCGCGACCGGCTGCGGTGGGACGGCCGCGGACGCCTGGACGTGGCCCGCAACTACAGCGTCGACGTCACCGGCCGCGGCGTGTTCCTGCAGAACGGCGCCACCCACGCGCACAGCGTGACCTCGCCCGACCTCGGCATGGGCCCCTACCGCAACAGCTGGATCATCCGCGAGCTCACCGGCCGCGAGGTCTACCCGATCGAGAAGTCCATCGCCTTCCAGGAGTTCGGCGCACCCGAGGGCGTGGTGTCGTGACCCGTCCCGCGACCCCCGCGCTCCACTCCCGGCCCACCCCCCTCGGCACCATGTCGCTGCACCCGCTGGACCCGGCCCGTGAGGCCGCCCTGCTGCACGCCTGGGTCACCGACCCGAAGGCCGCCTACTGGATGATGGGAGGTCTCAGCACGGCCGAGGTCGTCGAGGCCTACGACGCGATCGTCCGGCACCCCCACCACGACGCCTTCCTCGGCGCCCTCGACGGCGAAGCGTGCTTCCTGGTCGAACGCTACGACCCGGCACGCGTGGAGCTGGCCGGGCTGTACGAAGCCCGGCCGGGGGACGTCGGCATGCACTTCCTGTGCGCCCCGGCCGCCACCCCCCGTCACGGCTTCACCCGCTCGGTCATCACCACCGTGATGGCCTTCCTCTTCGAGGACCCCTCGGCGCGCCGCGTCGTCGTCGAGCCGGACATCCGCAACACCGCCGTCCACGCCCTCAACGCCTTCGTCGGGTTCGTCCCCGAAGGCCCGCTCGTCAAGCCCGAGAAGACCGCCCTGCTCAGCTTCTGCACCAGGGAACAGTTCACGGCCGCCACCGAAGGAGCCGACGCATGACCGCCGCCCCGCCCCACCGGGACACCACCACCGCCCTGGAGCACGTGGGCCACCTGCGCCCCGAGCTGTGGTCGGCGGCCAACCGGGCGCTGGTCCGCAAGGCGCTCGCGGAATTCGCCCACGAGCGGCTGCTGACCCCGGAGCCCGCCGCTGACGGCCACTACTCCGTGCGGTCCGACGACGGCGCCACGGAGTACCGCTTCGCCGCCCGCACGATGGCCCTGGACCACTGGCAGATCGACGCCGGCTCCCTCACCCGGCACCGCTCCGGCTCCGAAGCCCCGCTGGACGCCCTCGAACTCGTCCTCGAGCTGCGCACCACGCTGGGGCTGAGCGACGAGGTACTGCCCGTCTACCTGGAAGAACTCAGCTCCACCCTCTCCTCGACCGCCTACAAGCTCTCCCGGCCGGCGCCGACCGCGGACGAACTGGTGCTCGCCGACTTCCAGACCGTCGAGGCGAGCATGACCGAGGGACACCCCGGCTTCGTCGCCAACAACGGCAGGATCGGCTTCGACATCGCCGAGTTCCACGCCTACGCCCCCGAGGCCGGGGCGCCGGTCCGCCTGATGTGGCTCGCCGCGCACCGCGACCGCGCCACCTTCACCAGCTGCGCGGACATCGACTACGACACCCTGATCGCCCAGGAGCTGGGCACCGAGGAACGCGCGCGTCTCGAAGGCGTGCTCACCGGCCTCGGACTGGACCCCGCGGACTACCTGCTCTTCCCCGCGCACCCCTGGCAGTGGACCAACAAGCTGGCGGTGACCTTCGCCGGGGAGATCGCCACCCGGCACCTGGTCCCGCTCGGCGAGAGCACGGACCTCTACCAGGCGCAGCAGTCCATCCGCACCTTCTTCAACACCAGCCGCCCGGACCGGCATTACGTGAAGACGGCCATGTCCGTCCTCAACATGGGCTTCATGCGCGGTCTCTCGGCCGCCTACATGGAGGCGACGCCCGCCATCAACGACTGGCTGGCCGAGCTGATCGCCTCCGATCCGGTGCTGCGCGGGACCGGGCTGACCATCATCCGCGAGCACGCCGCCATCGGGTACCGCAACCCCCGGTACGAGGCGGCAACCGACCGCTACTCGCCGTACCGCAAGATGCTGGCCGCGCTGTGGCGGGAGAGCCCGGTGCCCTCGCTGGCGCCCGGCGAGCGGGTCCTCACCATGGCCGCGCTCCTGCACGCCGACCGCGACGGCGCGTCCTTCGCCGCAGCGCTGATCTCCCGCAGCGGCCTGCCCGCGCGGCAGTGGCTGCGCCGCTACCTCGACGCGTACCTCGTGCCGCTGCTGCACAGCTTCTACGCCCACGACCTCGCCTACATGCCGCACGGCGAGAACGTCATCCTGGTGCTCGACGAGCGGGGCGCGGTGGTGCGCGCGGTCTTCAAGGACATCGCCGAGGAGATCGTGGTCATGGACCCGCAGGCGGACCTGCCGCCGGCCGTGCGGCGTGTACGCGCCGACGTCCCGGAGGACATGCGGCTGCTGTCCATCTTCACCGACGTCTTCGACGGCTTCCTGCGCTACCTGGCCGCCCTCCTGGACGAAGCCGGCACGCTGTCCGAGGACGCCTTCTGGCAGACGGTCGCCGACTGCGTCGCCGACTACCAGGACGCCGTTCCCCACCTCGCCGAGCGGTTCCGGCGTCACGACCCGTTCGCGAAGACCTTCGCGCTGTCCTGCCTCAACCGCCTCCAACTGCGCGACAACCGCCAGATGGTGGACCTCGCCGACCCCTCCGCCGCGCTCCAGCTCGTCGGCGAACTCGCCAATCCCATCGCCCGTTTCGCCCCTGCCCGGTGATGCGCGCCGACCGGCGGGCGGCGGTCCTCGGCGTGGTCTGCCTGGTGCAGCTCGTCGTCGTCCTGGACAACTCGGTGCTGAACGTCGCCGTCCCCACGCTCTCGCGGGAACTGGGCGCGGGGATGGCGGCGATCCAGTGGGTGGTCAACGCCTACCCACTGGCCCAGGCCGGGCTGCTGCTGGCCGCCGGCGCGGTCGCCGACCGCTACGGACGGCGCCGGCTGCTGCTGACCGGGCTCGCCCTGTTCGGCGTGTGCTCCCTGGCGGCCGGACTGAGCCAGGACGTCGGACAGCTCGTCGCCGCCCGCGCCGGGATGGGGGTGGGCGGCGCCCTGATCACGTGCACCACCCTCGCGGTGGTCGTCCACGTCTTCCCCGAGGACGAGCGCGTACGGGCCATCGGCATCTGGGCGGCGGTCAACGGCCTCGGCTTCGCGGCCGGGCCGCCGCTCGGCGGACTGATCCTCTCGCACTTCTCGTGGGGAGCGATCTTCCTGATCAACGTGCCGGTGGCCCTGCTGGGCCTCGCCGCGGCCCGCTGGCTCATCCCCGAGTCGCGGCGGGCGGGGGCCGGGCGCCCGGACGTGGCCGGCGCGGTCCTGTCCGCCATCGGCGTGGTGGCGCTGGTGCACGCGGTGACCTCCTGGCCGGAGCACGGCGCAGGCTCCCTCCCGGTACTCGCCGCCACCGCGACCGCGGCGGTCGCGCTGACCGCGCTCGTGGTGTGGGAGCGGCGCTGCGCCGACCCCGTGCTGGCGCCCCAGCTCTTCCGCAACCCCCGCTTCACCGGCGCGGTCACTGGGGTCCTGCTGATCAGCTTCGGCAGCGCGGGGGCGCTGTTCCTGCTCGCCCAGCAACTCCAGTACGTCCGGGGCTACTCCGCGCTGGAGGCCGGGCTGTACATGGCGCCCTTCCCGCTGAGCGTGGTGGTCCTCAACATCCGCGGTGTGGCACCGAGGATGATCGCCCGGCTCGGCGAGGTCCGTGCCGTGGCCCTCGGCATGGGCCTGCTGGCCGCCGGGTTCGCGGTGGCCGGCGTGCTGGACCGGGGCGGCTACCCAGTGCTGCTGGCCGGACTGCTGCTGATGGGGGTGGGCTGCGCCATCGCCAACCCGGCCATCGTCGCCGCGGTGATGGGCTCGATCCCCGCGGACCGGGCGGGGTCGGGCGCGGCCGTCGACGGCACCATGGGCGAGGTCGGGGGCAGTCTGGGCGTGGCGGTTCTCGGCGCGGTCGTCAGCAGCCGTCTCGCCGCGCAGGAGCCCGGGTCGGCCGGTTCCGCGTCGCTGGCCGCGGTGCTGGAAGGCGCCGGTGCGGAGAGCGGATCGGCCGTGCTGGACGCCTTCGCGGCGGCGGCGCGCACCGGGCAGGCCCTGGGGGCGGCGGCGGTCGTGGCGGGAGGACTGGCCACCGCGTACCTGCTGCACCGCGCCCGGCACGGGAAGGGACGGGCGGGACCCGCGGAGGACGGGGTCGCGATCGGCGCGGTGGGGCACCCGTAGGGGCGGGCCCGCCGCAGGGGGAGCAAGCGGCGGGCACTGCCGGGGCGGCCGTGCCACGGCCCGCGGCACAGCCACTTTTTTGTGCGTACTTGGCGGCGAGCGGCAGCCGGGGGAACCTGGTGGTGCGCGGTCGAGGGGCCGTCCGAACCGGAGGGAACGGAGGAGAACGATGTGTCAGGAGGCCGTACCCTCCTCCGCGGACAGCCCCGCGGCGAGCATGTCCAGCCGGCGGTGGCCCCAGTCCGAGAGGGGCGCCAGGGCCTCGGAGAGGTCCCGGCCGAACTCCGTCAGGGAGTACACGGTCTTCAGCGGAAGGACGTCGTGCACCTCCCGGTGCACGAGGCCGTCGGCCTCCATGTCGCGCAGCGCCTGAGTCAGCACCTTCTCGCTCAGGCCCGGCAGCAGTCTGCGTAGCTCCCCCGGCCGCCTCGGAGCGGATTCGAGCGCCCAGAGCAGACCCGTCTTCCACTTGCCGTCGATCACGGCGATCGCGGCGGTCACCCCGCAGACGTTCGGGTCCTGTGCCCGGCTGCGCACCATCACCACCACCCCGTTTCCTCGGTCGTGCCGATTCTAAGCAGGAGTTGAACCATGTCCGCAGCAGTCCAGCCCACCCCCCGGCCCACCGTGACGGTGCTCGGTCTCGGTCCGATGGGCCGGGCCCTGGCGAGCGCCTTCCTGAACGCCGGGTTCACCACCACCGTCTGGAACCGAACACCGGGGCGGGACCAGGAACTGGCCGCACGCGGTGCGGTCGGCGTCCGATCGGCCGAGGAGGCGGTGGCCGCGAGCGACCTGACCGTCGTGTGCGTGGTCAACTACGACGCCGCGGACTCCGTGCTGCGGCGCCCCGAGGTCGCCACCGCGCTCAAGGGCCGCACCGTCGTCAACCTGTCCGCCGACACTCCCGCCCGCGCCCGCGGGACCGCGGCCTGGGCGGCCGAGCACGGCGTCCGCTACCTGGACGGCGCGATCATGACGCCGGCTCCCACCATCGGCACGCCGCACGCGGTCCTCATCCACAGCGGCCCGCAGGAGCTCTACCGGGAGCACAGGGCCGTGCTCGACGCACTCGGCGGCACCCACACCCACCTGGGCGAGGACATCGGCCGGGCGGCCGCGTACGACATCGCGCTGCTCGACATCTGGTGGACCGCGATGACCGGCTACATGCACGCGCTGGCCGTCGCCCGGGCAGAGGGCATCGGCGCGCAGGAGCTGGCCCCGTTCGCCAAGGGCATCGGCGCCATCCTGCCGCCCGCCTTCGAGGAGGCCGCGGTCGAGGTGGACAACGGCACGTACGCCGCCAGGGTCAACCCGCTCACCTCGGCGGCGTCGACGATGGCCCACATCGTCCACACCTCGGAGGCCCACGGCATCGACGCGAGCGTGATCCGCTCGGCGGAGGGCCTGGCCCGCCGGGCCATCGGACTGGGCCACGGAGGCGACGAGCTCACCCGGCTCGTGGACCTCATGGGGCGCCGCGGCTGAGGTCCCTGGGGGCGGGGGAGGGGGGAGGGGGGAGGACGCGTCGACCAGGCCGCCTGTGCCTCTGCCCCCGCCCCTGCCTGCCCCTGCCTGCGTCCGGCGGAGCGCGGCGTCCCTGCCCAGGCGTCCCTACCCCGGCGTCCGCCCGCGAGCCGCTCGCCGCGCCCGCAGGACGGCGACGGTCCGCTCGCACCAGTCGCGGTTGCCCTCCTCGAAGGCCAGGCCGCGCAGGCAGGTCAGGTAGGGCCCGACGCGGTCGCCGTCACGCAGAAACTCCTCCTCCGTGCGGTCGCCGCGCATCCCGCGCAGCAGCGCGCCGAAGAGGTCCGCCTTGGCCCGGGCGGCGGCGGAGCGTTCCTCGAGTCGTGCGATCAGTACCCCGGTGTCGACGTGGTCGGCCGCCTGGACCTTGACGAGCAGGTCGTCGCGGACGAACGAGGGTTTCGCGGAGGCGGCCGTGAACCCCTCCAGCTCCGCCAGACCCGCCTCCGTCACCCGGAACAGGCGCTTGTTGGGACGGCTCTCCTGGACCACCTCGCGCCCCTCGACCAGCCCGTCCCGCTCCAGCCGGGACAGCTCCGCGTAGAGCTGCTGCGGCTGGGCGTGCCAGAAGTTCGCCACCCCCAGGTCGAACGCCTTGGCCAGCTGGTAACCGCTGAGCTCCGTGTCGAGCAGTGCCGCCAGCACGGCGTGCCGTAGCGCCATCGCGTCGCCTTCCCCATGCCTCGGTCGTGCTGCTTCTGCCGTGCTGCCTCGGTCGTGCTGCCGTGCTGCCTCTGTCGTCCGGCTCCGGCCTATGGTAGTCATGAATCTGACTAGTCAATTTCATGACTACCGGTACCGGGAGCTGACCGCCATGAGCACGAGCACCGCAGACCTCTTCCGCGCCACCGTGGACCGCCGTGACCTCGCGGCGCTCCAGGACCTGTTCACCGAGGACATCCGCCTCTACAGCCCGGTGAAGTTCACCCCGTTCGAGGGCAGGCCCATGGTGATGGGCCTCTTCGGGGTCCTGCTGCGCGTCTTCGAGGACTTCCACTACGTCGGCGAATTCACCGGCACCTCGCAGACCAGCGGCGACGGCGGCACCGCCGACTCCGCGGTGCTGCTCTTCCGCGCCAAGGCCGGCGGGAAGGGCATCCACGGCATCGACCTGCTGCACTTCGACGACGACGGCCGCATCAAGGAGTTCACCGTCATGGTCCGCCCTCAGTCTGCCGTGCACGCCCTCGGCGAGGCGGTCCTGGCCGGGCTGGCCGAGGACGGACTGGTACCGGCGCCCACCGGGCGGTGACCGGCCGCGCCGGACGGGCGCGGGGCCGTGCCCGTCCGCGCCCGCGCGGGCCGCCCGCCCCCGGCGGCCTCGACCAGCAGGTCACCCACCTCGGCCCGGTAGTACAGCACCCACCGTCCCGCGCGCCGTCGCCGCACCAGTCCCGCGTCCAGCAACACCCTCAGATGCCGCCCCACCGAGCCCAGCGCCATCCCGGTCGCCGCCGTCACCTGGGAGGTGCTCATCGGCGCCGCCAGCAGGGTGAGGATCCGGGCACGCCCCGCGCCCAGCAGGGCGCGCAGCGCCTCGGGCGCGGGCCGCTCCTCCGCCCCGGCCAGCACACCCGAGCACGGGTACACCACGGCGTACCGGTGCGGCTCGTCCCAGCTCACCCAGCCGCGTCGCGAGGACACCGGCACGAACAGGAGCTGGGAGCCACGGATGTCACGCGGCGGATTGTCGTAGGCGTTGATCTGCAACCGGCCCTCGCCCAGCCAGCGCGTCCGGGGGCGCAGCCCGTCGAGGGCCGCCGCCCACCCGCCGTCGCCGAGCTGCCGCGTACGGGCGACCACATCGGCCTCCAGCACCTGCCGCCGCCGCTCCCAGTCCGGCAGGACCGTCTCCGTCCAGACCCACTCCAGCAGGGCCGCCGCCCGTTCGGGCACGTCGTCGCCGTACAGCTCGGGCGGAAGCCGATCGCCGCCCAGCGCGAGCGCCAGGTCGGCGCGGGCCCTGGCGGGCGGGGTGCCACGGACCCGCCGCAGTTCCTCGTCGACGTCCGGGACGCCCTCACCCACCGGGGTCGGGATGAGGAAGTCGGCGAGCCAGCTGGACCGGAACCCGGCTGCCACCACCGCCGCGGCGACCGCGTCCCCGGCCAACCGCTCGCGGAACGCCGGCAGATGGGCCGCCAGCCACCCGCGCTGTCCCGGATGGAAGGCCACCGCCTGGTCCAGGTCCATCAGCGCGGCGACCGTCTCGGCCAGCGGCGACAGGACGAACCGGCCGCGCGCCAACGTGTCCGCGTCCAGCAGCCACAGACCCATGCTTTCGCCTCCCCGCGAAACATTAACGCCGCCGCGGTGACGCCTCGGACACTCCCGCCATGCGCACCTACCGGGACCTCTTCCGCACGCCCGAGTTCACGCCGTTCTTCGCCGGCACCGCCCTCTCCGTGGCCGCCACCACGGTGGCCGGCCTCGCCCTCGGCAACCTCGTCCACTCCGCCACCGGCTCCCCGCTGCTCTCCGCCCTCGCCATGTTCGGGCCGTCCCTGGCCCAACTCGTCGGCGCCGCCACGCTGCTGTCGGCGGCCGACCGCCTGCGCCCGCGGGCCGCGATGACCGGCCTCCCCCTGATCTTCGCCACGGCCACCGCGGTCCAGGCGATCCCCGCCGTGCCGATATGGGTGATCTTCGCGGTCCTGGCGGCCGAAGGGCTGATCGCCTCCGTGGGCGGCGGCGTCCGCTACGGCCTGCTCACCGAGATCCTCACCAAGGACGGCTACCTGCTGGGCCGTTCGGTGCTCAACATGGCCGTCGGCACCCTCCAGATCTGCGGCTACGCCCTCGGAGGCGTCCTCGTCGCCCTCCTCTCACCGCAGGGCGCCCTGCTCGTCGCCGCGCTCCTGTACGTCACCGCAGCGGCGGTCACCCGCCTCGGCCTCACCGACCGCCCGCCCCGGGCGACCGGCCGCCCGTCCGCCGCGGCCACCTGGCGGGTCAACGCGCGCCTCTGGTCCTCCTCTCCCCGCCGCCACGTCTACCTGGCGCTGTGGGTACCGAACGGGCTCGTGGTGGGCTGCGAATCCCTGTTCGTCTCCTACGACCCGGAACACGCCGGACTCCTCTTCTCCTTCGCCGCCCTCGGCATGCTCGCCGGCGACACCATCGCCGGCCGCTTCCTCCCGCCCCGGTGGCGGGAACGGCTCGGCGCACCCCTGCGGCTGCTGCTCGCCGCCCCCTACCTGCTCTTCTTCCTCGAGCCCGGGCTCCCCGCCGCGCTGGCCGCGGTGACCCTGGCCTCCGTGGGCTTCTCGGCGAGCCTGCTGCTCCAGGAGCGCCTGATGCGGCTCACCCCCGACGAACTCAGCGGTCAGGCCCTCGGCCTGCACTCCTCCGGCCTGCTCGCCCTCCAGGGGATCGGCGCCCTCCTCGCCGGCACCGTCGCCGAACTCACCACACCCGCCGTGGCCATGACGGCGATGGCGCTCGCCTCCGTCGCCGTCACCCTGGCTCTCGCCCCCGGCCTGCGAGGACGCGCACCGGCCCCCGCGGCGGGCTGAGCCGGCTCTCCCGTCGCCGGGCCGAGCCGGCTCTCCCGCGGCGCGAAGTGCGGGCGCACGCGCGGGACTTCGGAGGTTCGCGTCCACGAGGGCGGCACAAGCCTGGATCGCGGGCCCGCGCGGGGATAGGCTGCGCGCCCGAGCGGATCGTGAAGCCGCCGAGACGACCAGCCGTTCGGGTGGCCGCAGTTCCATCGGTGCACCGGAGGTCGGAGCATGGACCCAACAGCCTCCCCACCCGGAACCCGGGGGACCGGCGTGTCTCCCGTCCGGATCGGCCTACTCGTCCCCCTGACCCGGCCCGGCTGGGTGGAGGCCGGCCGGCACCTGCTGGCCGGGGCCGAGCTGGCCGCCGGCGAGGTGAACGACGGCGGCGGCATCGGCGGGCGGCCGCTCGAACTGATCGTCCGTGACACCGCGGCCGACCCCCGGCGGGCCGCGGCGGCGGTGGACGAGCTCGACCGCCTCGGCGTGGCGGCCCTCGCGGGGGAGTACCACAGCGTCGTCGCCCAGGCGGTCGCCACCACGGCGGACGCCCTGGGGCTGCCGTTCCTCTGCTCCTCGGCGGTCCTCGACGACCTCACCGAGAAACCCACGGACCTCGTAGCCCGTATCGCCCCGGCCCAGTCCCACGGCTGGCGGCTCTACGCCGACTTCCTGCTCGCCGCCGGGCACAGCCGCATCGCCCTGGCCGCCGAACCGAGCGCCTACTGGGCGGCGGGAGCCCGCGTCCTCCGCGACCACGTCGCCCCACGCGGGGGCACCGTCACCGAGTTCGACATGCGCGCCCTCACCCCCGACGCCCTGTGCGCCCAACTCGCCGCCGACGGCGCCACCGTCCTGCTGCTCCTCGTCGGCCACCCGCGACCCGCGGTGCCCGTCGTCGAAGCGGTCCGCAGCGACCCGCGCCTCGCCGGCCTCACCCTCGGCGCCCCCGCCGGCCAGCCCGAGTTCGCCGACTGGGCGGCACTGCTGGGCCGGTCGGGCACCGGCGTCCCCTTCCTGCGCTACCTGCCCGAGCGGCTCGGACCGCTCGGCACACGGGTGGGCGCCGCCCTGCGGGAGCGGCTCACCGCGTCCCCCTCGTTCGTGGCCTTCGAGGGCTACGACACCGTGACCGTCCTCGCCCACGCGCTGCGCACCCACGGCACGGACCGGGCGGACCTCGCCGCGTCCTGGCCGCACCTGGAAGTCGAGGGCACCCGTGGCACGGTCCGCTTCTCCCGGCCGCCGGGCAGCGACGTCTGGCAGTGGACCTGGCCCCCGGTCGCCGTCGCCGACCGCGACCCCGAGCGGCCCGACCACCTCCGGACGCTCTTCACCGGCTGACGCCCGGTCGGGCCGTCCGCAGGCCGCGCCCGTCCGCCGCCCGGTTGTCGGTGCCGGGCGGCAGCATGGGACGGGTGACGGTGCGTCGGACCCCGCACGGACCGCCGCGCCGGGCGACGAGCGGAAGGAGTGGTCATGCGCAGACCGGTCACGGGCGAGGTGTTCGTCGCCTACGGACAGATCTACGTCGAGAGCGATCCGGACGGCACAGGCACGGAAGGCCTCGCCGAGGCGTTCGCCGGTCGGACGGCCGGGCTGTGCGGGGCCGCGGTGCCGGGCGCGCTCTGGCTCACCACCGGACTTCACACGGGCAGGGTCGCCTTCACCGTCGAGGTCCACGAGGAGCCGCCTCCGCCACCGGACCCGGCCTGGGAAGACGTGGTCGAGGTGTCCTTCCGCCCCGTGTCGGCCAGCACCCGCCTGGTGCAGTGGGCGGGCGAAGCAGCCTGGGACCTCGGTCTCGCCCCGGCCGACCACCGGGTGCGGTACTGCGCCCGCGGCATGGACCAGGGCCGCGAGCACGACACCGGACCGAGCACGGAGCCGGAGCGGTACCTGCTCCAGTTCTGGCCCGCGCCACCGGGTCCGGACCGTATCCTCCGCGAGACGTCCCGCCAGGCCGCCCACTGGCACCGGTTCGCGCGCGAACTTCCCCCGCCGCCCACGCCGGAGCAGCGGGCCGAGCGTGAACGCCTGGCCCGGCAGGCGGCCGAGCGTGCGGCGGAGGAGCGGCGGCTGGATCGGGAGCGGTGGACGTGGGGCGGGCGCCTGCCCGGCGAGAGGCTGCGCACCATGGCCGACGCCGCCCGGCCGCTGCTCCGCCACGACAGCGACCTGGCGCACACCCTGGACACGCTGGGACCCGAGGCCCAGCGCGCGGTGGCACTGCTGGCCGCCCGGCGGGCCTGCGAGACGGCGGACCTGACCGCGGTTCCCTGGGTCGCCCGGGCGCTCGGCGCGCTGACGCGGGGGCACCCGCTGCCACCGCCGTTCGACGACCCGGACCGGCTGCGGGAGACGCTGACGTCCGACCCCCGGGTGCCGCACCGCTCCTCGAGCCCTGCGGAGCCTCCCGAGCGGCCCCCGTACCGGCCGGCCACGCACGAGAGCGCCGCGTGGACATGGGTCCCGGCCGCGCGACCGGCAGAGGCGACGCCTGCCCGCCCCGGTCTCGGCCGCCGGCTCGGCGCGTTCGTGCCGAACGGGCCCGCCGCGTCGGCCGCACCCGCCGTGCCCGCCGCGGGCGGCGCCGTCATGGTCACGCGGGGCGCGGACGGTCCGAGGGTCACCACACGGGTCTCGCAGCAGCACCTCGCCGTCACGGCCGTGGTCGCCGCGGCGGACACCGACCCGCTCCGCGCCGCACTGGGCGCGGTGTGGCACGCCGTGCACACGTACGGCGAGCGGTACCCGGACCTGCTCGAGGAACTCCGCTCGGCGTGTGCCCGCCACCGGGACGCGTGACCGGCCCCCGGACGTCGACGGTTCGGAGCCCTGACCCCGGACGTCGACCGTTCGGCGTTCCCCGAACCGTCCCTGCGGCATCATGAAGTCATGCCGCCGCTCGCCGATACCGCCGCCCTGTTCGCCGACCGCACCCGTGCGGCCTTCTGCCAGGCCCTGCTCGACGGCCGGGCCTGGACCGCCGGCGAACTGGCGCGGCACGCCGGCGTGCGGCCCTCCACCGCCAGCGAGCACCTCTCCCGGCTCATCGCGGGCGGCGTACTGGCCGAGGAACGCCAGGGCCGGCACCGCTACGTCCGGCTGGCCGGGCCGGAGGTCGCCGCGCTGATCGAGAGCCTGGCCTTCTACGGTTCGCAGGATCCGCGCCCGCCGCGGAACCTGCGGGAATCGGTCAGGCGCAGCGCCGAGGCCCGCGCCCGCACCTGCTACGACCACCTCGCGGGAGCCCTGGGCGTTGCCCTCACGGATGCGATGACCGCCCGCGGCCTGGTGTCCGTGGACTCCGGGCTCGCCGTCACCGCAGCGGGCCGCGCGTGGGCGGCCGAGGCGCTGCGCTTCGAGCAGCCCCCGGGGAGTCGGCGCCCGCTGGTGCGGAGCTGCCTGGACTGGACCGAGCGCCGCCCGCACCTCGCCGGAACCCTGGGCGCCGCGCTGTGCACGACGTCGCTGGAGCGCCGGTGGGTCAGACGGATCGGCAGCGGGCGCGCCCTGGCGGTCACCGCCGAGGGCGCCGAGGCGTTCCGGGAACTGCTGGGCGCCGACGTCCCCGCGTCCCAGGACCGGCAGGCGGCCTGAGCTGACGACCCGCCGGCCGGACGGCAGGCAGGGGCGGCAGGCAGGGACGAGAGGGCGCCGCCGCGCGTGACCGGCACCGGTGCCGGTGCCGGCACCAATGCCCTCACCGGTGCCGGACCGGCCGGAAGTACCGTTCGAGGGCCCGGTCGGCGACCCGGTGCCCGACCCGGTTGGCGGCGGTGTCGGCCGAGCGGGTGTGGATGCCGGCGAACACCCGGGCGTCGACCACGTCCCGGTCGTACTGCCCGGCGTGCTCGTAGTGCCGCGTCGAACCACCCCGCACGGAGCGGATGGTGAGGTCGATCCGGTCGTGGCCCAGCAGCCCCGTGAGCACGCCGGTCAGCGCCCCGGCGGTGGCGGCGTGACCGCTCAGGTAGTCCGGATGGGCCGGCGTGGGCAGCAGGGGCTCCCAGCCGGGGTCCGCCTCGGTGGCCGGGTTGCCGTCCGTGTCGGCCAGGTGGATGGCGGTGACCGGACGCCAGGTCCCGTAGTGCAGCTTGGCGTCCCAGGCGGCGACGATCGCGTCGGCCTGGGCGGCGTGCACCGCCGCGTACAGGCGGGCCGTGTCGGCGATGTCCAGACGGCGCCGTGCCGCGTGGTCGCCCAGCGCGCCGGGCACGTCCAGCTCGGTGAAGAACCGCGCCGTGTCCGTCTGCTCCGGCGTACGGACGGTGCTCTCCCTGGCGCCGTACGCCTTCACCTCGTTGAGGTCCCGGGCATAACGCTCCGAGGCGAGCGCCGGCGGCGGTCCGGGCCGGAACTGGGCGGGGGAGTGGAGCAGCAGAGGCCGCATCCGCCCGAGCCAGGCGTTGGAGAAGGGTGCGAAGGCCGGCGGGGCCGGTCGCCAGACCCCGGGCGCGGGCGGCTTGTCGAACGACACGGGAGCGTTTCGCCCGTCCCGCTCGCGCAGCTTCGCGAAGTGATCTGCCGCACGTCTGCCGAAGGCGACGCCCTCGGTCTCGGCCCGCCCGTCGGGGATCTGCTCCAGGGTCGCGGAGTAGGCCGCGTCCAGCTTGGCCGCCGAGCCGGGGAAGTAGTGACGCAGCAGCCGGTGGGCGGCGCTCGCGGCGGCGGCCGCGGAGGACGCCCCGCGCGGTGCGTGCGCCCGCCACCGGTAGGGCGCGTACCGCCCCTCGATCCCGGTCACCGCGTTGTACACGGCCGTCGCGGCGTACGCCTCCCAGAACATCCGGTCCGGCGGTGTGCCGTCCACCTCGGTCTCGATCGTCTCCGCGGCGACGCGCATCCACCGCGCCACCACGGCCGGGTCCCGGGCGGCCGGGGGCGCACCCGGCTCCGCGGCCACGGCCGCCGCGACCGGAAGGGTGGACGCGAGCACGGCCAGACCGACGGCCAGTCGCATCAAGGGGGCGGGCGACGCCCACCGGGTTCTCCTGCGCATCGTGAGGCTCCTCGCACCAGTTCCCCCGGCAGAACTCTGCGCTCCGTCGCGCCCCGGGGCACCTCGGACGGCCCGGTCGGAGTACACGGCGTCGAGGCGCGCGGGGCTCGTGCGGACGCCGCCTCCCGACCGCGGCTCCGCACCGCGCGGGCCGCAACGCGGGCCTCGCCGCCCGTGCCGGACGACCGCCGCACTCACCCGCCTGCCCCCCGCCCGCGCCGGACCCGCCCCGCCCCGCACCCCCGTCGTTCCTCAACCGACCGGAACCGGCGCGGAGTTCACGTCCTTCACCAACGACACCGTGCCGTCGTCCTCCGGCAGGGGCACGATCCGGTACCCCTCACCGCGGTAGAGGCGGATGTTCTGCTCGCTGCGCGCGCCGGTGTGCAGCACGAACCGGCGGCACGCCGCCCCGGCGCCGGCCTCGCCGATCCGCAGCAGCTCGCGCCCCAGCCCCCGGCCCCGCAGGTCGGGCACCACCGCCAGGCGGCCCACGTGCCAGTCCGTCCCGTCACGACGGCTGCGCACCATCCCCAGCAGGCGGCCGTCCCGCCACAGGCCGGTGGTCCGCCAGGTTCCCAGCCACTCCCGCACCTGCTCCAGCGACTCGTGCAGGGCCGGAATGTCCAGGCTCTCGTTGGCGACGGCCTCCTCCACCCAGCAGCACCGCTGCAGGATCAGAACCTCGGCGGCGTCGTCCGGGGTCAGCGGGCGCAGGTAAGAGCCCGGCAGCGGTCCCGCCGGGAGGCCGGGACGCGCCCGCTCACGGAGGGGGCGCAGCGCGTGCGACACCCGGACCAGTTCGTCCAGGAGGCCCACGGCCGACGCGGCGAGCGCGGGGTTCGGACGTACCTGTCCGTCCTCCACCGCGTCGCGGATCCGCAGGGCCACCGTGGCGCCCAGCGGCACCAGACGCAGCGTGGTCACCACCTGCTTGGCGTGCTGCACCGAGCGGGTGCCCGCGGAGGTGTGCCCGTAGCTGACGAAGCCCATCGGCTTCCACGCCCACTCGCGGGTCAGGTAGTCGAGGGCGTTCTTGAACGGCGCGGGCATCCCGTAGTTGTACTCCGGCGTGACCACGACGAAGCCGTCCGCGCCGTCCACCAGCGCGCTCCACCTGCGGGTGTGCTCGTGGGCGTAGACGCCCGAGGCCGGCTCCTCCTCCTCGTCGAGGAAGGGCAGCGCCAGTTCGCCGAGGGTGACCGGGACGAGTTCGACGTCGAGTTCGCCCGCACGGGGCTCGAGGACTTCGGTCAGCCACCTGCCGACCACCGGGCCGAGGGCGCCGGGACGGGTGCTGCAGACCAGGACGAGGACACGCATCGTTTTCGTTGACATGGAAATGAAAGTACGGAGTAGATTGGTTCCATGTCAACGAATACGGAGAACCAGTCGGCCGGGACCGTGAATTGGCTGAATCAGGACGAGGAACGGGCCTGGCGCGCCTACCGCCGCATGGTGATCGCCGTCCAGGCCGCGACCGCCCGTGACCTGGCGGCCGTCGGGCTCTCGGAGCCCGACTACGAGGTGCTCAGCACGCTGTCCGAACGGCCGGACCGCACCAGCACCCTGCGGGAACAGGCCACCAAGATGCGGTGGTCGCGCAGCCGGCTCTCCCGTCACGCCACCCGCATGGAGGCGCGCGGGCTCCTGCGGCGCGAGCCCGACCCGGCGGACGGCAGGGGCTGCCTCCTGGTGCTCACCGACGACGGCATGGAGACCCTCGAGGCCGCCGCCCCCGCCCATCTGGACTCGGTCCGGCGCCACTTCGTCGACCGGCTGACGCCCGAGGACCTCCAGGCCCTCGAACGCATCGCGGCGAAGGTCCAGGACGCCGGGGAGTGACCCCCGGAGCCCGGGCCGAACCGGCTCCACCGCGGCACCGGCTGTCCTGGGCGCACCGGCACCATCGCGGCACCGGCTGCACGGCGGCACCGGCTGCACGCGGCACCGGCGCGCGCCCGGCCGCCCTCAGCCGGCGCCGGCCTCCTCCTCGCGCACCCCGGACCGACCCGCCGCGCCCGCACGGCGCGGCAGCAGCAGGGGAGTGGCGAGGAGGAGGACCCCCGCGGCACCGATCGCCGCACGCGGCCCCGTCGCGGCGGCCAGCAGGCCCCAGGCCGCGGTCGTCGCGGCGATGGTGAGACTGCTGCTCACCGACCACGCGGACAGGGTGCGGGCCACCTTGTCCCGGCCGGTGTGCTCGAGCCGGCAGGTGGCCAGGACCGGGTTGAACACGGCACAGCAGGTCACCAGGCCGAACTGCACGACGATCACCAGCACCAGACCGCCGACCCCGGGCCGCACGAACGCGAGCCCCAACGGCCAGCAGACGCGCGCCGCACCCGCCGTGAGCAGCACCCGGCGCTGCCCGTACCGCGCCACGAGTCGGCGGGCCAGGCGTGAGCCCACCAGCCCGCCGACGCACGGGGCGGCGAAGGCCAGCCCGTACTGCCACGGGCTGAACCCGAGAGGTCCCAGCAGCAGGACGGCGAGCAGCGGCTCGGCGGCCATGATCAGCCCGTTGACCACCACCGCGTTGAGGAACAGCGGCCGAAGCACCGGATGGCCCAGCACATGGCGCCAGCCGGCCAGCAGTTCACCCGCGCGCATCCGCCGTGCGGGGGCGCGCTCCGGGCGAGGCTCCGCCCCACCCACGGCCACCACGCCCAACGCCGACAGCAGGTGGCCGGCCGTGTTGGCCAGCACCGCCGTCACCGGCCCGAACACCCCGGTCAGCATCCCGCCCAGCGGCGGCCCGACCAGGGTCGCCGTCCAGGTCGTCGACTCCAGCCGCCCGTTGGCCACCAGCAGCTCCTCCGGCGGCAGCACCTCCTTCAGGTACGCCCCGCAGGCCGCGCCGAAGGCGATGGTGGAGGCCGCGACGACCACGGAGACCACGAGCAACTGCGTGAACCCGAGCAGTCCGAGCGCGTACGCCGCGGGAACGCTCACCAGGGCCACGCAGCGGGCCAGAGCGGTCGCCACCATCACCGGCCGCTTGCGGTGGAACTCCACCCACGGCCCGATCGGCACCGCCGCCACGGCCCCCACCGCCCGCCCCGTGGCGGCCAGCGCCGCCACCTCGGCCGGACCGCAGTCCAGCACCGTGATCGCGATCAGGGGGAACGCCCCGAACCCGAGCCAGGTGCCGTACGCACTCGCCGCGTACGCCGCCCGGAACCACCCGAACCGCTGAGCCGACACCCCCCTGCGCTCCATGCCGTACGCCTCTCCCACGCACTCCACGCACTCCGCGGACCTGGGGCCCCCGCCGGGCAGGCAGCCGTCACCCCCGGTGCGGCGGCCGGACCCTCCAGGCGCGCAGCGACTCGGCGGTGGCGTACACGTCCACCCCGTACGTCCGCACCCGCCTCAGCAGATCGGGCAGCGCCCCCCGCGGCGGCTCCACCGGCTCCCCGGCCCGCGCCATGTACTCCACGGCCGCCAGCGCGGCGAAGAACGAGTTGCGGGCGGGCAGCGGCTCCTCCCGGGCGATGGTCACCAGCAGCGCCGCGGCACGCCAGGCGTTGTCCGGCTCGTAGCCGATGCGCGGCGTGTTGACCCGGTGCCGCTGGACGGCGGCGGCCAGGGCGGAGTAGTCGGCCACGTCCAGTTCGTGCGGCATGAGCAGTGCCTGGCGCTCGAGCAGCCACGCCAGGTCGACGAGGAGTTCCATCAGGCGGCGTCGGCCTCGCCGCCGCGCGGGCCGACGGCCGGTTCCTCCTCGGGGAACGCCTCGGCGAACTCCTGCGCGTGGTGCCGCACCCACGCCGCGGCACGGGCCAGCGAGGCGGGGTCGGAGAGCCGGGGGTCGCGCAGCGCGGCCTCGGTCAGGATGGCCGTCACGGTGCTGCCCTCCCGGGCCGCCCGCTCCTGCAGCCGGGCGTGCACCTCGTCGGGGACGCGGATGGTCACGGACTTCGACATGGGTCCAGCGTACAGCGAACGCTGTACATGGCGAAGACGCCCGGTTTCCGGCCGGGACCGGCGATGAGTTCCGGCCACCGCGGGGGTCTGTACCGGTGAACCGTCGGGGTGGCCGCCCGGCGACCGCTGCCCCGGCACGGGACAGTGGACCCGACACCACGGCCCCACGGCCCCACGCCCCCACGGAGGACACCATGACCAGCGCCGGCGAGCTCCCCGGCCGCCCGCCCGTCGTCGACCGGGCCACCTGGCAGGCCGCCCGTGACGAACTCCTGGTCCGGGAGAAGGCCCACACCCGCGAAGGGGACGCCATCGCGGCGGCCCGCCGCCGGCTGCCCATGGTCGAGTTCGACGGCACCGTCGAGGTCGTCGGCCGCGACGGGCCGGTCCCCTTCCTCGACCTCTTCCAGGGGCGGGAGGAGCTCGTCGTGTACAAGCACATGTGGTACGACGGCGCTCCGCCCCAGGGCCAGTGCGAGGGCTGCACCACCACCGCCTGGCACCTGAGGGACGCCGTGTACCTCAACGCCCGCGGCGTCTCGTTCGCCCTGGTGACCACGGGTCCCTGGGAGGAGATCGCCTCGTACACCGCGTTCATGGGCTACACCCAGCCCTGGTACTCGGTGCGCGGCCTGGACGAGCCGGTCGGCGGCGGCATGGGGTACCTCACCTCCTACCTCCGCGACGGGGAGCGCACCTTCCTCACGTACGCCACCACCGGCCGGGGCACCGAGCGCGCCAACGGCTCCATGGGCCTGCTGGACATGACGCCCTACGGGCGCGGCGAGGCGTGGGAGGACAAGCCCGAGGGGCGGCCCGAGGGGAACGAGCCGTGCTGGTACTGGCGCACGGACGCGGACGGCAACGCGACCTGGGGCCCGACGAGCCGACCGGCGCCCCAGTGGACCCGCCCCGGCGCCACCCCCGTGGACACCCTCGGCCGCCACGGCCCCTACCACTGACCGCCTCGCCCGCCGCGGCCCCAGGCGCGACGGACCGCGGCCCCGGCCCGGGCGCGGATCAGGAGGACTCCCGCACCACCAGCTCCGTGGGCAGCGTCACGTGCTGCCGCTCCGCGTCCGCGTCGGCGATCTCCGCGAGCAGGATCCGCGCCATCGTCCGGCCGACCTCCTCCACCGGCTGACGCACCGTCGACAGCGGCGGATTGGTGTGCCGGGCCAGCACGGAGTCCTCGAAGCCGACGACCGCGACCTCGTCCGGCACCCGTCGCCCCAGCGAGCGCAGCTCGGCCAGGGCCCCCACCGCCATCAGGTCGGACGCGGCGAAGACGGCGTCCAGATCCGGCGCGCGTTCGAGAAGTGAACGCATCGCCCGCCGACCGCCCTCCTCGGAGAAGTCCCCGGCCTCCACCAACGACTCGTCCGCCCGCAGGCCCGCCCGCTCGTGCGCCAGGCGCCAGCCCGCGAGCCGGCCCACGCCCACGTCCATGTCCAGGGCGCCGGTGATCGTGGCCACCCGGCGCCGCCCCCGGTCCAGCAGGTGGCCGACCGCCGCCGTGGCTCCGCCGACGTTGTCCGAGGTGACGTAGCTCAGCCGCTCGTCCTCGCCGCGGCGGCCGGCCAGCACGGTGGGCAGCCGCATCTCCTCCAGCATGGCCGCCACCCGCTCCTGGGCGCGCACCGACACCAGCAGCACCCCGTCCACGCGGCGGGTGGCGATCGAGGCGGTCAGCTGATCCCGCTCCAACTGGTCCCGCACCAGCACCAGTTGGAGCTGGGTGCCGGTCTCGGTGAGCGCCCCGCTGACCCCGCGGATCAGCGCGGCGAAGAACGGCTCGGAACCGAGCCGGCTCTCCGACTCGGGAATCACCAGGGCCACCGACTCGGTCCGGCTGGTCACCAGACCCCGGGCGACCGAGTTGGGAACGTAGTTGAGTTCCTCGATCGCCTTCAGGACCCGGGCCCGCGCCTCGGTGCTGACGAGCTCCGAGCCGTTGAGGACGCGGGAGACCGTGGTCCGCCCCACTCCGGCACGGGCGGCGACGGTCTTGATCGTGGGCGGGCGGCCCTGTGACATGCACTTCTCCCTCGGCGACCGCGGCATCGACCGCGAGCATGATCGCCGCAATTGTGGCAGACGCCCGGCGGCCCGGACGGCCACCGGTGCGAGCACGCTCCCTTGAACCGCGAGCACGGTCCCGGCAACAAGTTGGTTTCACGATATTGACATGAGCGGTCGTACGTACGAGTGTTCCATCCGCCGGTGGGAACGTTCCCACCACGCGTTGGGAACGTTCCCACCCGGCGATTCAGACGCGTTCGCCCTGAACCGTCCCGCTTGCCGTGGCTCTTTACAGACCTCGTAACTCCGGTGCGTCAGCGCCGTCGCTTGGAGGAAGAAACATGACCCCTGTCAACAGGTCGTTGCGTACGAAAGCGGTCGCGCTGGTCGCGGCCGTCGGCGCCATGTCGCTCCTCGCCGGCTGCGGCGGCGGCGACGAGTCCGTCACCGGTGGCGGCAAGAAGGACGGCAAGGTCGTCATCACCATGGGCATGTACGGGGTGATGGGCTTCAAGGAGACCGGCCTCATCGAGCAGTACGAGAAGGAGAACCCCAACGTCGACATCCAGGCCGAGGTGGCCGGCGACGAGCAGACCTACTACACCGCGCTGCAGACCAAGCTGGCGGCCGGCAAGGGCCTGAAGGACATCCAGGGCATCGAGATCGGCCGGGCCAAGGAGATCGTCGACACGCAGGCCGACAAGTTCGCCGACTTCAAGGGGATGGCGGACACCGACCACTTCCTGCCCTGGAAGCAGGCGCAGATCACCACCAAGGACGGCAAGGTCCTCGGCCTCGGCACCGACATCGGCCCGATGGCCGTCTGCTACCGCAAGGACCACTTCGAGGCCGCCGGTCTGCCCACCGACCGCGAAGAGGTCGCCAAGCTGTGGGAGGGCGACTGGGGCAAGTTCGTGGAGGTCGGCAAGACCTTCAAGAAGAACCACAAGGGCGGCAAGGTCGCCTACATCGACGCCTCCAGCGGCCTGTTCAACGCCATGATCTACGGCCACTCGGAGCAGTTCTACAACGCCCAGGGCGAGCTGATCTACCAGGACAACCCGGCCGTCGAGGAGGCGTGGAACCTCGCCACCGAGGCGGCGGAGTCCGGCCTGTCCGCCAAGCTGCCGCAGTTCCAGCCGGGTTGGGACCCGGGCCTGTCCAACGGCACCTTCGCCACCACCGTCTGTCCGGCCTGGATGCTCGGCCACATCGGTGAGAAGGCCGGCGACAAGCACAAGGGCAAGTGGGACGTCACCAAGGCCCCCAAGGGCGCCAACTGGGGCGGCTCCTTCCTCGGCGTGGTCGAGGCCAGCCCGGTGAAGGAGGAGGCCAAGAAGCTCGTCGCCTGGCTGACCGCCCCCGAGCAGCAGGCCCACATCTTCAAGCAGCAGGGCAGCGTGCCCTCCTCGCAGGTGGCCCTCGAGGACCCGGCCGTCAAGGACCGGACCTCTGAGTACTTCAGCGGCGCCCCGATCGGCAGGATCTTCGGCGAGGCCGCCCAGGAGATCCCGGACGAGCAGGTCCTGGGCCGCAAGGACGGCTCGATCAAGGACATCTTCTCCCAGGGCCTGGCCCTGGTCGAGGGGGGAACGCCGCGGGACGAGGCGTGGCAGACCACCTCGGAGCGCATCGAGAAGGCGGTCGGCTGACCGTAGCTCCTCCCGGCAGCCCGGGCCCGCCGGTGACGCACACCGGCGGGCCCGGACCCCGGCTCGTACCTCTGCTCTCAGGAAGGAAGTCCGGTGGCCACCTCCACCACCAAGGCTCAGATCGGCGAGGGACGCGAAGGCCCTGCCCCGAAGGCCGGCGACGGCGGCCGTCGCCGTCGCGGCGCGCTGCTGCACCGGCTGGACGTCAAGGGCGCGCCCTACGTGTTCGTGGCGCCGTTCTTCGTCGTGTTCGCCGCGTTCAGCTTCTACCCGCTCGTGTACACCTCGTGGATCTCCCTGCACCGGGTGGAACTGGCCACTCTGGACATCATGGAGTGGGTGGCGTTCGACAACTACGTCGAACTCTGGAGCGACACGCGGTTCTGGAACGCGCTCGGCAACACCATCACCATCGGCATCATCTCCACGGTGCCGCAGCTGCTGATGGCGCTCGGCCTCGCCCACCTGCTCAACTACCGGATGCGCGGCTCGCTGTTCTTCCGGGTCGCCTCGCTCGTGCCCTACGCCACCTCGGTCGGCGCCGCCGCCCTGGTGTTCACCATGATCTTCGAGCGTGACTTCGGCATGATCAACTGGGGTCTCGGCCTGTTCGGCATCGACCCGGTGAACTGGGAGGGCGACAAGTGGCCCGCCCAGCTCGCCATCTCCACGATCGTCATCTGGCGCTGGACCGGATACAACGCCCTGCTGTACCTGGCCGCCATGCAGGCCATCCCCGCCGAGCGCTACGAGGCCGCGGCCATCGACGGAGCCTCGCGCTGGAAGCAGTTCATCCACGTCACGGTGCCCGGCATCCGCTCCACCGTGGTCTTCACCATCGTGCTGTCCACCATCGGCGCCACCCAGCTCTTCGGTGAGCCGCTCATCTTCGGCCAGGGCCCCAACGGCATCTCCGGCGGCGTGGACAACCAGTACCAGACGCTGGGCCTGCTGCTGTACGAGGAGGGCTGGAAGAACTACCAGATGGGCCGCTCGGCGACCGTCGCCTGGGCGATGTTCCTCCTCCTCATCATCGTCTTCGCGGCCCAGGCACTGATCAAGCGCCTGCGCTCCCGCACGTCCTGACCAGGAGAGACCTCCATGACCACAGAAAGCCTCCCGGTCCCGACGAAGACGCCGGCCCGGACCGCCGACCCGGCCAAGCCGCCCACCGGCCGCATCTCCCTGCGCCAGGGCGCCGGCCGCCAGCACCACGCCGGCCCGCTCGCCTACATCCTCCTCGGGATCACGGCCCTCCTGTCGATCTTCCCGCTGTACTGGACGATGGTGGCGGCCTCCACCGACAACACGCGGGTGAGCGAGACGCCGCCGCCGTTCCTGCCGGGCCCGAACCTCTTCAGCAACCTGGCCCGCGCCTGGGACGAGGCGGCGATGGGCCAGGCCATGATCAACAGCCTGATCGTGGCCGGTGTCATCGCCATGTCCACGGTGATGTTCGCGACGCTGGCCGGCTTCGCCTTCGCCAAGCTGCGCTTCAAGGGACGCAACATCCTGCTGATGCTGGTCATCGGCACCATGATGGTGCCGCCGCAGCTGGGCGTGGTACCGCTGTTCATGATGATGGCCGAGCTGGGCTGGTCGCAGCGGCTGCCCGCCGTCATCTTCCCCACCCTCGTCAGCGCCGTCGGCGTCTTCTTCATGCGCCAGTACCTGTCCGAGGCGCTGCCCGACGAACTCGTCGAGGCCGGCCGCGTCGACGGCGCGCACTCGCTGCGCATCTTCTGGAGCATCGTCCTGCCCATCGCGCGCCCCGCGATGGCGGTGCTCTTCATGATCACGTTCGTGCACGCCTGGAACGACTTCTTCTGGCCGTTCGTGGCGCTCGACATGACCAACCCCACGGTCCCCGTCGCGCTCACCCAGCTCAGCGCCGGCTACATCCGCGACCAGTCCCTCATCATGGCGGGCGCGCTGCTCGGCACGCTGCCCCTGCTGCTGATGTTCATCGTCTTCGGCCGCCAGATCGTCAGCGGCGTCATGGCGGGCGCCGTCAAGGGCTGACGGAGAACGCACACCAGGCAACCCCCACTCGTCCCCCTCGTCCCCCAACGCGAAAAGGAAAAACATGGGCACCGCCGCACAGGCCGCCACCTCCACCCCCGGCGCCGGCCTCACCTTCCCGCAGGGCTTCCTCTGGGGCTCCGCGACCGCCTCCTACCAGATCGAGGGCGCCGCCGCCGAGGACGGGCGCACGCCGTCCATCTGGGACACCTACTCCCGCACCCCGGGCAAGGTCCGCAACGGCGACACCGGAGACATCGCCACCGACCACTACCACCGCTGGCGCGAGGACGTCGCCCTGATGGCCGACCTCGGCATCGGCGCCTACCGGTTCTCCCTGGCCTGGCCGCGGATCCAGCCCACCGGCCGGGGCCCGGCCGTCCAGAAGGGGCTCGACTTCTACCGGCGCCTGGTCGACGAGCTGCTGGAGAAGGGCATCAAGCCGGTCGCCACCCTCTACCACTGGGACCTGCCCCAGGAGCTCGAGGACGCCGGCGGCTGGCCCGAGCGCGCCACCGCCGAGCGGTTCGCCGAGTACGCGGGCCTGGCCGCCGACGCCCTCGGCGACCGGGTCAAGACCTGGACCACCCTGAACGAGCCCTGGTGCAGCGCCTTCCTCGGCTACGGCTCCGGCGTGCACGCCCCCGGCCGCACCAACCCCGTCGACGCCCTGCGCGCCGCCCACCACCTCAACCTCGGTCACGGCCTGGCCGTCCAGGCGCTGCGCGCCGCGCTCCCGGCGGACGCCCAGTGCTCGGTCACGCTCAACATCCACCACGTGCGGCCCCTCAGCCGGACCGAGGACGACAGGGACGCGGTCCGCCGCATCGACGCGCTGGCCAACCGGGTCTTCACCGGCCCGATGCTCGAGGGCGCCTACCCCGAGGACCTCCTCAAGGACACCGGTACGCTCACCGACTGGTCCTTCGTCCACGACGGCGACCTCCGGCAGATCCACCAGCCCCTGGACTTCCTCGGCGTCAACTACTACACGCCCACCGTGGTCTCCCGCGCCGACGGCTCGGGCACCCACACCTCCGACGGACACGGCCGCAGCGCCCACACCCCCTGGCCCGCCGCCGACGAGGTCGCCTTCCACCAGCCGCCCGGCGAGACCACCGCCATGGGCTGGGCCGTCGACGCCACCGGCCTGTACGAGCTGCTGCGCCGCTTCGGCACCGAGTTCCCCGACCTCCCGTTGATCATCACGGAGAACGGCGCGGCCTTCGACGACTACGCCGACCCCGAGGGCAACGTCAACGACCCGGCCCGGATCGACTACGTGCGCGACCACCTGGCCGCCGTCCACCGCGCCATCGAGGACGGTACGGACGTCCGGGGCTACTTCCTGTGGTCCCTGCTGGACAACTTCGAGTGGGGCTACGGCTACAGCAAGCGGTTCGGCGCCGTCTACGTGGACTACCCGACCGGCACCCGCATCCCCAAGGCCAGCGCCCGCTGGTACTCCGAGGTCGCCCGCACCGGCGTCGTCCCCGGAGCCTGACCCGAGACCTGGTGCGGCGTCCCACAGCCCGCACGTCGCCGCACCGCGGACCCGCCCCCGAACGCCCGCTCCCCCGGGCCGGGGGCGGGCCCGTGTCCCGGGGGCCCGGGCCCCTCACTCCAGCAGGCCGAGCTCCGTGTCCGGCCGGCACTGGGGGCAGGGCTGGATCCCGTCGGCCAGGGCACGGCGCGCCTGGTCCCGGGCGACGGCACGACTGCGCCTGCCGCCGCTCCAGCAACCGCCCACATGCACGTAGACGGGGGAGCGGCCGGTCAGCCCGTGCTCGATCAGCCACTCGGGCTCCGGGCAGCCGTCGGCCCGGCGGTCCCGGACCGCCGCCGCCCGCTGCTCCTCCTGCGCGATCCACCGCCGGGTGCGCTCCAGGTCGCGCTGCTGCACCCGCTCGAGGAAGCGCAGAAGGGCGAGCCGTGAGGGCTCGGCATCGGGATCGGTCACGCAATCGAGTATACGTTCGAAGCGCTGGGCTCCGGCTCCCGGGAACCGCTCCGAGCCGGTCACCCCGCCGCCTAGACTCCCCGCATGCCCGGCAGCCGGCCCGCGACCGCCCCGAAACCCCGCACCCTCGCCGACGCCTTCCGGCGCTTCGGCAAGACCGGCGCCGCACGGGTCTCGCCGCTGTACGAGCGGGTGGCCCTCGCCGTCGGCGCGTCCGACGCCGCCCTGCGGGCCGTGGAGGAGGCGCCCGCCCGCCGGCGGCAGCCGGCGCTCGTCCTCGCCGCCCTGCACCACCTCGCCCTGACCGGGCAGGCCCCCGAACTCGCGGCGGCCTACACCGCGGGCGACCCCGACGCGGCGGCCGTCGCGGCCGTCGCCGCCCTCCCGCGGCTGGCCGGCCAGGTCGCGGCGATCGCCGGGCGGCGGCGGGTCCGCGCCGAAGAGACCGGACGCCACACCGTGCTCCTGCCGCTCGTCGCCGAGGCCGCGCACCGGCTCGGCGCCCCGCGGATCGCCCTGATCGACGTCGGCTGCTCCGCCGGCCTCAACCTCAACGCCGTCCACGCGACCGTCGCGTACGGCAACGGCCAGACACTGGGCGACGCCTCCTCGCCCGTGCGGCAGTCCGCCGGGGTCGTCGGGGACCGGCCCCTCCCGGTACGGAACCTGCCCCGGGTGGCCGCGCGCTTCGGCCTGGACCACGACCCGATCGACGTGACCGACGCGGAGGAGGCCGGGTGGCTGCGCGCCTGCCTGCCGCCGGACCGGCACGAGGCGGCCGCCCTGCTCGACGCCGAGATCGCGCTGACGGAGCAGAACCCTCCGCTGCTCGTGCGCGGCGACCCCCTGGAGACGCTCCCCGAGGCCTTCGCCGCCGTTCCCGCCGACGCCCTGCCGGTCGTCACCACCGCCTGGGCGCTCGCGCGGCTTCCACCCGAGAGCCGGCTGCGGTTCCTGCACCGCCTCGACGAGGCTGCGGCGCGGCGGCCGGTGGCGTGGGTGTCGGCGGAGGGGGTCGGCGTCGCGCCGTCGGTACCGACCTTCGGCGACCGCCATGCCTCCGGCCACAGCATCCTCGGCATCGCGCTGTACGACGGACCCGCCACGACGGTCGAGGCCGTCGGCCGCTGCTGGTCCCGGGGCCGGCTGCTGGCCTGGCTGGCGGACACCGGCGCCTGACGGGCCGCCCGCCGGGCCGGTTCCCCCGACACCCCGCCCCACCAGGGGATCTGCCGTCGCATCAGGCCCGAACGCACTGTCGGACCCCGTCCTTACGATGATCCGCATGACCGACGCCTTCACCGTCCTGTGGACCCACGAGAGATGCAGTGCGCTGCGCAAGGCCGGCCTGGTGGGGGAGCGGCCGCCCGTCGCCTTCAGCGGCGTGCACTCCTCCCTCCCCACGTGGTCGCGGGCCGTGGCCGGGGACGAGGTGTACGCGCTCCACGTCGACCGGTGCGTCGTCCACGTCGTCACCCGGATGCGCGTGGTCGACCGGGACCACCAGGAGTGCTGCGGAGCCCCGCGGGCGACCTGGGAGGACCCGCCGTTCCCCGGCCACGACGACTGGTGGATGCTCGGCTCCGGCGGCTGCGGGGCGGAGCCCGTGCACGTCGACGCCACGCCCGTGCGCTTCGACCTGCCCATCCCCGGGGACCTCCTGTCCCGCCTCACCTGGCGCAACCTCAAGGGGCGGACACGGCAGCTGAAGCACGTCGTCGACGACCGCCTCGAGAACTCGACCGGCCTCCAGGGCTTCTACCGTCTCACTCCGGAATCCGCCGACGAACTGGCCGCGTTCGTCCGGGAGGCCCCTCGTGCCGGCGGGTGACCGGGCGGGCGCAGCCGGTCGATCTCGGCGAGCACCCGCGTCGCCAGCGGCCGCACCCCCGCGCGCAGCTCCTCGCTCCACGACTCCTCCGCGTAACCGGACTCGAGGTAGAGGCGCCGCGCGTGCTCCAGCGCCGGGCGGAACTCCGGCGGGAGCCGGGCGAGCGCCCAGTCGGCCGCGGTGTCCTTCCGCGCGATCCGGCCCGTGCCGAGCGTGTACCAGACGCGGGCCAGGGTCAGCAGGACGTTGCGGGTGTCGGTGGCCAGCTCGTCCAGCAGGTCGGGAAGCCCCTCGACGGAGGCCCGCACCAGGTCGGCGTGCGGGACGGGGTCGAGGACCCGCGCCGGGGCGGGGCCGGTGAGCGCGCGGTCGCCGGACAGGACCATGGTGATCGTCAGGGCCAGGTCCGGCATCGGCGTCCGTCGCGGAACCAGCCCGGCCTCGTACTCCTCGCTCAGCCACTCCCCGTGGAGGAAGTCGGCCGTCGGCGGATACCGCCACGGCCGGACGTCGGACCGCACGACCACGGTGACCTCGAGCGGACGCGCACCGGCGCGCGTGCCGGAGACGGCCCGCAGCCCGTCGAGGAGCTCCCGGCGCTGCGGTTCGTCCATCCGCCCGCGGGTGACGACCAGCACGTCGACGTCGCTCGCCGGGCGCAGCCCTCCCAGTACGGACGACCCGTACAGGTAGCAGCCGACGACGTCGCCGCCCAGCACCCGGCCCACGACCCGCACCACTTCCCGGCCCTCGTCCACCGGTCCAGCCTCCCCGCTCCCGCGTCCGGCCGCACGTCATTTCACGGGACGCCGCAAGATCCTCCACCTGCCGCCCCTGCCCTCCCGGTCCGAACAGTTGCGGCTCGACCCGGAACACCCGGGGATCAGTCGTTCAGCTCGACGGTCAGGTGCTCGGACAGCGCCCGCAGGAAGTCCGGGGCGTCGAACACGCGCCCGGCGGTGGCGACGCCCGTGGCGCGGGTGCGGCCGGTGAGGATCCGGTCGACGGCTTCGACGGCGAGGGGGGCCGTGACGGCGTAGATGTCGCGTCCCCGGGCGGTGGCGCGGTGCTCGACCCCGTCGCGGCGCACGAGGACGTCGACCAGGAAGGTCTGGTCGGACCGGCCCTGCTCGTCGGCGGCGGAGGGGGTGGGGGTGTCGGGGGAGGCGATGTCGCGGGCGGCCTCGACGGTCATGTAGGTGCGGACCTCGGGCACCGCGAGGTGGCTGGGCACGGTGACGATGTCGGCCATGGAGAACTCGCCGATGACCTCGCGCGCACCGACCGGCTCGGGGAAGGGCCAGGTGAGCGTGGGGGCGGCGTCGTCACGGTACTCCAGGCGGCCGCCCGAGTAGCGGACCCGGCGGCCCTCGCGGCGGCGCCGCGAGACGGCGCCGGCGACGCGCGTCCCGGCGGTGGGGTGCCAGCTGTTGAGGCCGTAGGCGACGTGGACCTCGTCGGCGTCGGTCCGGTCGCCGAGGGCGGCGGTGACCAGGAGGTCGCCGAGACCGCCGTAGAAGGCCATGGCGGGAACCACCACGGTGCCGGCCTCCCGGGCCCGGTCGGCGTACCGGGCGATGGTGTCGACGTTGGCCTCGATCTCGGCGGCGACGTCGACGTAGGGGATGCCGGCCCGCAGCGCGGCCTCGATCACGGGGGCGGCGGTCTCGGCGAAGGGACCCGCGCAGTTCACGACGGCGACGGTGCCGGCGAGGGCGACGTCGAGGGCGGCGGCATCGTCGACCGCGGCGGGACGGACCTCCAGCCCGTCCTCGGTGGCGGCGAGCGCCTTCAGCTTCTCGGCGTCCCGTCCGGTGAGCACGGGACGGTAACCCCGCGCCCGCAGCTCGGCGACCACGAACCGGCCGGTGTGCCCGTACGCCCCGTAGACGGCTACCTCACGCATGGTGTCTCCTCGGTGTCGGCGCCACCTTCCGTGGCCGGCGGTCGCCGGGCGGTGTGCGCGCTGTCGATGACCATCCTGTCGGGCGGTGTCGGCCATCCGTGAGTGTCTGCAGTGACACGATGCGTACACTTCCGGACATGGATCACACCGTCGCGATCGCCGTCACCGACGGCATGCTGAACTTCGAACTCGCCCTGGCCGTCGAGGTGTTCGGGAGCCGGCCGGCGGCGGTGACCGGACCGTGGTACGAGCTGGTGGTGTGCGGCCCGCGGCCGGTGGGCAGCGGCAGGTTCCTCCTCGAACCGGACCGCGGACTGGAGGGCCTGGCGGACGCCGACACGGTGGTCGTGCCGGGCTGGGCGGACCTCGACGAGCCGCTGCCCGCCGAACTGGTGGCGGCGGTGCGGGCGGCACACGACGCGGGGGCCCGCGTGGTGTCCCTGTGCACCGGCGCGTTCGTCCTGGCCGCGGCCGGCCTGCTCGACGGCCTGCGCGCCACGACGCACTGGGCGCACACGGACGAACTGAAGGCGCGCCACCCGCGGGTGGAGGTCGACCCGGACGTCCTCTACGTGGACAACGGCAGCGTGCTGACCTCGGCGGGCAAGGCCGCGGCGATGGACCTCTGCCTGCACGTGGTCCGCCTGGACCGCGGCTCGGCGGTGGTGAACGCGGTGGCCCGCCGGCTGGTGGTCCCGCCGCACCGGGACGGCGGACAGGCCCAGTTCGTCGCCACCCCGGTGCCCACACCCGACAACCACCCGCTGGCCGACCTGCTGCCGTGGGCGGTCGAACGGATCGACCAGCCGCTGACCGTCGAGGACCTGGCCCGCAAGGCGGGGATGAGCTCCCGCCACCTGACCCGCCTCTTCCGCTCCGTCACGGGCACCACTCCGCTGCGCTGGCTGCTCACCCAGCGCATCCGCCACGCGCAGGAACTGCTCGAGACCACCGACGACGGCATCGACTCCATCGCCACCGCTACCGGCGTGGGCACCGCCACCACCCTGCGCCGCCACTTCCACCGGACGGTGGGCGTCCCCCCGGACACCTACCGGCGCACCTTCCGCTCCCGCCTCGGCTGACCAGCACATGCCTCGCCCCGCGCCGTCCGGGACGCACCGGGGCCACGGACCCGTGCCCTGAGCAACCGCGCCGTCGCGTCACGACGGGCGAGCGGGGTACGCCGTCTCACGCCGACAGCGGCGTCCGTTCCGCCTGCTCGGCCTCGTGCGCGCAGGCCGCCGCGAGCTCGTCGAGGGAGACCTCGAGCGCGGCGGCGAGGGCGGCGATGGTGAAGAAGGCCGGCGTCGGGGCCCTGCCGGTCTCGATCTTCCGCAGGGTCTCGGCGGAGACACCGGCCGCGGCGGCGACCTCGGCCATGCTCCGGTCGCCGCGTGCCCGGCGCAGCAGCGCGCCGAACCGCTCGCCGCGTTCGCGTTCCCAGGGGGTCAGTGGAGTGCGCACCATGACCGTGATACTAATACCGGTATAAGTATTGGGTCCATCCGGATGCGGGGAGTCACAGCACATGGTCGAGATCAAGACGGACGCGGCGCTCGACGCCATGCGGGAGGCGGGACGCGTCGTGGCGCGCGCCCTGGCCGCGGCACGTGACGCGGCCGGGGTCGGCGTGTCGCTGCGGGAGCTCGACGAGGCGGCCCGCGCGGTCCTGGACGAGGCCGGAGCACGCTCGCCGTTCCTCGGCTACCAGCCCTCCTTCGCCCCCGTCCCGTTCCCGGCCGTCGTCTGCACGTCGGTGAACGACGCCGTGGTCCACGGCATCCCGACCGCCTACCGGCTCGAGGACGGCGACCTGGTGAGCGTCGACTGCGGCGCCGAGCTCGACGGCTGGACCGGCGACGCCGCCATCACCTTCACCGTCGGGACCCCGCGCCCTGCCGACCTGGAGCTCATCGACGCCACCCAGCGGGCCCTCGACGCCGGCATCGCCGCGGCCCGGGCCGGGGGCCGCACCGGTGACATCTCCCACGCCGTCGGCTCGGTCGCCCACGCCGCCGGCTGCGGCATGCCCGCCGACTTCGGCGGACACGGCATCGGCCGCCGGATGCACGAGGACCCCCACCTGCCCAACCGCGGCCGCCCCGGCCGCGGTTACCGCCTGCGCCACGGTCTGACCCTCGCCATCGAACCCATGCTGATGGCGGGCGGCCGCGACGCCTACCGGGTCGACCCCGACGGCTGGACCCTGCGCACCGCCGACGGCAGCCGCGCCGCCCACATCGAGCACACCGTCGCCGTCACGGACGAAGGCCCCCGCATCCTCACCCTCCTCTAACCGCACGCGCGGCGACGGGTGAGGCAGCGGCCGAAAAGATCACCGATCCGCGTTTACCGGAGAAAGCCCCCCACCCGCGAGGACTCGCGCACATGACCCAAGGGTGACATCCCACCCGTTCGGCCGATCACGCCCCCTCCACGCCTCCAGACTCCTCACAGACAACGCCCCGGTGGGGCGGGCGTGACAGGGGGGACGCGGGGTGGAAGTGACCGAACGCGGGAAGGCCGACCGTGCCGCTCGGGGCGGCACGGGACCGGCCGTGGCGTACCACGGCATCCGGCAGGCGGGCGCGGCGACGGTGGACCGTCCCGCCGGCCCGGGGGACGACGCCGAGCAGCGGCGGCACGAAGCGCCGGCCCGTGCCGTGCCGCGGCACGTGGCCTGCGTGATGGACGGCAACGGCCGCTGGGCACAGCAGCGTTCGCTGCCCCGGACGGCGGGCCACCGGGCCGCGGAGACCACCGTCGTCGACATCATCGAGGCCGCCCGGGCGGCCGGCGTCCAGTGGCTCAGCCTGTACGCCTTCTCCACCGAGAACTGGAGCCGTCCCGGCCCCGAGGTCGACTACCTGATGCGCCTGGTGCGCCGGGTCGTCCGCAAGCACGCGCCGCTGCTGCTCGCCCGCGGCATCCGCTGCCGCTTCCTCGGGGCCTCGGACCCGCGCATCCCGCGCCACCTGGCCCAGGACTTCGAGGACCTGGCGACGCTCACCGCCGAGAACCGGGGGATGACCCTGACCGTCGCCTTCGACCACGGCGGCCGCCGGGACATCGTCGAGGCCGCCAGGTCGCTGATCCGCGCCGGGACACCGGCCGACGAGGTGACCGAGCAACTCTTCGCGGACCACCTGCCGTTCCCCGACACCCCGGACGTCGACCTCGCCATCCGCACCTCCGGCGAACAGCGCATCTCCAACTTCATGCTCTGGCAGGTGGCCTACGCCGAATGGGTCTTCCCCGAGGTGCTCTGGCCGGACTTCCGTGCCCCCGACTTCCTCGCCTGCCTGCACACCTACCGGGGCCGTGACCGCCGCTTCGGCGGCGTGCCGACCCAGACGAACGGAGACACCCGATGACAACCGCAAGCACAGGCACCGGCAGCGGCACCGGTACCGGTACCGGCGCGGCCGAGGGGACACCCCGGTCGCCGGAGGACTCGTCGTTCCGCGCCTTCTTCGACGACCCGCGCTGGGCGCTGGCCCTCATCCGCGCCACCGTCCTGGAAGCCGCCCACCCGCAGGTCGGTGCCGCACTCGCCGAGAACTCCACCTTCATCGCCCACCCCTGGCGCCGGCTGCGCAACACCTTCGTCAGCATGCGCCGCATGTTCGACGCCGACCCCGCGGTCCGGGAACGGGAGGCCGCCCGCCTCAACCGGCTGCACGCCCGCATGAGCGGCACCGACGCCCGCGGCCGGGCCTACGACGCCATGGACCGCCCGACCCGCGCGTGGGTGGTCGCCACCCTCTTCGAGAGCGCCGTCACCATGTGCCGGCTGAGCGGCCAACCGCTCGACCAGGACACCATGGAGCGCACGTACGCCGAGTACCGCGCCTACCTCGCCGCGCTCGACGGCGACGCCAGGGAGCTCCCCGAGAACCTCAACGACTTCTGGCGCTACTTCGACCGGGTCGTCGAGGACGAACTGGAGGACACCGAAGCGGCCCGCGTCATCCTCTTCCGGCTCTTCGACCACCTGCCCGCCCCGGCACTGCTCGACGGCGCGCCGACCCTGTGGGCGGCCGGCCGCGCCGTCGTCGGCCCGCTCCTCGGCGCGATCACCGTCGCCTCACTGCCCGAGTCCTACCGGCGCAAGGCGGGCCTGCCCGAGACGCCCGGCGCCCCCACCCTCATGCAGGGCGCCTACCTCGCCGCCGGCCTCGCCCGCTTCCTGCCGAAGGGCTGGATCGACGCCGGGACCATCATCGAGACCCTCTCCCTCTCGCCCGACAGCGACGACCCCCGGGCGCGGACCGTCAGCGCCCTGCGCGCCCGGGTGAAGCGCGCCACGGCCCTGCTCCGCCTCGTCACCCCCCTCGGCGGCGACACCGGGACCCACCCCGACCCGGTCCCGCCCACCACGACGGCCACCGGAGAGGGCCGCCGCTCGGCGGAGGAGTTCTTCCACCAGGTGCTCGACCAGACCGGGGACGGCCACCTCGACTGGCCCGACCTCGCCGCCATGGCACGCGAACTGGCCACCCGCCTCGACCTGGACGAGCCCGAGGAGACCCGCCTCTACGACGCCTTCGCCGCCTGGTGGAAGGAGCTCCAGACCAGCCTCGACACGGACGGCGACGGCAGGGTCGGCATCGACGAGTACGCCGCCGCCGTTCCGTCCCTCGCCGGCCCCGCGCTCATCCGCGTCGCCGAGGTCCTCTTCGACGCCTGCGACAAGGACGGCAACGGCACCATCGACGCGGACGAGTACCGCGCGCTCTTCCGCACCGCCTTCCACCGTGACCTGGTCACCACCGACGGCACCTACGGGCGCAGCGCCTTCGTGGGCGACTTCCTCTCCTTCATGTCGGGCCGCCGGCCGAACACCCCCTACGACCCCCTCCTCGCCGACGCCTGACACACCACGTCCGCACGACGGCGCCCCTGCCCGCACCGCACCGGCGGGCGTCCTCGGACCTCAGCCGTACCGTGGGTCGCTCCTCCTCCTCACCGTCACCCGGACGGCCCGCTCGACCCCGCCCCCCCGCACGGTGGCCACCACCCGATCGGTGGCCCCGTCGGAAAAGCACTGCGGCTCGGTGTGGTTGTTCCTGCTGGGTTGTGGGCGGAGTGGAGACTGGGTGGGTGATGATGCGCGCTCTTCGCAGTGGTTATTTCGGTGGGGGTGGGCCGGCGGGAGACGGCGGGCCCGCGCCGAGGCGCCCTTCCGGGGTCGCGTGGTTGTTGCCGGCGGGTTGTTTGCTGGTGATTTTCCTGGTGGGGGAGTTGGGGCCGTCGATTCGTGTCGTGAATTGGCTGCTGATGGTGCCTCTGCTTGCGGCGGGTGTGTGCTCGCCGTGGATGACAGCCTTTTTCGCCGTGCTGGTTCTGGGGCTGAATCGGTGGATCGACGTGGTCCATCCGGAGGCGGTGATCCGGACGGAGGATTTCCTCCTGCAGGTGACGGCTTCGGTTCTTGCCGTTCTGACCTCCATTCTGCGGGTGCGCGCATATACGTACGTGCGTCATTTGCAGAGTTCCGCGGAGGCGACGCGGGAGGTCATTCTGCGCCCCATTCCGCCCGGGTGGGGCGGTGTGGATTCCGCTGCGCGTTATCAGGCGGCGGATGTGGAGGCGCAAGTCGGTGGTGATTTCTACGACGTCTTGGACACCCCTTTCGGGGCGCGGGTGGTTCTGGGCGACGTCCAGGGAAAGGGTTTGCCCGCTGTGTCGACGGCCGGTGCGGTGACCGGTGCTTTCCGGGAGGCGGGTTATCACGAGCGTGATCTGGACGTGGTGGCATGGCGGATGGACAACGGTCTGGTCCGGCACAACCGCCTGCGTGAGGCCTGCGGTGACGACATGGAGCGTTTCGCGACCGCGGTCGTTCTGGCCTTTCCCGAGAACGATGCCGATGTCGTGGAGGTGGTGAATTTCGGGCACGAGGGGCCGCTGGTGATCGGGCCGCAGGGTGTGCGGCGGCTGCCCGAGCAGGCGGGCGCGCCGATCGGCATGGCCGATCTGGTCGGCATGACGCCGGCGGTGCGGCGTGTGCCTTTCGGACGGGGCGAGACGGTGCTGCTGGTGACGGACGGGGTGACGGAGGCGCGGAGCCCCACGGGGGAGTACTTCCCGTTGCGGACCTGGCTGGAGCGGCTGGCCGCGGACGAGCCGGCCGGTGTCGCTCCGGCCCGTCTGCTGACCCTGGTCCTGGACGCGGTCCTCGACCACACCCACGGTCGCCTCACCGACGACGTCGCCCTCCTCGCGGTCCGCCGCCCCACCGACACCCACCCAGACCCCCGGGCGTGACCCGGCCAGGGGGCCTGCTGCCTAGGCTGGCGCCATGGACAACGGGCTCGTTCACGAAGGCGACACTTTCATCAACTTCCGACGCTCTATGCCGGATCCCAAGGAGCACGGTTTTCGCTGGGTCGACATCAAGCAGCTGAGCTTCTCCGCGGAGTCGGCTGACGGCAGGGAACTGCTTGCCGCACTCATCGGGCACGAGCAGTTCCGCGACGACTACGCGGGTGGGGGTGTTCTGCCGGACGGGACCCGGCACGGTCCCTATTGGCTCCGGTCGATCACTCCCGACCTGTACGGGTCCATCGGCCAGGAAAAGGCCGTGCGGATCATCCGGGACTGGGTGGAGCCTCTCCGGAACGTGCCCACCGACCTGGAGGAGGATCTGCAGCGGGAGGTGTTCGCCCGCGTGGCCGCAGCCGATGACATCTACTACCTCGCCGAACTCGGCGATGAAGCGATTCATGACTGGGGACGCGTGCACGATCAATTCCACGAGTTCGTGCTCGTCGACCGCTCGACCGGGCGGATCACGCTCCTCGTCGCCGCGGACGACTGACGCTCGACGGCGTTCCTCCATGCACAGGTGGTTCACAGGTGGAGCGGTACGACCCGGTCGTCCGCCCGTCCCGCGGCGGGGTTCTCCGGTTCCCGTCCGGGCGCCGGTGCGGGCCGGGCGGCGTGTTCGGGTGTTGCCGGGGTGTGGCGCGGGGTGGTGCGTGTGAGAGTGGGGTGGGTGTGGAGGTGGCGTGATGTCGGACGAGTTCGAGAGCGCGGGGGTCTCCGGTCTTGACGAGCGGTTGCTGGAGTCGATGCTCGCGGATGTCCATGCGATCGTCCCGTATCAGTTGCCGGGGACGGTGGACCGTTGCGCCCGGGTGATGGGGTTGTCGGGTGCGGCCGTGTACCTCGTCGATCTCCAGCAGCGGGTGTTGCTCCCCCTGGACGAGCAGGATGCTCCGTACCCCGTGGATCACAGTGCCGCGGGGTGGGCGTACCGGACCCTGTCGGTCCGGGTCGAGGAGCAGCTCGACGAATTGCTGGTGTGGCTGCCGCTGGTCGACGGCGCGGAACGGCTGGGCGTGCTGGGTGTGCGGGCGGAGGCGATGGACGCGACGCGGTTGCGCCGGTGCCGTCTGCTGGCGCACACGCTGTCGATGGTGGTGACGTCGAAACGCACGTACAGCGACTGGTTCGTGTCGCGCATCCGCACGCGGTCGATGCACGTGCATACGGAGATGCTGCGGGCCCTGTTGCCGCCGCGGAGCATCGGGACGACGTCGGTGACATCGACGGGCGTGCTGGAGCCGGCCTACGACCTGGGCGGGGACGCCTTCGACCACTCGCTGACGCGGAACGTCCTGCACGCGGCGATCTTCGATTCGATGGGGCATGACCTCGCCTCGGGCCTGACGACGGCCGTCGCGATCGCGTGTTGCCGTAACGCTCGGCGGTCGGGTGCCGATCTGCCGGACATGATCGCGTCGGTCGACGGCGCTCTCGGCCAGTGGCTTCCCGACCAGTTCTGTACGGGGTTGGTGTGCCAGCTGGACGCGGAGACCGGGGTGCTGCGCTGGATCAACTGCGGTCACCCCGCCCCGCTGCTGATCCGGGGCCAGCGAGTCCTGGACAAGGCGCTGGAGCGCCCTCCGCAGCCCCCGATGGGCCTGCACGGTCTGGTCGGCGGGGCGGGTGCCGCCCGTACGGTTCACGAGGCGGCTCTGCAACCCGGTGACCGGGTGCTGCTCTACACGGACGGTGTGACGGAGGCGCGCCGCGGCGGCGACGAGTTCGGCCTGGCCCGGTTCACGGACTTCATCATCCGCTCGGCCGCCGCGGGACAGCGTCCGGCGGAGATCCTGAGGCTGCTGATCCACGACATCCTCGACCACCACGGCGACCGGTTGAACGACGACGCCACGATCCTCCTGATCGAGTGGCGACCCCAGGACCACCTCTCCGACTGATCCGGGTGAGCAGCGGTGCCAAGCGCCCGGTCGGTCATGCGGTACGAGACTGCCCGGCCGGTCCACCTTCCTCGGCGGGTCCCTACCGTGTGCTCATGAACGATCAACAGTGGGCGGGAGTCCGTGAACGGGTCGAGGCTTTGGGGTCGTCCTCTGCGGGTGGCGGCGTGTTCGGGGCTGTAGGGCATCGATGGGTGCTGGAGCAGCCGCTCGGCCACACCGAGCTCGCCGAGCTCGAGGCGCAGATGAAGGTGACGTTGCCGGACGACTTCCGTGCCTTCCTTCTGCGCGTCGGAGCGGGCGGCGCGGGCCCCGGTTACGGGGTGTTCCCGGTGCGGCGGATACAAGGCCGCTGGCGGTGGGAGGGCGACGGCGCCGAACTGGCGGATCTGTCCCGGCTCGCCGAGCCGTTTCCCGAGCAGGGCCCGGACCCGGAGCTGCTGCAGGAACTGGCGGCCGAGTGCCCCGAGGAGGAGGACTTCGACGAGAGCGAGGAGTTCGACGACGCCATGGAGGCGTGGGACGGACGCTGGGACGCTGTCATGTTCGATCCCGATCGCACCGTCGGCGCCTTCGTCATCTCCCACCGCGGGTGCGCGCTGCGTGACTGGCTGGTGGTCAGCGGCCCCCACCGGGGCACCGTGTGGAGGGACGACCGCGCGGACGAGACCGATCTGGCGCCGCATCTGCATGACGACGGGACGCCGATGACTTTCGCCTCCTGGTACACCGGCTGGCTGCGTCAAGCCGAGGCGACAGCACGGGAACCAGGCTGAGCCACCCCGACCGATCCGATTGGCTGGTCGGTTGCGGCGGTGGCTTTGACGAGGGACCAGGTCCCGGAGAGGCGGCCGGACCGGGCGGTGATGCCGGGGTGGGAGGTGGCCGCCCGGCCCCCGGCCGTGGAGATGAGCGGTGCCCACCGTGCGCAGGCCTGTCCGCTGGTAGGCAACACGGGCTGCGAGGACTCCCGCTCCTTCGGCGCGTCGACGTTCCGGCACACCGGCAGTGCCGCGCACGTCACCTTCCTGGTGGTCGCCTACGACAGTGTTCAGGCTGCCGTGAGGCGCGCGTGATGGGCGGCCCCTCCCTCCGGCGGCGTGCACGGTCGCCCGGGGACACAGCGCCGCGCCCTCCGCCTGTGCCTTGTTCGGTACGGGCCCGCGTCCGCGGTCCCGCTCGCCCGCCGGTTCACCCGTTCGGCTCTGCTGGCGGCGCTCCCGCTGCCTGCCGCTCCCGAGGCGGGGGCGCCTGTGGTGGGCGGGGGAGTGGGGTGTGGTGCGTTTCCGGTGACTTGCGGTGCTCTGGTCGCTTCGGGATGGTTCGCGTCAGACTGGTAGCAGTGCATGCATGACGGAACGCCCGGGCGAGTTCGTGGAGGCGCGGCGATGGGGCAGCACGGCGAGAACGGTGGCGGTGACGCGGCGAGTGCCGCGCAGGAGCCGGAACTTTACGACTACGAGGACCTGCCGGCCGGAGGCGGTGCCGGAACCACGGTGGGCCGTCCGTCGCCCGAGGGGGATCCGGACGTCTTCCTCGACGTGCCGGAGCTGAGGGTCGATGAGATCGATCTCGATGTGGAGGATCTACGGGCCCGCGTGTCCCTGCAGGCCGAGGTGCTCGACCTTCTCAAGCTGAACGTGGGTGCCGATGTCGCTCTGGGCCAGGTGCATCTCGGGATCTCCGGGGTGGAGGCGCAGGCCCGGTTGAAGGTCCGGCTGGACAACGTCGCGCTGATCATCGACCGGGTGCTGACCACGCTCGACCGTAATCCGCAGATCATGGCGGATCTGGTGCGGCGGATGGGCTCGGCCGTGCAGGATCTGGGCCGGGGCGCCGGCACGGCCGTGGGCGGTGTCGGCGAGGCGGCCGGGACCGCCGTCGAGGCGGTGGGGGACGACGTGGGCGAGGCCGTCGGGGAGGTCGGCCGGGGAGTCGGCGGACTCGCCGGAGACGTCGGATCGGATGCGGCGGAAGCTGTCGAGGAGGTGGGCGGCGCGGCGGGCGGTGCCGTCGCGGGCGCCGGTGACACGACTCGCCGGACCGGGACCGGGGCGGGAGCTTCCGCCGCACCGCCGGCGTCCAGCACGCGCCGCACGCCCCCTGCCGACCGGCCGGCTGGACGGCAGCGGTCGGCGCGTGCCGGCTCCGGTGCCGAGGACCGGCGTTCCTCGCGCCGGCGCCGTGCCCCCGAGGACGATGCTGTGGCGCCGCGCCCCACCGGCCGACGCGGTACCGGGAAACACGGCGAACCGCCCTGAACGGACACCCCAGCGCCACCTCCCCCCACGCCCGAGCCGTCCGCCGACGAGCCTCCCGGCGTTGCCGGCCCGGCCCCGGACGTCTCGTTCGACGCGGTCGTCCGCGGCGAGCGTCTGCGTTTCGCCGTCACCCCACGAACGAGGGTCTCCTTCCCCGGCTCGGGAGCCCGTGAGTCGGTGTCGCGTACCAGGAGGACCAACCTTCCTCCGCGGGTGACGCCCGGACAGCAGTACCGCGACGTGACCGTGGCCTACCGTCTCGCCAGCCGCCTCACCGGCGAACCGGAGGACAGCGAACACACACCGGACGAGGACGCCCAGCGGCACACCCCGGACCCCGCGACCCCGGACCGCTCCGGCCCGCCCGCACCACAGTGAGCACACCCCTGCCGGCTCCCGCCGCGATGCCCGTCGGAGCGCGGCAGGATCCTTACGAAGCATCGCTGGCCGCACCCATTCGCTGAGTCCCGCGAGTCACATGCGGCGATGCGCCGCTCGGAGCGGAGCCGACGGCCTGGATCGTCGATGAGACGCGCATGCTGTTGGCACGTCCGCCGAAAGCGGCTGCCGCGCCGAGCACCCCCGCACAGCCCGAAGCGCTCCGCCGGCCACCGGCGTGACGTGTCCCTGCGCCCCTGTCCCCCCGTCCCCCTCCGTCCAGGCGCCGGCATGGGTGAACGCCGGGACCCCACCGGCGAGCCTGACCGGCGCACGGCAGCCGGTGTGAACGATCGGTTCCGGCAGCGGTCCCAGGCCGGCGCCCCCTTTACGGCCCCGGCCCTCGGCTCCGCCGTACCTCCCGGCCCGCCGTACCTCCCCGCCCGCTGGACCGAACCGAAAGGCCCCCCGGCGATGACTCCTGAAGGCCACCCCCGCCGCCGTGTGCTCGGCGGACTGATCGCTGCGGGCGGCGCCGCCCTCACCCTCGGCACCGCACCTCCTGCCTCCGCCCGCCCCGGCCCCGGCACCGGGCCCGCACCCTCATCGGCCGCCGCCGTCGCGGACGGTGCCGCCGCCCGGCCCACCGGTACCACCGTCGTCCTCGTCCACGGCGTCTTCGCCGACGCCTCCGGCTGGAACGAGGTCACCGCCCGGCTGCTGAAGGACGGACACCAGGTCATCGCGCCGGCCAACCCGCTGCGCGACCTCGCCGGTGATTCCGCGTACCTGTCCGCCCTCGTCGCCACGCTGCCCGGGCCCGTGATCCTGGTCGGCCACTCCTACGGCGGGGAAGTCATCACCAACGCCGCCCGGGGCCACGACCACGTCAAGGCCCTCGTCTACGTCGCCGCGTTCGCACCGGACGAGGGCGAGAGCGCACTGCAACTGGCCGGCAGGTTCCCCGGCAGCGAACTCGAGGGCGCGCTCGTGACCCGTCCGCTGCCCGGCGGCGGGGACGCCGACGGATACATCGACCCGGCGAAGTTCCACGACGTCTTCGCCGGTGACCTGCCGCGTGCCGTGACCCGGGTGATGGCGGTCTCCCAGCGTCCGGGGGCTCTGGGCGGTCTGGCGGGGCCCAGCGGGCCGCCGGCCTGGAAGTCCCTGCCGTCCTGGTACGTGGTGGCGGGCACCGACCGCGTCATCCCGCCGGCCCTGCAGCGCTTCATGGCGGAACGCGCCGGGAGCAGGACCGTCGAGGTCAAGGACTCCTCACACGTCGTCATGATGTCCCACCCGGACGTCGTGACCCGCCACATCACAGCCGCCTACCGCGCCACACGCTGACCCCGCCCGGCCCCGCTGCCGCACCGGACGTACACCGCCCGAACTGCTGCTGAGCAGATTCAGGACGGGGCCGACGATGACGAGGGGCCGGTGCCTGTGGCATCAGCGGTGGTCACTCGCCCCGCCCGGTGAGGCGGGCGGGATCACGCGGAGGTGATCTCCAGGGTCACCAGACCGAACGTGCTGGGGACGGTGCCGAGTCCGAGCGTGCACAGGGTGATGTCGGTGGAGGGGCCGGTGATGGTCATCAGGACCGTGTCTCCGGCGAACAGCCCGGAGGTGACCGTGCCGGTGAAGGTGACCACCAGGGCCGCGCCGGCCACCGTCACGGTCCGGTTCAGCGACAGGGCGCTGGTGGCCCCGGTGTTCCAGGTGACCGTCCTGGTCTCCGTGCCTGCCGACAGCAGGTCCAGGCAGCTGCGCGACGCGGGCGGCGCGCTGACGACCGAGGTTCCGGAGGTGAGGGCGGGCGTCGACACCGAGACGCACGGACCGAGTTGGACGGACGACGTCAGCCCGACCGACTGCGGGGCGAGAGTCAACGGCGTGCTGTAGACGACGGTGTTGCTGCTGGGCGGGGTGCAGGTGACGTCCAGCAGACCGCTCTCGCGTGCGCCGGCGGGACCCGCGGCGGACATGAGGCTGACGAGCACACACAGCAACGCTGTCAGACCGGTGAACACGGTGCGTGGACTGATCCTGCGTGCGGTGCCGGTACCTTTCGCCATGGTGAAGTCCTTCCGGTGAACCCCGTGAGGGCCCAGGTGTGGAGGCGACGGCGGCCGTGCGAGTCTGCGTCCCAGGCCCGGCACGGGTGATCCGCCCGGAGGAGGGGCCTCCTCCGTGACGCTCACTGTCCTGCGAACGCGGGGAAGCGCCCAGGGAGTGCGTGAGACCACCGCAGGTGCGCGATTCACACCGGTGTGTGTGTCCGCACGGGCCTGTCGACGCCGGACCCGGGAGGCGTCAGCCGCTTGTGCGACCTGAGTGGCGCAGACGGTTGAGCCCGAACAAGTCGTTCGCGGCCGGAATCACGTGGGCAAGGGCGGTCAGGGGGCGGTGCGGTCGTGCCGTTCGGGGATCGCTTCGTGCTGCGCGTCGGCGGAAGGCGGCGGTGTCACATGGCGGGTGCCGACGGCCGGGGCGAGGAAGACGGCCAGGGCGACGCATGCCAGGACGACGGTCATCGCAGCGCGCAGGCCGTAGTGGTCACCGAGGAAGCCCAGGCCCGGGGGCCCCACCAGGAAGGCGACGTAGCCGATCATCGCGACGAGGCTGACGCGGGCGGCTGAGTCGGGGCCGGAGTCGCCGGCGGCGGACAAGGCCAGAGGGAAGCCCAGTGCTGCTCCCAGCCCCCACAGGAGGACGGCGGCACCGGCGAGGACGGCGTTGTCGGAGAAGATGACCACGGCCAGGCCGAGCGCGGCGGAGACCGCGCTGGCGCGGACGACGGGTGCGCGGCCGAAGCGGTCGATGAAGAAGCCTCCGCCGAAGCGGCCGACCGCCATGGCCGCGGCGAAGCCGGCGTAGACGGCCGATCCGAGGGCGGGGTCCATGTCGTGCCCGTCGACCATGAGCAGCGGCAGCCAGTCGTTGGCCGCTCCCTCAGCCAGGGCCATGGTCAGGACGATGCCGCCGATCAGGACCAGACGCCGGTCCTTCCAGACCGCGGGCCGACGCCGCTTTCCCTCCGGGCCGGTCTCCTTTTCGGCGCGCGTGCGGCCGACGCCGTCAGGGATGGCACGCAGGGCGTACACGAAGGCCGCGGTGGTGACGGCGGCGACGGCTGCCAGGTGCCAGTGCACGGGGAAGCCGACGGCGGTGCACAGTATGCCGAGCGAGGCCCCGGCGACGGTGCCGAGGCTGAAGAAGCCGTGCAGGGTGGGCAGGACGGTGCTGCCGGTGATCCGTTCGACCTCGGCGCCGTCGACGTTGACGGCGACCTCACCGCCGCCCATGCCGGCGCCGAAGAGGAACAGCCCCGCCATGACGGTGGGCGCCGACGACCACAGAGCGCCGCACCCGATCACCACCATGCTGAGGATGACGAGGGCGGTTCCCACTCCCATGACCGGCCGGGTGCCGAATCTCGCCACCAGCGCTCCGGAGCCGAGCACGCCCAGCATCGAGCCGACCGACAGGCCGAACAGCACGATGCCCATCTCAGCGGTGGACGCACCGAGTTGATCCCTGATGTCAGGTGTCCGGGTCACCCAGGAGGAGATCGACAGGCCCGGCATGAGGAAGAAGAGGAACAATGCCGTACGGCGGCGGCGTGTGGCCAGGTCTATCACTGCGGACTCGATCCAGACGTGAGGTACCGCGGGCGCAGCCGCCTACGGAGTAAGTGTGTACGAACGTACACGCTGGGGGGTGGCCCCGGAAAGGAGAAGATCATGTCGGGCAGCTTGCGTGGTCCCAACGACCCGGGACGCCGGGACCGCATCATCGACTCGGCCCTCGACGTCATCGCCGAGCACGGCGTCACCGGGGCCACCCAGCGACGCATCGCAGAGGCGGCGGGGGTGTCCCTGGGGTCGATGACGTACTACTTCGAGGGCAGGCACCAGTTGCTCGTCGAAGCGTTCACCCGGCTCGCGGAATCGATGTCCGCGCGCTACCGGGAACCGCTGGAGGCGGCCGAGAACGTCGAGGAAGCACGAGCCGCCGTGGTGGAGATCATCTGCGGCACGCTCTGGGGCAGTCCACGCGAACTGGTGCTCAGCTACGAGCTGTACGCCTTCGCCTCGCGCTGCCCGGCGCTGCTCCACGTGATGCGGTCCTGGATGGCGGCCAGCCGCGCCTCGCTGAGCCGGCACTTCGACGCGCGCACCGCCCGGGCCCTGGACGCACTGGTGGAGGGACTGAGCATCCACAACTCCATGGATGCCGAACCCATGAGCCGCGAGGACGTCGCCGCGGTCGTGCGCGCGGTCAGCATGTGACAGCCCGCGCCCGGGCTGCAACGCGCCCGCCGGTGCGCCGCACCAGACGCTCCCACCGCACCGGGGTTCGCCCGCCGCCGGCGACCAGCCGACCATGGAGCCGGCCGAAGCCGGAGAAGCCGCCCAGGCTGCCGTCCCCGCGAGCGAGGCCACCGCATGCCATCCACGAGGAACGGTCAGGACCTGCGGACCGGCTGTCATGCGCCTTGCTGGTCCCGCACCCCGCATCCCGCATCCCGCTTCCCGGCCGACCCCTTCGGCGGGTCGGTCGACAAGGATGGGCCTGGCGGGTCCCCAGTCCTAGGATCGGGCCATGGGCAGGACAGACCGCGTAACCCGGATGATCGCGGCACCACCGGCGACCGTCTACGGCGCACTCCTCGACCGTGAGTCCCTCGAGGTCTGGCTGCCGCCGGACGGCATGCGCGGGCGGGTCGAGCGGTGGGATCCCCGGCCTGGTGGAGGGTTCCGGATGGTCCTCGTCCACCTCGACCCCTCCGACAGCCCCGGCAAGACGTCGGACGCGACAGATGTGGTCGACGTCCGGTTCGCCGACCTGGTGCCAGCGGAGCGCGTGGTGCAGCAGGCGGTGTTCGAGGCCGACGATCCGTCGTACGCGGGCACCATGACGATGACCTGGCACCTCGCTCCCGCCGGTGACGGGACCGAGGTGACCGTGACAGCCACGGACGTGCCGTCCGGCATCGACCAAGAGGTCCACGAGGCTGGGATCGCCTCCTCGCTGTCCAACCTGGCGTCGTACGTCGAAGCGGCCGGCTGAGCCGGGTTGGCTGCGCCGCGGGCCAGCGCCACGTCGTCGAAGAAGCGGTCGATCACACCTGTGGCCTTGTGATTCCAGCATTTCCGACGGTGAGCCAGGTGAAAACCACCGGCCCGCACAGAGACGTGGCCGCCCGCGGGCAGGTCGTGCTCACCGAACGTCCCTGGGACGACCGCGTGCAGCAGGACGTCGTGGGCCGCAACGTCGTCCCCGCACGGCGGACCTTCCAGAGCACCGCGTGCGCGGTGCGTGATGTGCGCCGGGAGACCAGTGGGACCGAGGGTGGACCTCAGGTGCAGACGATGGGGCAGCCGCGTCGGATCGAGTGCTGTGCGGCCTGCAGGCCGGCATGGCGGGCGGCGGCGATGTCGCCTGCGTCGACCGGCGCCCCTCAACCCCCCCATGTGCTCGGGCGTTCGCCGTGGGCAGGGCGGCCGTGGCGTGCAGCAGGGTATGGGCGTGCCCGCGTACGGCTGCGTCCGTCCATGCCCTGCGCGCATGGGCAGCTGCCCTTCTGCCAGGAGATCGAACTGACCCCCGCCGCGCAGTACGCGCACGCCATGCGGGAACTGGAGGTCATCTTCCTGGTCCTGGCGTCAGCAGGGTCAGGTCCAGCATCCGCGTTGGCTTCCGCGGTCGCGTGTCCGGTGGGGGACACGGGAGGAAGCCGGCCTCGTCATCGATCCCGCGGACGTGAGCGGCACGGGGCTCGCGGAGGGGTCTGCGGCGCGGCGCCTGGGCGACCGCGTCGTCCGGCGACGTGCGCGGGGGCATCGAGGCGTGCCAGCACCTCGGCACTTACGTGGCGATATGAGTCGTATGCGCAAGTATCGATGCTAATGTCCCGGAGTGTGCCGTATTACGGAATGCGCCTCGAGTCTGGGAGTGAGGCTGCCGTGTAAATGATCAAGGACGATTCAGGACATCGCGGTCCCCTTCTGTCCGGCGGCAGGCCACCTGGTGGAGAAGCGGCGCCCCGCCCCCGTCGTTCTCAGCGGTGTGAACGGCATGCCTGGGAAGCTGGGAGCGTCCCTCAATGATCGACTTCCTCGAGCGCAACGTCTTCGATCCCCATCCCGAGCTGCTCATCTTCGTCACCGTCGCCCTGGGCTTCCTTCTCGGACGGATCCGCTACCGGACCGTCGCCCTCGGCTCGGTCACCGGGTGCCTGGTGGCCGGACTGCTGCTGGGCGCCCAGTTCAAGGTCGGCATCGACGACACGGTGAAGAACCTCTTCTTCACCCTGTTCCTCTTCGCCCTCGGTTACAAGGTGGGCCCCCAGTTCTTCCGGGGCCTCCGCAGCGGCGGAGTTCCGCAGGTGGTGAACGCGCTCGTCGTCTGCGTGGCGGGACTCCTGGTGTCCTGGGGTTTCGCCGTCATGCTGGACTACGGACCCGGGCTCTCGGCCGGCCTCCTCGGCGGTGCCCTCACCCAGTCCGCCGTCATCGGTGTGGCTCAGGACGCCATCGGGAACCTGCCAGGTCTGTCCGCCTCCCGGATCAAGGCCGAGGAGAACTTGGTCGCCGTCGGCTACGCAGTCACCTACCCCCTCGGCACGATCCTCTGCGCACTGCTCCTGGCCGACGTACTGCCTCGGGTCTACCGGCGCGACCTGGCGCAGGAATCGGCCCAGCTGGCCAAGGAACTGGACACACCCGACGACGCCCCCGACCAGGCGGAGGGCTACTACGAGGTTGTCCTGCGCGCCTACCGCCTCGATCGTCCTGAGCTGGCCGGCCTGAGCATCGGCGACTTCGAGCGACAGCAGGAGGAACTCGGCCGCAGGATCTACCTCACCCGGGTCCGGCGCGACGGACAGATCATCGACCACACCCAGGAAACTGTCCTGCGCCAAGGCGACGTGGTGGCCGTGAGCGCGCTGCGCGGCTCCCTCACCGACTTCGATCCCCGCTCCCACCTCGGGCCGGAGACCGACGACGTCGAACTCCTCGGTTACCGCACCGAGACACTGCACGTCGTCGCCTCGAACAAGGAACAGTTGGGCCGAACCGTCGCGCAACTGCGGCGCGAGCCCTTCATGACAGGTGTCTTCCTGGACCGCTACTACCGGGCGGGCGCGCAGTTCCCCTACCGTCTGTCCACCGTGCTCGAACACGGCGACACCCTCGTCCTCACCGGTCCCCGCCGCCTGGTCGATCCTGCGGTCAGGGCCATCGGCAAGCCGGTCCCCACCTCCTACGCCACCGACATGCTGTGGGTCGGCCTCGGAGTGTTCCTCGGCGGCTGCGTCGGCATTCCGGCGCTGACCGTCTCCGGGGTGCCCATCTCCCTGTCCACCTCCGGCGGCGCCCTGATCATGGGCCTCGTCTTCGGGTGGATCCGCGGCAAGTACCCGACCTTCGGCAACGTCCCGCCGGGTGCCCAGTGGTTCATGGACACCCTCGGGCTGTGCCTCTTCGTCGCAGTCGTCGGCATCAACGCCGGGCCCAGCTTCACCGGCGGACTCTCCAGCGCCGGCTGGGGACTGCTGCTGTGGGGCGCGGCCGCGACCGTCGTCCCCCTCCTCGTCGGCTTCCTCGTCGGCCACTACATCCAGAAGATCCGATTCCCGGTCCTCATGGGCGTCCTCGCCGGCGGACAGACCACCACGGCGGCGATCGGCGCCGTCAACGAGCAGGCCCGCTCACAGATTCCGACCCTCGGCTACACCATCCCCTACGCCGTGGGCAACGTGTTGCTCACCATCTGGGGAGCGGTCATCGTCATCCTCCATCACTGATGCAAGGACACCCCGCCGTGCCCGGGGATCCGTTTCACCCGTGAGGAGATCCGCACCCTCGCACAGCTCTCCCCGTTCAGGCTCAAGGACAAGTCCCAGGTCCAGATGCTCACCGAGCACTTCGCCTTCGACAGCCGACATGCGCGGGCCGACAACCCGCTGCAGCGGGAGAACGGCTGGACACTGACGGAGGAAGCCGGCCACGCAGGTCCGGACCGGCTCCACCGCCCGCCGAACCGGATCGAGTGGGACGCCGACCTGGTCCACTGCGAACGACGACGCCACCGTCCCTCAGCACCGTTGCAGTACCGGACGAGTACCGGTGCCGAGTGAGCGGACGGCCGGTGTCGTTCATGGCGGCGGCCACCACCAGCGTTCGTACGCGGTGAAGGGCTTGGCGTGGCTGCCCGAGCGGATGGCGATGATCCGGTCCTCGTACGGAGTAGGTCGTCGACGGAGCCCGTGCTGTCCCGGAATGCGCGGTCCTCCGCTTCGTTGCCGGTGGCGCCGTCGAAGACGTACAGGACGTCTCCGTACTTGGAGGATCTCTGCGTGGCCATGACCTGGCCGGCCTTCGCGTGCAGTCCCTGGACGACGTAGGCGGCGCCGCCGATGCCTGCCTGCCACAACTCGTCGCCGGTCTTCAGGTCGAACGCCGCGAGGAGCCCCCGCTTGCCGCCGTCGGTGAACGCGAAGAGCCGTCCGTCGGAGACGGCCACGTCGGTGCCGATCGAACCGAAACTGTCGCCGGTGACCTGGATCCGCGCCCCGAGACGGCCATCCGGCCCGAAGGTGAGGAAGGCGTCGATGCCCCGGACGCCCTCGTCCACCCGCAGCACGATCGGCTCTCGGCGGCCGTGATCGTCACGCTTGCGTCGGTGGTGACACCGTGGCGGGTGCCGAGGGACGTGGTCCACTGTTCACTGCCGTCGGCCAGGTCGAAGGCGGCCAGCTTCATTTCCCCGCCGCAGGCCAGCACGGCCAGGACTCGCTTCGACACTGTGGCCGCCCGGAAGGCGGCGCAGCCCTTCGGTACCTCGGCCGTCCAGCGCGCGGAGCCGGTGTGCAGATCGACGGCGCGGACGGCGGGGGCGTCCTTTCCGGTTCCGGTGTCGAGGACCACGGAGAGTCCGCCGCCCACGGCAAGGGCGCCGATGCGGTTGTAGGTGTCCCCGTTCGCCAGGACGAGGGCGGTGTGCCACAGCTCGCGGCTGTCGGTGAGGTCGAGCGCGGCGACGGTGGAGCATCCCCCGTCGGGGTGCTGGGGCTTTCGTCGTACGCGATCAGCACGTGGGTGCCGTCGGCGGTGGAGCTGGTGGCGCAGATGTCGGTGCGGCGAGGCGGGGTGAACTCCCACCGCTTTCTGCCTGATGCGGCGTCGAAGCCGGTGACGGCGTCGTAGCGGGCGCGGACGAGGGTGTCGCGCACTAGCCAGGCCTGGTGGGTGCTGTCCTCGGGTGCCTCATTGTTGGCCGGGGTCTCCCAGGCCGTTCGTCATCGACGACCCCGGCCAGTAGCCCGTGTTGCCCAGGAACAACCAGGCGATGCCGACCACGATCGCGAGCAGGATGCCGAGTGCGGTCAGGCCACGGAGTACGGATCGCCACGTTCTCGGCGCTGCCGTGCCGCCTCTTCGGTCGCTGTTCGTTCGCTCCGACATACGGATCCCCACCCCTGGTCCAGCCACTCGGATGGCGTACAGCGTATGGGACCGGTGATCATCAGCGTCGCTCAAGGAGACGATGGCGGACCGCGAGAAGGCAGCGACGTCCGTTGAAGGAAGCCGCTGATGACAGCGCCCACGTACCGACAGCGGCGACGTGCCGCCAGGTGCCCGCCCGGGTCGACCTGCCCGCCCAGGAGCACGCCGTGCTCGAGTTCTGGGAGCAGTAGAAGATCTTCGCCAAGGTCGGCCGGCGCACGCGGCAGGGAAAGCCCGCCTCGAACCAACATGCGTGGGACTCGGAGAAGACTGAAGCGCTGTTCAGAAGAAGCTCGGCGTTACCCGGGGCAGACGCAGAAGCTCACAGAAGATGCTAGGGTTTCCATGGAAGTGGCAACCAGGCCACTCCTGGAGATCGGAGGAGATGCGCGATGACGGTCGTGGTGACCACCGCTGTGTGCGGTGCCCGACTCGTTCGCATCTCTCGGGTCTCGGCCTGACCTTTCCTCTGCCAGCCTCCCATGTGCGGGAGTGGTTCCGGCACGTCTGACGTCCGGCGAGACCCCCTCTCAAGGGTCTCTTCAATTGTTCAACCCACACGCTTCACACCCATCTGCTCTCTCCCGCCCCCCGGGCTTCCCGACCTTGGTCGCCTACGGCTGGGATACGGAGCGTGAGCGGTCCTTCGGTCCGTCGAAGGACGCGGGACTGATCCCTGGCCGTGTCGTGCGTACCGAGCGCGGTCTGTGCGACATCGCCGCCGAGACCGGTCCAGTCCGCGCAATGGTCCTCCCCTCCTCAGGCACCGGTGACCGGCTGGCGCCGTGCACCGGCGACTGGGTGGCCGTCCGGCCGGCGGGCGCGGCGACGTCCGCCACCGTGGTGGAGGTGCTGGAGCGACGGACCGCGGTGGTCCGCTCCACCTCGTCGCGCACCTCGCAGGCCCAGGTGCTGGCCGCGAACGTCGATACCGTGGCGGTAGCCGTCTCCCTCGCCGACCCGCTCAAGCTGGGGCGGATCGAGCGGATGCTCGCCCTGGCGTGGGAGAGCGGCGCCGTGCCTGTGGTGGTGCTGACCAAGGCCGACCGGTGCACCGATCCCGCGTCCGCGGCCGCCGAGGTGGCCGAGGTCGCCCCGGGTGCGGAGGTGCTGGTCACCAGCGCCACCACCGGCGAGGGCCTGGACGTGCTGACCGCGGTCCTGTCGGGCACGGTCGTCCTGCTCGGGCCCTCGGGCGCGGGCAAGTCCACGCTCGGTAACCGCCTGCTGGGCGAGGACCTGCTGGCCACCGGCGCGGTGCGCGGCGGCGACGGCAAGGGCCGGCACACCACCGCGTGGCGGGAACTGCTGCCGCTGCCCCACGGCGGGGTCCTGCTCGACACCCCAGGCCTGCGCGGCGTGGGCCTGCACGACGCCGACGAGGGCCTGGAGCAGACCTTCGCCGAGATCACGGAGCTGGCGGACGACTGCCGCTTCGCGGACTGCGCCCATGCCACCGAGCCGGGCTGCGCGGTTATGGCCGCCGTCGAGGAGGGCCGTCTCGACCAGCGGCGCCTCGACAGCTACCACCGGCTGCGGCGCGAGAACGCCTACGCCGCGGCCCGCACCGACGCGCGGCTGCGCGCCGAGCTGGAGCGGCCCCTGAAGCAGATCTCGCGCCAGGTGCGCGCCCTCAAGCGGTCCCCGAATTTCAAGGCATGACGGAAAGGAATCAGGTCATGGACCTTCCCCGCATCTTCACCATCCGCGAAGGCAACCACCGCATCCACAACCCGCTGACCGCGGACCAGTTCGCCGTCCTGGGCGAGTCCCTCCGCCTCCCCGCCGGGACCCGCGTGCTCGACCTGGCCAGCGGATCGGGCGAAATGCTGTGCACCTGGGCCCGCGACCTGGGCTTCACGGGCACCGGGGTCGACATCAGCACGCTCTTCACCGAGCAGGCCCGGGCCCGCGCCGCCGAACTCGGCGTCGCCGACCGGGTCGAGTTCGTCCACGGTGACGCCGCCGGCCACGTCGCCGAACAGCCGGTCGATCTGGCCGCCTGCGTAGGCGCCACCTGGATCGGCAACGGCGTCGCCGGGACGACCGAACTGCTGCAGCGCAGCCTGCGGCCTGGAGGAATGATGCTGATCGGCGAGCCGTTCTGGCGGCAGCTCCCTCCGGACGAGGAGACCGCCAAGGCATGCCACGCCACCTCCGTCGCCGACTTCCTGCTCCTCCCCGCTCTGATCGGGCGGTTCCAGGAACTCGGATACGACGTCGTGGAGATGACGCTGGCCGACCGGAACAGCTGGGACCGCTACGCCGCAGCCCAGTGGCTCAGCATGCGCCGCTGGCTCGACGAGAACCCGGACGACGAACTCGCTCCCGAGGTGCGGGAAGAGCTCACCACCGAGCCCGCCCTGTACGCCCGTTACGGGCGTGAATACCTCAGCTGGGGCGTCTTCGCCCTCATGAAGCGCTGACGCTCCCGCCCGAGTGGGGCCCAGACGTCAAACCGTCCGGACCCCACTCGGGACGCTTCGTCACCACGGCGATCAAGCCGACGGCGAGGGCGAGCCGACACCCTTCGCCTCCGCGCAGGCCCTGACCTGCCTCTCGACCGGGGGCCGTCGGGACGAGTCGGCGCAGTGCCGAACGGCGAGACGCTGCTCGCCCTGGCCTCGGCCTGCACGCCGCGTCCCTGACCGGCGACCAACCCAGCCTGAAGGGGGTCTCCCTCCGCCCGGCCCTCACCCCGGAAGGCGCGACTCGTGAGCGCGAACACCACCGCCGGCCCGACACGCTCGCCACCGGCACCGAGGTCGCGGGCGGCCCTGGGACCGCTGACCGCCCGCTCAAGTCCTGCCTCCGCACGCCCTCGCTGCGGTCCGATGCCCGGCCTGAACCCCGTCTCCGAGGCCCCGCCGTCCGGGCGCTCGTCGCCGCCGCCATCCTGCTGGGGACGCTTCCTGCTGCCTGGAGGCACCGTCGTCCTGGCCGCTCAGGCCACGGCGCTCACCGGACTCTCTCTTCCCGCTGCTCACGGGCGCGTTCCTCATGATCATCCAGGAGGGGAAGCTGTCCTCGGCCACCCTTGGCGGTCGCTACGTCGACGTGCCGGCGGCAGCGACAGCGGCAGCGGTGGCAGCAGGGACGGCGGGAGGCGGCGTCGAGACAGGGTTCACCGCCCGTGAGTCAGGCTGGATCAACCGCATCGGTGCCGCCGCGGCGGCGCACGCGCAGGGCAACGGCTGCCACCGCGAGCGCGCCGAGGGCCGCGAGGGTGTCCGTGCTCCCGGTCCACCCGGAGAAGTGGAGGACGGTGACGAGCGGTGCGGCGGCGAGTGTGAGATGCGCCGTGGTGCGGATACGGGTGAACGCCTGCCGGCCGGCCAGGAACAGGGCTGCGGCCAACGGCACTCCGAACCTCCACGGGAGGGACAGGCCTGTTCCCAGCGGGTCGGTGACGGTCAGGATGCCCACCAGAAGAACCGCCCACACCGCCACGGCCAGCACGCCTGCCCTGCTCCGCGCTCGGGGGGCCGGACGCAGGTCGGGCGGACACAGCAGCGGAAGTGCGGCGGCCAGGACGGGCGTGATCAGGAACGCCGCGAAGTCCCACCGCAGATCCGACGCCGTGGGCCAGGCCGGGTACAGGAACGTCACCGAGCTTCCCAGCGCGCCGGCGACCGAGCAGAGGGCACCCGACAGGTACGGCCCGGCCAGAGCGATCACGGCGCCGATCAGGGTCAGCAGGTAGCAGCCGTTCAGGATCGTCGCGATCGGCATGCCGCCGCCCCCCGCCCCCATGACGTACCAGTTGCTGGTGCTCTCATGGAGGTTGAACGCGGCGTAAGCGGCGGTCACGGCCAGAGCGAACGGCGCGGCCACCGCGAAGAGCCGCCCCCCGGGACGGGACGATGTGAGGCCCAGCCGCATCCGGAGGGCGTGCGCGACGACGTCGGCGGCCTCGCGGGAGCGGGCCCGGCGTCCCGCTCCCGCGGTCGCTTCGCGGTAGGCCTCGGTCATCTCGTCCCCGAAGGCGCGGCGGAAGCTCTGCGGGTACAGGTGCAGCAGCACGGGGTTCATGCGGTGGCCGCCTTGCCGAAGCCGCCCAGGCGCCGGGTGGCCTCACGCGCGGTGGCCGCCATCCGCTCGGCCTCGGCGGCCAGGGCGGCGCGCCCGGGAGAGGTCAACGCGTACGTGCGTCGCAGCCGGCTGTCCACGATTTCCTCCTGGCGCACCTCGATCCACCCCTGCTGCAGCAGGCGCTCCAGCGCCCCGTACAGCGTCCCGGTCCGCAGCTTCACCCGCCCGTCCGAGATCGCCTCCACCTCGCGTGCGATCGCGTATCCGTGGCGTGGCTCGTCCGCGAGGGCGGTGAGGACGAGCAAGGTCGGTTCTTGCAGAGCTCGTTGAGTCATGGTGATCAACATACTAAGTTCACCGGCATATGTCGATTGCTGATGAGTGTGGTCGCGGACGACGTTGTGGTGACGTCGAGGACGTCGTAGCGGTAGTCCGCCGCGTCCTCGTACCGGGTCAGTTGCACGTACAGCCCACGAGGGGTGCCCGCCGCGCCCGATGGACTCGTGCAGCTCGCGGCGGAGGTCGTCCGGGCCCTCGCCCGCCGTGGCCGCGGCTTCGGCGTCCTTCCCGTCCTTCACGCCCTGGTCGGACTCGAAGTGGGAGAGGCGGGGCGGGCGGACGTCCTCCCGCGCGGGCCGGCAGGAGCCCGGCGCTGCGCGGGCGCCGCCCGCACCGTCCGGCACAGGCCCGGTTCCCGTTCCCCGAGCGGCTGCCCACAGCACGTCCAGTTCGTGTCCGGGGCCTGAGCCGTGCGGCGAGTTGGCCTTCGGCGGCACCCGTCGCCGCGCCTTCCGCGCACGCCGCTCACCCCACCCGGGCGGTTTCCGGCGGACACTCGGTCAAATGACCCGGAAGAAGTCGGCGACGGCGTGGACGTCGGTGAGGTCCTCGATGGAGACGAGGTTGTCGCACAGCGCCCGGAGGACCGAGTCGGTCTGGCCGACGCGTGGCGCGCCGACGGCCACGCCGAAGACCCGGAAGCCCAGCCGGTGCTTGGCGTCGTTCCATTCGCGCGTCCACTGCTCGGTGACGCCGCAGTCGTCGCCGGTGGGCATCACGATGTCGCCGCGTGCCCGGGCGGCGTCCTCGAACTCCTCCTCCAGCAGTTCGCGGGCCGCCGTCAGCGGCGTCTGGTAGCTGGTGCCGCCGCCGAGAAAGCTCTCCGCGAAGTCCAACTTCCGGGCGATGTCGACGGGCCGGCAGGCCGGGAAGCGGAAGACCTGGATTCTGCCGGCGGCGGAGAACAGGATGCCGACGAAGTCGCGATCCGCGTGGCGGGCCTGATCGAGCAACGCCAGGGCACACGCCTTGGCACACGCCTCCCGGGTGATCCCGCCGGGCCCTGCCTCGTACATGGAGTGTGAGGTGTCCACGCACGCGATGACGGCACCCCGGCCGGTGGCCTGCTCTCCCTGACTGTCGTAGAGCATCAGCTCCCCGGCGGCGTAGCGCGCGGCGAACACCGCACGCAGCTCGGGCAGGCCGAGGTTGGTCAGTTCGGCGGGGACGACGCGGGAGAGGTCGTCGCCGAGCGTGACGCCGACCAGCTCCCCGGTGGCATTCTCCACCTTGCGGGCGCGCTCACCGTCGGCCATCTGCCGGAATCGGCCGATGAGTTCGGCCCACCGTGCGAGACGGCCGGTGCGCAACCGCTCGGCGAGCCGGGCGCGCCGGTCGAACGGCATCCGCTCCAGCTCGCCGGGGGCAACGCCCCATGTCCGCATCAGAGTCGCTTCCTCCTGCACGGCCTCGGTGGCCTTCGCCGCGGCGTTCCGCGCGGCGGCTCGGACTCCGGGGACCGTCGCCCCGAGGGCCTGCTCGGCGTCCCTGGCCGCCTGCCGGGCGGCGACCTCGGCGGCCTCGATCGCCCGCCGCACGGCGTCGGCGGCCGGGGCCGGCACCATGCCGTCCTGCCCGGCCTCGTCCGCGGCCCGCTGCAGCGCCTCGCCGACGGCCCGCGCCGCGTCTTCGGCGTTCTGCTGTGCCCTCTTCGCCCGCTCGGCCTGTTCTCGGGCGTGGCGGGGACGCTCCAGCATCCCACGCAGCGCGCCGGCCTGGGCGAGCACGGCCATGGCGGTGGCGTAGGAGTCGCCCGCCGTCTCCCGGCGCAGCTCCGCGAACTGCGACTCCAGGACGGCGAGGACGTCGATCCCCGGCGTCGAGGTCTCCGGCCACAGAGGCCGGCGGTGCAGCCGTGAACGTCCTTCGAGGGTGTCCGCGGTGCATCTCAGGAACGCGGATGATCATCATGCCCGACCGTGCGGCGGCATGTGCGCTCGTCCGCGCGCGCCTGCATCCGCATGGTCCAGTAGCTCGGAATGACCGGGTGACCCACATCGCGTCCGCCAGGTCGGTGAAAGGAAGCACGTCCATGGGTCTTCATTTGATCGATGTGTCACTGAGCGCCGTCAGGGTTCCGGCGGCAGAGGGTACGGCCCTGCGCCACGGCTGTGAGCCTCAGTTGCCCCTCGCTACGTCTCCGCCGCGCGCCGAAGGCATCGGACCCTCACGCGTGTTCGCCCTGCGTCCACAGCCGGCTGCGGCACGAGTCCGCCTGCGCCCCGCAGAGAAAGACGGAGATCATGTGGACCCCGTCCTTCCACCGCTGTCTGCTCCGAGGCCCTGATGGCCAGTGTTCTCGTCTTTCCGGGGCTGGGTGGCCAGCACCGCGGTATGGGCGCCAGTCTGTTCGCCCGATACCCGACGATGGTCGAGCAGGCCGACGAGGTGCTCGGATACTCTCTACGCACTCTCTGCGCGGGCGACTCGCGGCGCCCGCTCACCCGCCTTCTGTACGCGCAACCCGCGATCTTCGCCGTCAACGCTATGGCCGGCCGCCGCTGGACGGAGGAACGGGGCAGTAACCCCTACTGCGCGCTTGGCTATAGTTTGGGGGAGTTGAACGCTCTCTTCGCTGCCGGTGTGCTCGACTTCCGTGACGGCCTGAGTCTGGTGGTAGAGCGTGCCCGTGCGACGGAAGCGATCACCGCCGGTGGTATGGCTGTGGTTGTGGGACTCACGCCCAGTGAGGTACGGGACTGCCTGTCGTGGCGGTTCTTGGAGGGACTCGACATCGCGGCGATCAACTCGCAGCGGGAGGTGGTCCTGGCAGGACCGCGTGTGCAACTGGGCATTGCTGCTGCCGCGTTACAGACAGCGAGGGCCGTCCAAGTAGTTCCCCTTGACGTCAGCGTTCCGTTCCACTCCCGGTACATGTCCGAGGCTGCCGCGCGTATGACCCGAGCACTGGCGGGCGTCACCCTGAGCAAGCCGATCTTCCCGGTCATCGCCAACCGCACCGCCCGACCGTACCGGACTGGCAGCCTGTCAGTGCATCTTGCTGCACAGCTCACCGAATCCGTGCTGTGGTACGACTCCCTCAGGTACATCGTGAAGCACTACCCGCACTGCACCTTTCATGAGGTGGGCCGAAGCGGAATGCTCACAGCCGCGGTCGGCAACGAGCGGCTCGCGCCGCACGACGCGCCGCTCATCACCCCAGTGCGATGGCAGTGAGCTCATTGAGCCATCAGCGAGTCCCCCGTCCACGCCAGCGCGGTCTCCACCTGCTCGCTGAACGCACACCGGGACCGCTCTGAAAGTGTGCGCGAGACCGACCAGTCCGATGCTGATGCTGTGGGCGAGGCTGTCGCGGTGCTGGATGCCGTCGGCCAGGCAGTCGTCGATGCTGAGGGTACGGAGGTGTGCGACCAGGACGCCGACGGCCATGTCGCTGATCACGCGGGTGGCCGAGACGCTGGGGCGCCGGTGGTGGCGCAGGCCGTCAGGCTCAGCTGAGGAATGATCACGATCTTGGTCGCAGAGCTGCCCTGGCCGAGACCGGACGCGATCGAGGCTGTGGCAGTGACCGTCGCTGTCCCGTCGACGGCGCGCACCACGGTGGTGCCGACGTAGGTGGCGGTACTGGTCCGGCCGGTGTTCCAGGTGTACGTCTCCGAAGACGTGGCGGTCGGGGGAGTCAGCGCGAGGAGACAGCTGAGTTCCTGCACGCGAGAGGCCGCGGGGCCGAGCTGGCAAGTGCGGCGCGCATGCGGGTTTCTCCTTGTCCGGTGCGACGGTGCCGCTGCGGGCACACCGGGAACGGCAAGCCCCGGGTGGTCAGGACGCAAGGACCGATGACTCTCCACAGCCCAGCCGCGTGGGTTCCGCGCCACAGCACCACCTCATACCTTCCCGGCATGCCTCCGCGTGCGCCATGGCCCTGCCGGGTGACGCGTGCCTTCCGGCTGGAGGGTGCGAGAACTTCCTCCGCGCAGAACACCCGTGCGAGAGAGCGACAGCAGCACCTCGCGCACGCCGAACCTCACGAGCGGGTTCTTCGCGGCTTCGCCGCAGGCCACACCACGACGGCATGCCGTTCGTGCTGCAGGAACGGACGCCGGCCGCACAGGAAGCACCGGTCGGATCGCCGCGGGGGACCTGCCGGACGCGTCACCGTCAGGGCCACGCCAGCACCCTCCGACAGGACTATGGCTCTCCCCTGCGGCCTGTTCGACCCTCCAAGAGGGACGGGCGCTCCATCCGGCGCCCTCACACCGCTTGGAGGAACTATGCGCATGCTCATACGCGCCGCCGTGACGGGGGCCGCCGTGCTCGCCGTGACGGCCGCGTCCGCCACGGCCGCATCCGCGGCCGCGCAGACCAACGCCAACGGCACCTTCTACTTCTCCGGTCTGCTCGGCGGCGCCGGCCAGATCAACAACCCCACCCTCGGCCCCTGCTACGTCGTCGACCTGCTCTCGCTCAGCGGCACCAACAACACCGATGCCGTCGCCACCGTCTACAGCGACATCAGCTGCGTCGTACAGGGCTTCCGCATCAACCCCGGCAACTCCTTCAACAACTTCCAGTACGCCTCGGTCAAGTTCAGCGCCGTCGAGTAGTGCCCGGTGCGACGCGGGGCAGCGCGGGATCGGCCCGCTGCCGCCGGTGGGGAGGCGGTGAGCACGGCCCTGCTCACCGCCTCCCCGTTCGCGCAGGCAGGCCGCGGGCCGCGGAGATGCTCTTCCGGGACAGCGTTCTGTGGCCGTGGGACCAGGGAACGACCCGTTGTATCGCCCACCCCGCCGGTTGGGTCGTACTTTTCCCCTCGGTGGCCGGCGGCCCTCCGATCGGATCGGATTCCGTCCGAGGAGCACCGCATGACATCAACGCCTGAGCAGGGCTGCCCTGCTCTCGACACCTCCGGCAACATGCTGCACGCGCAGGTGGCCCTGGTGCGGTTGTCGTTCCAGCAGAGCCTCTTGCACACCTACGGCTCCGAGCACCGCGCCGCCGTGCGACACCGTCCTTCTCGCCCCGTCGGGTGACAGCCACGCGTCCCCTGTTCAGGCGGACAGCTGAACAACTGGCCCCACGCCCCCCCGGCGATGGAGCCCGGAGCCGTCGTCCGACCTCACCCGCGGGCCTGGGGAGGGCATGGCCGTGCCCATGGCCGCGCAGAGCAGACCACATCCGCCACGCCGAGCGAAAATGTGCCCTGCCACGCGGAAAGCGCCCAGGAGCAGGAACACGACGCCGTCGACGATCTTGTGCGGCGCCGACGTACCCGGGGGCCGGGCGGTGGGGGAGCGGCACCGGGGCGCGCCGGGACGGGAACGGGACATGACGAGTGTGCCTCCCCGCACGACGAACGGAAGAGCCGGCGGACAGGCATGCCGGGCCGGCCGCGAAGACGTGGTGCTGCTGGCCGCAAACCCGACCCGGGCGGACACAGTTCGCTGTACCAACCGCCGGGGGCAGCAGCGCGCCACACTCGCGCCACCGCGCCGGGCCCAGGCGCACCACTGCCCGGGAACCTTGCCGGGCGCCGACGTACGTTCTGATGCGCGCGTGCGCGTCGAAGAGCGGGGGACCGGCCTCGCCAACCGGCACCGGCCGGCCCTGCGTCACGGCGATCGTGTCACTCCGCCCGGGCCCGCACCGCGCCTCCGTCGGCTGCGCCGCCGCCGGTCCCTCGCAATCTTCTCCGGCCGCCCTCGACCGTTGTGCCGCGCCGTGACCGGACACCAGAGGGGGCGGTCCCACAGGAGGACGGACCCGGGCCCGGCGGGTACCCGCGGCACTTCTCTCTCCTCTGACGGGTCTGCTCCGCCGGCACCAGACTCCTGGCCGAAAAGAGGAAATCCGGCGGTATGGCGAGCCGGGGCCCCGTGCTGCTCGGCGGCCGGGCATCCCGCGGCGTCGCACCCCTCAATCGAGTGACGGCGGATCGGTTGTGCGCGAATGCGACCGTCTGTGGCGGCATTCACGGCACGTGATGCCCGCCCGGTGACGAGCGTGGTGTGGGCTACGCCGCAAGTCTGGCGATTCTTGAGGTGGGCAATGTCAGCCTGCGCACGTCACCGCAGCTCACAGCAGAGTGCATCGGACCGGCGAGCCAGTACCGCTGCCGAGCCAGAGGCAAAACCCACCCCCAGGCCCTTTTCCGCTTCGCCCGCCAGCGCATCAAAGCGGCCTGTTCGCCATGCCCTGCGACGGACCCTTCTACGACCCAAACCCAACGAATCGCTTGACGAAGGACAGAGGGACCCGCGCACGAATCGGAGACCGCCGGCGACGGCCGGCGGCCTCCGGGGCCTGCCTGTGACGCGGTACTGCTGCGGGGCTAGAAGACGCTGAGGCCGTACAGGCTCAGCGGCCGGGTGACCGGCTCGTAGAACGTGGTACCGCCGGTGGTGCAGTTGCCGCTGCCGCCGGAGAGCAGGCCGTAGGCGGTGTTGCCGGCGAAGAGCGGGCCGCCGCTGTCGCCGGGCTCGGCGCAAGCGTTGGTCTGGATCGTGTTGTAGACCAGCTGGCCGTTGCCGTAGTTGACGGTGGCGTTCAGGCCGGTGACGCTGCCGGTGCGGTAACCCGTGGTGCTGCCGGAGCGCTCGATGCGCGTTCCGACGGTCGGGCTGCCGGCGTTGACGATGTCGCGGTACGTGCCGTTGTACAGGTACACGCGGCCGTCGGATGCGGCGGGGTTGGAGTGCTGGATGACCCCGTGGTCGTAGGTCGGGAAGACGGTCTGGCCCGGCACCGCGGTGCCGATGCTCCAGCTCGACCGGCCGCTGGTGCAGTGTCCGGCGGTGAGCGCGAAGTTCGTGCCCGCGGAGTTGCGGACGTTGAAGCCGAGGGAGCAGCGGGCGCCGGAGGAGGTGATGGCCTCCCCGCCGGCGATCAGACGGCTGAACTTGCCCGGGGTGCGATTGATCTGCAGCGCCCCGGACTGCGCGCCGGCCGCCTTCCTGATTTTGTTGATCTCCGCAGCCGAGACCGTGCTGTCGGCGGTGACGACTATCTTGCCCGACGCCTCGTCGGTGTACCAGGCCGTGCCGCCGACGTCGGCGGTGAGCACCGCGTCGCCGACCCGGGCGAGCTGGGCCGAGGTGGGCTTCGCGTCCGCGGACGCCGACGCCATGGCGGTGGGGGTCACCAGCGCGGACACGGTCGCCAGGGCGGCGACGACGGTGGCGGCACGGGCTCTTCGGGAGGCGCCCGACGACAGGCACGTCTTGACCTTCACTTGTCCTCCGGTGTGGGGTCGTGGGTCCGTTGGATGTCCGGGCCCTTGGGTCACGTCTGCGGCAGTCCTGCGGACGGCGCGGGCGTCCTGGAGGTGCCGCATCGGTACCTGAACCTTCGCCGTGCTGTGCCCCTGCCAACAAGCGCGGCTTCGGACGCTTCGGCGAGAGCCCGGGGGTGCGCAAGCCGGTTGGCAAGGAAGGGGCTCTTGCAGGATCCCGACCACAGGGCGAGACGACGGCGAACTGACGGGCCACCAGGTGATGGCCCGTCGAACGCCCCGGATTCCGGCAAGGTGCCGGGGGTACGGCGACCGGTGGGTAACGCGCCATCCATCGCGGCGCACCGAACTCTCCGGCGCCGCCGACTCCGCACGACGGTGTTGCTGCTCAGGTCGCCGCCGCCCCCCGGCGGGCGGTGCGGTCGCGCCGGACCGGCGGAAATCATGGCCGATTCGTAAAGATCACGTGGAATATTCCGGTATGCCGTGTGATGTGGCGGGAGAGGCCGGGTCCATGCCACGTCCTCCGTCCGTCGTCGGCGCCGGGACGAGAGGAAGGCCGCGCCGTCCCGCGCGCGTTGTGGCGGAAAGGCTCGCGGCGACCAACCGGAAACCGAACCCGTATGGGCGGATTGCCCCTTGCGGCGCCCCCAGGCCGGTGGCCGGTTCGACAGCGTCGGTCGAAAGCGTTGTGCCAGGGGAGACCTACCTCGCGGCGGCCGACGTCCTCGGCCGCCTGGTCGAGAAACTGCTGCCCTGCACCGGCGGGGAGGCCGGCCTCGTCCCCCTGTTCCTGCGTCCCACAGGGCAGGAAGCAGGCAGCTTCGCCGACGAGGAGTTGGAGAGGCGTGCGACGTCTTCCCACCTTTCGGCCGTGTCGCCTTCCAGGAGGGCGGTGACGTAGTCCTGGTCGAGTTCGAGGCCGCCGCGCGTTGTGCCGACTGGCGCACCATCCGGCTGCCCTGCCCTGCCCTGCCCTGCCCTGCCCCGCGCCCGGCCAGCGAGGTGACGGGCGCACTCCCGGGTGGCTGTCGGCGCGCGGGTCCGGCCGTCGGTGGTCAGTGAGCGTTTCAGCGTGGCCACCGATGGGGTGATGGTCTTGGTGCCCGCAACGAACAGGGCCCCTGTGCCGTTGGGTGAGGGGTTCGAAGTCTCGACCTGCCCCCTGCCCCGGTCGAGTGGGTCACGATGGTCATCGTCACCCGTGAAGGTGAACGCCGCCGGCTTCGGCATATCCGTCGGCACCGCCCACGCCTACACCACCGCCGCCGTGCGACTCCTCGCCGACCGGGCATCGGGCCTGCTCAAGACCCTGCGCGAGCACAACCGGGACTACGTGCTCCTGGACGGCACGCACCCACGGCGAGTGCGACCGCCCGGGCGACGGACGCGCCGACCACTCGCACAAACACCGGCGCCAGGGCGTGAACGTGCAGGTCGTCACCGATCCTGACGGACGGCTGCTGTGGATCTCCCCGGCTCTTCCAAGCCGCGCCCACGACCTGACCGCAGCACGTACCCACCGCATCGTCCGGATCTGCGAACGCCAGGGTTTCCCGATTGTCGCCGAGCGCGCCTGAATCGGCGCGAGTCCCTGGGGCACCACTGCCGCCCGAGGCCCACCCAACGGCGACCGAACGGACGCTCAATCGCGCACTCGCCCACGGCCGTACTCCCGTCGAACGAGGCGTAGCGCGACCCAAGTCCCGGCGGATCCTCCGCCGAAGCCGCTGCAGCCCGCCCCGCATGACGGTCATCGCTGCCGCGGTGCTCACCCTGGAGAGGCAACGCTGGAAACGCTCACTGTCTCACCCCCACCGGCCCACCCGCAGCGCCACGACGGCCGCGGTGATGCGCCCCAGCAGCCGACGTCGCCCCATCGCCCACCCCAGGCCCGTGTTCCGGTGCGTGCCCTGCCAGGTCACCTGCAGCGGCGACGAGGTCGACTGCTGGTCCTGCGGTCGACCCGCCGGCACCAGACACGGCCACCCCGGCGCCGCCCTCCTCGGCCGTCTCCACGACCTCGCCTGCGGTGACGAACTGCGCGGCGCCGCTGTGGCCGGCGCTGTTCTGGCCGTATCGGCGAGGGTGTGGCCCGGCGCCGGGCGCCGGTTACCTGTGCCGGGGGCGGCGCACCGGTGCGCGGCCCGGCGGCTGCTGCGGCGACGGCCGGTGGGCTACCGGCGGCAGGTCCCGAACCACCGGCTTGTCGGCGGAAAGCGTGAACGACTCGCCGTAGTGCACGATCTCCAGCGGCTCACCGGTCACAAGGGCGTACGTCGCGGTGCTGTGGTGCACCTCCACCCGCAGCCGGCGGCCGCGAAAGAGCAGCCGGAACACTATCCGGCTCAGCTCCTCGGGGAGCCGGGGCGCGAAGCGGAGGCGGCCGCCGTCGAACAGCCGCATCCCGCCGAACCCGGCCACCAGCGCGGTCCAGGTGCCGGCCAGGGAAGCGATGTGCAGTCCGTCGCGCGCGTTGTTGTTCAGGTCCTCCAAGTCGATCATCGCCGACTCGCCCAGGTAGTCGTAGGCGAGCTGCAGGTGCCCGACCTCGGCGGCGATGATCGACTGGCCGAAGGCCGACAGCGACGAGTCGCGGACCGTCAGCGGCTCGTAGTAGGCGAAGTTGCGGGCCTTCTGCTCCAGTGTGAAGGCGTCGCCGCGCAGGTACATCGCCAGCACCAGATCGGCCTGCTTGACCACCTGCTTGCGGTAAAGTTCGAAGTACGGGTAGTGCAGCATCAGCGGGTACTGGTCCTGGCCTGTGTTCGCGAAGTCCCAGACCTGGAGACGGGTGTAGCCCGCCGACTGCTCGTGCACCCCGAGGTCCTCGTTGTAGGGCAGCGCCATCGCGGCCGCCGCGTCCCGCCAGGCCGCCGACTCCTCGTCGGTCACCCCCAGCGCCGCCGCGTGCCGCGGATGCCGCTCGGCGGCGTCGGCCGCTGCGACGAGATTCGCCTGCGCCATCAGGTTGGTGTAAATGTTGTCGTTACCGATCGCGCTGTACTCGTCCGGGCCGGTGACACCGTCGATGTGGAAGGCCCCCGCGTGGTCGTGGTGGCCCAGCGAACGCCACAACCGAGCGGTCTCCACCAGCAACTCGAGCCCTGTGTCGCGCTCGAAGTCCTCGTCGCCGGTCACCGCCACGTAGCGCACCACCGCGTTCGCGATGTCGGCGTTGACGTGGAAGGCCGCGGTGCTGGCGGGCCAGTAGCCGGACGCCTCCTCGCCGTTGATCGTCCGCCAGGCAAACGTCGCTCCCTGCAGACCCAGGTGACGGGCCCGCTCCCTCGCCGCCGGTAGTGTGTTGCGCCGCCAGCGCAGCATCTCGGCCGCGGCGCGGGGCGAGGTGAAGGACAGCAGCGACACCACGTTGGTGTCGGCATCCCAGAGGGTGTGCCCGTCGTAACCGGACCCGGTCAGGCCTTTGGCGGGGATGGCCCGCTCCTCGGAGCGCGCGCCCGCCTGCAGGACGTGGAACAGCGCGAAGCGCACCGCGTGCTGGATGTCGGTGTCGCCCTCGACCTCGACGTCGGCGCGGTCCCAGTAGTCGTCCAGGTACGCTCGCTGCTGCTCCAGCAGGCCGCGCCACCCGGTGTCGAGTGCGCCCACCAGCGCCCCGTCGGCCTGATTGCGCAACGCCGGCAGCGACCGGCTCGCCGACCAGCTGTAGGCGACGAACTTTTCCAGCCGCAGCCGCTCGCCCGGGCCGACCACCGAGGTCACGGTCAGCCGGCTCACGTCGTCGTCGGACTCCGCGGACACCTGCGTGGTACCGGACGGGCCCTCGATGCGGTGATCGGCGGCGACCGCCATCCGCAGCCCACTGCGGGCGGTGGAGTGCGAGAGGCGCAACCGGGTGCCCGAGGCGGAGTGCGCCTCGCTGCGCATCGGTGTCTGGGGCGCGACCGAGGCACGGGGATCGCCGGCCGACTGCGGGACCTCCTCGTTGGCGACCAGCTCGGACTGCACCACCAGACGCACCTCGCTGTCCAGCGGCTCCACCTCGTAGGCGATGGCGGCGACCGCCCGCTGGCTGAAGGACACCAACCGGGTCGAGCGCACCCGCACCGTGCGCCCGGCAGGCGAGACCCACTCGCACTCCCGGTACAGCACCCCCGCGCGTAGGTCCAGCTCGCGCCGGTGCGAACGGACCGTGCCGTAGCGCACATCGAACGGCTCGTTGTCCACCAACAGCCCGATCAGCTTGCCGTTGGTGACGTTGATGAGCGTCTGACCTGACTCCGGATCACCGTAGCCAGGCTCGGCGTACGGCAGCGAGTGCGTCTCCTGCAGCCCGTTGAGGTACGAGCCGGGCGAGCCGTTGGGCTCACCCTCGTCAAGGTTGCCGCGCCAGCCGAAGTGGCCGTTGGCCAGCGTGAACACCGACTCGCTCTGCGGCAGCAGGTCGATGTTCAGTTCCAGCTCCCGCAGGCCCCAGGGCAAGATCTCGTACGCCGGGTCGGTGATCACTTCGCGACTCCCAGCAGGCCGCCGATGGCCTCGGCCACGATGCCGGCACTGTGCCGGCCCGGCACGTCGGCCCGTCCGGTGCGGTCCACGCCCACCACGCAGCCGAACCGCCCTGCCCGCCCGGCGTCCATGCCGACCAGCGCGTCCTCGGACATCACGCGCGCGTCCGCCCCGGCATCCAGGTCGCGGACCGCCCCCAGCAAGGTGTCCGGCTCGGGCTCGCCCCGCAGGCTCCGCCCGCGGGCCACGACGCCGTCGATCCGCACGTCGGTCAGCTCCTCGAGCCCGGGGCCACCAGCTTGTCGCAGCATTTGGCTTCGGAGGGGACCGCAGCGGTGTTCAGCCCCGCGGCGCGCACCGCGTGCAGGCATCACCGAGCCGGTGCAGGGCGTGACGCCCCCCTCCCCGGATCTTCTCCAGCACCAGCAGGTCCCTGGCGGTTGCCGATGCCGTGCACGGTGTCCAGCTCGGACGGGTCGTCCTCCTACCCCTCGGGGATCCGATGCCGCGCGCGGCGAGGAAGCCGCGCACCCTGTCGGCACGGGGCAGGCCGTCGACGTGCGCGCCCTTTTCCTTGGCCGAGACGGTGAGCTGGAAGTCGGGCCCCCCGTAGTGCTCAGCACCGCGTCGCAGGTGTCCCTCCACGCCGCGGCGCGCACCAGGCCCGTCGGTGTGAGGACCCCTCCGACCTCGAGAAGGCAGGCACGGAGGCCCTTGGGCAGGACAATTCCGGTCATGACGCAGCATTTCCCGATTACCTCGCGGGGTATGCCCGACGGGCCGGAAGACCACTCGACTTGCCGAACGGATGAACGGTGCCGTCAGGCGGCCCGGCCAGGAGCACGCGGTGTATGTCGCGGCGGAGAAGGACACCCTGCGGGCTGCTCTCCGCGTGGCTCGTGGTGGGTGCCGAAGCGATAAGGAGCGCTGGGGCAGGGAGGGGGCTGGAGGCGGCGACTGGCCGTCCGCGGTCCTGCCAGGGCGCCCGTTCGCAGCCGTCTGCTGGTACTGCCGGCATGGTCTTCGGCGTGCGGCCTCCGCGCCTGCCTCGTCGGGCCCGCTCGGTAATCGCCTGGGCGATGCCCTTGCGGCGGAGCCAGGATCGGATCGCCTACGAGCGGTATCCCTTGTCGCTCGAGACGTGATCGGGCCGGACCCGAGGCCGCCCTGGTCCGGTCCGGGGCACTCGGGACATGGTCGAACGAGGCGACGCCCGCCTGAAGTCCTTGCGGATCTTCCGCAGCGCCCGCTGCAGCCGAACCGCATGACGTCAGGCGGGCGAAGCCGTCCTCACCTTGGAGCGGTGATGCTGAAAACGCTCAGGCACAACCGAGAGAGCGCACTGAACGCTCCCCGGTATCCCTGCCGGGGTCAGCGCGTGTTGTGGTCGACGGTGACGAGGATTTTCCCTACATGGCTGTTGGCTTCCATGTAGCGCTGAGCGTCGGCGATCTCGCTGAAGTCGAAGATCTTGTCGACAACCGGGTCGAAGGCCCCTGTGGCAAGGCCGGAGTTGATGAACGCCACCGCGCGGCGCAGCCTTTCGGGGTCGGACGTGATTTCGAACAGAGCGTACGTGCGGGTGTTCAGGGCGGGGAAGGACCGGGCATTGGGCAGGGGGGTGGTGCGGGGGTCGAGCGCACCGTAGACGACGAGGTGCCCGCCGGGTGCGATGCCTTGGGCAAGCGTCTCCACGCCGGGGCCTGCGACGGGATCGAAGGCGAGGCGGACGCCTTCGCCGTTGGTGATGTCCTTGATGCGGGCGGGCAGGTCTTCGTCGTCGGTGACGATCACGTCAGTGGCGCCTGCGTCGAGCAGGCGCTGTTTCTTGCCTGGTCCGCGGGTGGTGGCGATCGGCGCGGCTCCGATGCGGCGGGCGATCTGGATGGCGGCGAGGCCGACACTGCTGGAGGCGGCGGTGAGCAGAACGTGGTCGCCGGGTCGCACGTTGCCGCTCTCGGCCAAAGGGCCGTAGGCGGTGATGTAGGCCATCCATACGGCCGCGGCCGTGGTGGCGGCGACGCCCGCCGGGCGCGGCACCACGGCCGCGGCCGGGAGGATCACATGGTCGCCGTAGGTCCCGTACTCGGTCTGCAGGAAGGCCGGGACGCTGGCGACCTGGTCGCCGACGGCAAGGCTCTCGACGCCCTCACCGACGGCCTCGACGGTTCCGGCGGCTTCGTAGCCGAGGGTGGAGGGGAGGACGGGCTGGTAGAAGTAGGCACCCTCGCGATACATGATCTCGGCACGGTTCAGGCCGATCACTTCCACGCGAACAAGGACCTCACCTCTGCCGGGAGCGGCGGTGTCGACCTCACGGTGCGTCAGGACTTCGGCGCCGCCGGTCCGGTCGAACTGGACGACCTTAGCCATGGTTCATCCTCCTTGCGGGAGCAGTGGGCATGCGGCGGACTTGCGGTGGCCGCGGATTTCGCGGGTGCGTTCACCTGGCCGCAAGTCGGGAGGCGAGCACATCAAGGATGCCGCGCCAGGCATGTTGGAAGCCGGTGACTGCTTGTGTTTCCAACTGGCGTGCCGCCTTGTCGAACGAGATCCCGAGGGCTTGGAGATCCCGCATGATCTGCTGGGCCGAGTCGGGGTCGCTGCCCAGCGGGCTCACCGGGATCACTCCGTGATCGGAAACGGCGTGCAGTGTGCTCTCGGGCATGGTGTTGATGGACCCTGGGACGGCGAGTTGGGTGACGTAGCGCGTGTCCGAGTACCGGTCGTCCTTGGTGGAGGTCGATGCCCACAGCAGTCGCTGAGGGGCGAGTCCTGGGATGCCGGCGGACAGGGTTCGCCACCTCTCACCGTTGTGGAGATCGTCGTAGGCCCGGTGCGCGAGGCGGGCGTGTGCGAGCGCGACCTTGCCGCGCAGCGCACCGGCCGCGGGGGCATCGACCGTGTCCAGTTCGCGGTCGATGGCGTCGTCGATGCGGGCCAGGTAGAACGAGGCGACCGATCGGATCTTCCGTGTGTCGAGGCCTTGCTGGTGGGCCCGTTCGAGGCCGGTCATATAGGCGTCAACTGCTTGACTGTAGCTGGTGAGGGAGAAGATGACCGTGACGTTCACGGGAATGCCGCGCGCGACGAGTTCGGTGACGGCGGGAATGCCGGCGTGTGTGGCCGGCACCTTGATCATGACGTTCTCGCGGCCGACCGTCCAGTGCAGCAGTGTCGCTTCGGCAACGGTTGCCTCGGTGTCGTTCGCGTAGTAGGGGTTGACCTCGAGCGAGACCCAGCCGTCGTGTCCGTCGGTCCTCCGGTGGATCGGTGCCAGCACGTCCGCCGCGTCCCGCACGTCCATACAGGTGAGGATCCGTAGTGCGTCGGTCGGTGAGAACTCGCTGCGGGCCAGATCGCTGATCGTTCTGTCGTAACCCTCGCCGTCGGCCAGTGCCTTCCTGAAGATCGACGGGTTTGTGGTTACGCCGACGACGGAATCCCGTTCGACGAGTCGGCGCAGGTCACCGCTTTCGAGTCGCGAGCGGCTGATGTCGTCCAGGTAGATCGAGACGCCGTGCTTGGTGAGGTCGTCGAGTGCCTGAGACATGATCCTCCATGTTTCGTCCGGCTTGATCTGCACCGGGGTGATGTGGCTCGGCGAAGGGGCGGGTCGGGCGGAGCCCGTCGGCACGGCGTCAGGCGTCGTTCCGGGTGGACTGCCAGGCCGAGTGGCCTGCCGCGACGGCGTCCGCCAGTGCGGTCGCGGCCTTGGTCCGGTCGCGTGCTGAGAAGATCACTTTCGCCGAGGCGACGCCGGCGCAGCCGAGTTCCAGGGCCTGGCACGCGTCGGCCGCCGTCCCGATCCCGGCACCGGCGAGAACGGGGATGTCCACACGGTCGAGGATCAGGCGGAACTTGAGCGGGTTGGCGATGCCCTGCCCGGACCCGGCCGGTGAACCTTGGGGCATGAGGCCGGCGCAGCCGAGCTGTGAGAGTTCTACGGCGAGTCCGGGATCGTCCGGAATCAGGGGGAAGACCTCGAACCCGTCCTCGACAAGACGTTCGGCCGCGTGGAAAAGCTGGACCGGGTTGGGCAAGGAGTACTCGGGATCCTGAGTCATGATCAGCTTCACCCAGGGTTTGCCCACGAGGTTAGCCCCGTGATGGGCTGCACGGATCGCGTCGTCCGCATCCGCGGCGTCCACCGTGTTGGGCAGGACATGGACACCGTGCTCCCGGAGGACTTCGTATGTGTCGGTGTCGGCGTCGTCGAGGTCGGCTGCCACCTTGATCGTGGCGGTCTGCACGCGCCCTGCTTCCAGGATCGCGCCGAGTTGAGTGAGGGGGGCGTCCTCGGGGATCGCCAGCATGAGCCGGGAGCGCAGCTCCAGACTGCCCAGGTGCCAGGTGTCTGCCGTCGATGGTGTTGTCATGTCAGCCACCCGAGGTCAGGACGGCGACACGCAGGTCGGCGCCCTGCCGCAGGGGGACGCCCCACCCCTCGCGAGGCAGCACTGTCCCGTCCAACGAGGCGGAGACGGTCTCGCTTCCCACGTGCCTGGCCTCGCACAGCTCCTCGACGACGCTTTCCACCGTGGGCACCGGCGGGAAGACGCGCACCTCGCCGTTGACACGTACGCGCAGCGGGCCGGCCTCGTCGGCTCCGTCGCCGGCGGTTCCGGGCAGTGACGTCGTGGCGCCGAACGAGTCCAGCACCGCGCGGAGTGTCGGCCCGGACGACAGCTGCGGGACGAGCCCGAACAGCTCCCAGGTCACGAGGCCCTGTGCGAACAGCGGTTCCTCTTCCAGGTACTCGCGGGCTTCGCCCTCGTCGTCGGTTGCGGCGACGACGAAGCCGCCTGTGCGCGGTTCACGCCTGCCCCCGAAGATGAAGTGCCCCTCCGCGAAATGATGTTCCACCCAGCGACGGTGTCGGGGGAGCTCTGCGTCGATTGCCTGGGTCGGGACCGTGTAGGTGTTCATCAGGATGTACATGGCCGTCCTTCGTGCATGGACACAACTGGACGCTGTGGTCGGGCTGTCGATGCGCATCAGCCCTGTCCGTCAGCGACTCCCTCCGATTACCCATCCGCAGTGCCGAGAACCGTTCAATTGCCCCCAAATCGCCCATTCCTTCTTACCGTCCTTGAGGCCCCCGGGCTGACCTCAGGTCGGCATCCTGCGTATCCCGACGTTGCGGTGTGGGTCGTCGGTCGTGTCGCGCAGTCCGCGGTCGCGGCGTGCTCTCGCGTCATCTCGTGGCCGGCGGCCGGCGAGTGGCGCCGCGTCCCGACCGGTCGCCAGTGGCCCCGGTGAACGCCGCATGACACGTTGGGGGAGCCGCCGTGTCGTCGTGTCGTCCCTGTGTGTGAGGCGAAGGCTGCCTGCACTGAACCGCTCCGGATGCCCGAGTGGTCGTTTATGGCAAAGCATCGCGGACACTCGACACGCTGCACTGTCTCCTTTGCCCCAAAATCGTCACTACGATTAAGCGCGCGATGACGCAAAAGTGATTGGCTGTCGACGCTGAGTGGGCCGAGTACACAAGTTGAACGGCAAACGAGTCGCTCAGGTGGAACTCCGTGCACACCCTTCGCTCGTGAGGTGGACCTCTGATCAGCGTCTCCGGCGGCACCCCTGGGCACGGTGACCCCCACCGGCTCGCCGGCGCTGTGTCGACCGCGTGCCTCGCACGTGCCGGAGACCCAAGAGGCACCGCTGCTCCTTGACGGCCTCACCCAGGCGACCTGCAGGAGGTGCCATGCCTGTTTCCTTGACCAGTACCAAAATGCAACTGGGTCTGCGAGGGACCGAGGAGTGGATCGAACGGCTGCTGCTGCCACGCGCCGACCGGCTAGCCGACGTCTCCTTCTGTCTGTTCCTGCCCTTTCCGGTACTGCTGCCGGCCGTCCGCGCACTCGAAGGAACCGGCATCGTTGTCGGAGCGCAGAACCTCTGGTACGAGGGGGGCGCGGTGTCGGGCGAGGTCTCCGCCGAGCTGCTGGCGGAGATCGGGTGCGGCGCCGCCATGATCGGTCACATCGAGCGTCGCCGCCTGTTCGGCGAAGATGACGCCCTCGTGACCCGCAAGGCGCGCGCCGCGGCGGACACCGGTCTTCTGCCTGTGGTCTGCGTCGGCGAGCCCGAAGCCGTGCCGGCGACCGAGGCGGCTGCCCACGTGCGGCGCCAGGCTACGGCCCTGCGGGACGCGCTGCCGTCCGCCGCACCCGTCACCGTGCTGTACGAGCCGGGATGGGCGGTCGGTGCGGACAAGGGCGCCGACCCCGACCATGCCGCCTCGGCCTTGGAAGCCCTGCGAGAGGTCCTGAGCCCCGATCTCCGGAACGGCGAGACCCGCTTCCTTTACGGCGGTGCCGTCGTGCCGGGTAGCTACCAGGCGCTGCGCGGTGCCGCACCCTGGGACGGTGTGGCCGTGGGGAGGGTTGCCAGGGATCCCGCACGGTTGGACGCCGTGCTCGCCGAGCTGCTGGACGGGGCCTGAAGCCGTCCGACCGAAGCCGTCCGCAGGCCCGAGTGGCGTATTGCGGGCGCGCGGGCGACGCTAGGCGAGGGGCCTTCGAGCGAGGGGCAGCACCCACCAACGCCGGTTGACGACCTTGCCTTGATCCGCGCAAGACGCTCACCCTCGGGGAGACCGGTTGTCCGCGTTGCGGCGTGGCGCTGCCGTCGGGACCAGGGCAAGTGCCGGACCGACTTTCACTGGCCGAGTTCTGCTGCCGACTCGGCACGAGACAACCCACGAAATGAGAGAAGGGTTCACCCGTGATTCACAAGGAGCAACAGCACGCAGCCGGCACCACCGCCGCTCAGCCCACAGAGACTCGTGCACGCTCGCCTCTCCCTGACAACGCGGGTTATGCGTCGGCGACCCGGCTGGCCGTGGCCCGCGACATTGTGGCGGACGAGACCAGGGCGACGCTGGAGGGGGCCGACCTGACGCAGGTCGCGAAGATGATCGACGTCATATCTCAGGCACGGAGAGTGGTGGTCGTTGGAGCGGGCCGGTCGAAACTGTCCGCCGAGGGATTCGCCATGCGGCTGACGCACATGGGCGTCGAAGCCCATGTCTTCTCCGACGTCACCTCCCCTGCCGTCACCTCGGGCGACGTCGTCGTCGCCTGTAGTGGCTCCGGCGGCACTCCGACGGTGTGCGAACTGGCTCGCACGGCGCTCGAGTCGGACGCCGAACTCGTGGCCGTCTGCGGCAACCCGGACTCCGAACTCGTCCGGATCGCGACGCTGGCGGTGCTACTCCAGGAACGGGGAGCGGACGGCCGCCCCAATACTTCACAACAGTTCGTCGGCACCCTCTTCGAACAGGCGGCCCTGCTCCTCTTCGACACGGTCGTGCTCGCGCTCCAGCAGTCGGGCATGGTCGACGACGGGGACATGACCGAGCGCCACACCAACATGGAGTGAGAGCCGTATGCCCGACCGAGACCGACTCCTCGCACACCCGGACCGCGCCCTGTCCTGCACCAACACCAAGGCGCTCCTCGATCATCAGAACTTTGACGCCTTCGCGACGGCCCTGCGCGGCGAAGCCGACGAGCTTGCCTCGATCGGGTTCGTCGTCCTGGTCCCGGCCCAGCTGCTCGATGTGGCGGCGGCGGCATTCGACGGCACGGGCATCGGATGGGGAACCCAGAACGTGTGGCGGGACGCCTCGCCTCCGACCGGTGAGATCGCTGCCGAAGCGCTCGTCCACGCGGGCTGCCGATATGCCATGGTGGGCCATCCGGAGCGGCGCGCCCGGCTCGCCGAGGACGACACGACGGTTGCCGGTTCGGCCGCCTCGGCCGCCGAGCAGGGGATCACACCGATCGTGTGCGTCGGTGAGCAGGCCCCCACCGCAGCCGAGGCAGCCGTCGAAGCCGTCGTCCGGCAGGCCCGGCCGGTCGCGGACGCTCACCCCGCAGGAGCACCCCTGGTCTGGCTGTACGAGCCTCCGTGGACGAGTGAGATCCATCAGGCGGCGCCGCCCTCCCAGGTCGCCGTCGTGTGCGAGACGCTGCGAAACCTCGGCGCCGAGCGAACCGACGACGTGCGGGTGCTCTACGGAGGAGCGGTCGTGCCGGGGGTTCTGCCCGCCCTCCTCGACGCCGGCTGCCGCCTGGACGGACTGGGCGTGGGCAAGGCGGCGTACGACACCGGGCAACGGCAGGCCGTCACCGCCGAGCTCGCCGCCGCAGCACGCGAAGCTCGCCACCAAGGGTGAACCCGCGGCCGTGAGCCATGAATCGAACGCACACGTAACGGGAGGCCACGCCGTGTCACGCCCGATCAACCTGACCACCGTGCAGTGGACCGACATGCCCCTGCCCGAGCTGTGCGGACATGCCGCGCGGTGGGGGTACGACGGCCTGACCCTGGCGTGCCATCCCCGCCACTTCGACGCCGGGCGCGCCCGCCAGGACCTCGACTACGTGGACGAGGTCGCGCACCTCCTGCGCTCCCACGGACTGAGGGTCAACGCCCTGGCCGCCCACATGCTGGGACAGGCGGTGTGCGACCCGGTGGACGACAGGCACCGCAACATCCTGGACGACGCCGTGTGGGGCGACGGTGAGCCCGAGGGCGTGCGGCGCAGAGCGGCGGAGGCCATGGCGGCCCTGCCGGCCGCGGCGGCCCGGCTGGGAGCGGACACCGTCGTCGGCTTCACCGGCTCACCGGTATGGCACATGTTCATGCTCTTCCCCCCGGTCAGCCAGGACGACATCCAGTCCGGTTACCAGGAGTTCGCCGACCGCTGGCATCCGATCCTGGACGCCTTCGACGACGCCCGGGTCCGTTTCGCCCTGGAGGTCCACCCGACCGAGATCGCCTACGACTACTGGACCACCGCACGGACCCTGGACGCGCTGGGCCACCGTCCGGCCTTCGGCCTGAACCTCGACCCCAGCCACTTCCTGTGGCAGGGCCTCGATCCGGCCGTCTTCGCCTACGACTACCGCGAACGCCTCTACCACGTCGATCTCAAGGACGCGGTACTGAGAACCGACGGACGCGCGGGGCGCCTCGGATCGCACCTGCCGTGGGCCGACCCCCGGCGCGGATGGGACTTCGTCACCGTCGGCCACGGCGACGTGGACTTCGAAGCCCTGATCCGCACCCTCAACGCGATCGGGTACGACGGCCCGCTCTCCGTCGAGTGGGAGGACGCGGGCATGGACCGGCTGACGGCTGCGCCGCAAGCGCTGTCCCGCGTCCGCGAGCTGGCGGCGATCAGCCCCGCCGACGCCTCCTTCGACGCTTCCTTCGGCCATCGCTGAACCGCACATCCGCATGGAGCCCGACATGCCCCTCGACCTCGTCGTCTTCGACTACTCGGAAGTCCTCTCCCGCAACCAGCCCGACCCCGTCGTCCGGGCCTTGGAAGAAGCCGCCGGTGTACCCCGGGAGCGTTTCTGGGCCGCGTGGCACCGTCACCGGCCCGCCTACAACACCACAGCCACCGCAGCGGAGTACTGGCAGATGGTCGCAGAGGATCTGGGCGCGGAATGGGACGCAGCCCAACGGCAGAGACTGTGGGACCTGGACATCGGCAACTGCCTGCATCCGCACCTGCCGACCGTGCGCATAGTGCAGCGCCTGCACGGCAGAGTGAGGCTGGCCCTGTTGTCGGACGCGCCCCGGGACCTCGCCCGGTGCCTGGACGGCGCACCGAGCATGGTGCTGTTCGACGACCTGTTCTTCAGCTGGGACCTCAAGGTCAACAAACCCGATCCGAAGGCGTACCAAGCCGTACGAGATGCCACCGGAGTTTCACCCGAACGGACCCTGTTCATCGACGACAAACCCACCAACACGGAGGGCGCCGCACGCATCGGCTGGCACACCCACACCTACACCTCGGCGGAGAACCTCCACACCCACCTGCGCGACTTCTACGGCTTGTGAATGTCGGGGTTGCAACTGCGTTGCGCGCACCCGGCGGACCAAAGCGAAGGGTGGCGGACCACTTATGCAGGCTTCTCCACGCCATGCCCATCACCCAGCACGACCCAATTGCCATCCACTAGGTGTATTGATCACGAGGGTTGTTAACGGTGCCAGCTCCGATTGGCCGGTTCGCCCGCGTGCATGTGGGCCGGCGCCTTGCCGCCGGCTGTCCGTTCCGGTGCGGTCAGTGGCGGGTGCCGGCTACGAAGGCACCCCAGCGCATGGCCTCCGGGCTGGAGAGATGCGGCGTCCACGCATCAGCGTTGCGACGGTCCTCGTCAGTGGCGTCAGGGTTGACCAGGAGGACCCGCATGCCTGCCTCCCTGGCTGACCCCGCACCCGACCCGGAGTCCTCCACAGCGACGACATCCCGTGCAGCCACCCCGAGCTGTTCGGCGGCACGCAGGTAGACGTCAGGAGCCGGCTTCGGGGCCACACCGTGGCCCACCGCCACCACGGCGGCGAAGCACGCGGCGATCTGAACCATATTCAGGCTCGAACGCACGGTGGAATCGGGACAGTTGCTGGCCACAGCCAACGGCACGCGGCCGTTGAGCATCCGCACCATATCGACTGCCCCGGGCATGGCCCTCACTCCTGCTCTCACCCGGTGCTCGTAAAGTTCCAGCAGCTTTCGCGCGCTTTCGGCCCCCCTTTCCGGCCGTCCGGCGTGCTCGGCCAGCCGCTTACCGCACTCGGCGTAGTGCATCCCCTCCACCTCGGCCAGCAGCCCGGAGTCGGACGAGGCACCGAGTGCGGCCAGCACGTCCTCCCGCGCCGTCTGCCACGCCTGCTCCGTGTCGAGCAGAGTTCCGTCGCAATCGAACACCACGGCAAGGGGGCGTTTTCGCATCAGAGCCTTCACAAGGGCCTCCAGCGTTGGACGGCAGTGGTGACGGGTAACTTGTACCCTTGTCACTCAGTTGCATAGAAAAAGCGCGTAAAGTCACTCTTTTAAGCTATAGTCCGCTTCCTCGTCATTATGTCACTTCTTCCGCAACGGATGTGGCGGAGGCCGCTTCGGATGCGCTGCATGAGGTGGTCCGGGGTTGGTGAAGGCGACGTTGGAAAGCCAGCCGCGCCGCAGAAGGGACCAGATGCCTCGACGTGGTTGAGGTCGGGTGCACGTGTGTAAGGGGGGAGTAGGTTGTCGGCCAGTCCCGGGCCAGGCGCAGTCCCGCAGGCCTGCGGACGTTGAGGTTGCCCCAGACGAGGACGATCGGTCCGACGACCGGGTGCGTGGGCAGCGATGAGCAGGTCGCGGTAGTCACGGCAAGAGAAGCTCCTGCGCCCGTCGCGGCGGGGCCGGCAGATCAGCCGTGACCGGTGGCCGTGCTTGTAGCAGGGAAGCGCGGCGATGGAGATGCTTGCCTCGTCGTCCCGCTCCAGGGCCCGGCGGGCGGGGGCCTGGCACGCGCCCTCGGCCCAGGCCCGACGCTAGGCTGCACAGAGCAGACGCTGACCCGCAACTCCTCGCCGACCGCTGCGGTCGTCTCACCCGCGCGCGAACCGCTCGTTCGGCCTCCGACCGTAACCGTATCCGGAACTGCCGACGCGCGGCGGTCAGCCCGCCCCCTTGTGGACACGCGTCCCTCGGCGATACCGCACGGAGCGGCCCCGGTCAGCCGAAACGCGACAGCACAAGTTCAGCCGCAGCAGGAACATGGTCGTTGCCGCCCCGTCAGAGTTCGACCTCGGCGAATACCAGGGTTGCGAGGGCGGGGAAGACGGTGTCACCGCAGGAGCCGCCGTAGCCAGTGACGGTCTGCGAGATGGTGCGGCCGACGTAGTGCGCGCCGGAGGTGATCAGGATGGTGAAGGTGCCCGTCATGTTTCCGTTCGAGGTGAACGCGGTCACTTGGCTGCGCTCGCCAGTGCTGGTAGTGCCGTCGCTCCACGTCACCGTCGCCGTCCCGGTGTTGCCGATGACGGGGCCATTGCAGGCCGCCTGCTCGTAGCCGGGGATACGGAGACCGCTGAGCACGATGTTGTCCCTGGGTATGGCTACTCCGGCGCACCTGACCTCGATGGCGTTCTCGGTCCAGTTGTTCATCTGGAGCGTTTGGGTGATGGGCCGGTCGTGAGTAGTCAAGGTCTCCAGCTGGCAGATCGCCGCGGCTGCGCCTGCAGCGTGAGCGGGTGCAGACGCGCCCATGAGCGCTGCGGCGGTGAGAACGACCGCGCCGAGCGCGGCGGACACGGTGCGGAGCAGGTGGCTGATGCCCATGAAGGATCCGTTTCTTGGTCTCTGATAGCGCCAGTACTGACGCTCTTTGTCGAGTTGGTCAACATCTGGCAGACGCGGCACGATGCACGGCTCGTGCCGAGACTGAACTGCCGTACCGAAAGCAAGCCCGCGGCTTACTACGAGGGCCGACTGGTGTGTTCCCGATGCGATCGGACCTGCTGCTGAAAAGGCAAGGGCCGACCTCCTGCGAAAGCCCGTGCCCCGGAAAATGGCTGACCCAACGGGAGGCTGCCCCGCTCGGCAGGATTCGCGGAGCGGGGCGGACCTATGCGGCACCCTCCCTGATGCGATCAGGTGATGAGCAGTGTCGTGACGCCGGTCTGACCCGTCAGGCCCCGCGAGGTCAGGCAGGCCGTCAGGTCGAGAGCGGGCTCCACGACCGTGAAGGTGGCAATGCGGCCGGTGAACAGGCCCGAAGTGATCGGCCCCGTCACTGTGATGACGGTTTGGCCGTTGGCGCTGGTGACCGTACGTGTGAAGGAGAGAACGCTGCTCTGTCCGTCACTCCAGTGGAACGTCTGGGTCCCGGTGGTGGTGCTCAGCAGGTCGAGGCAGTCGAGCGTCACGGTCACGGTGCCCTGGCTGCTGCCGCTCGTGATCTGTGGCTGGGTCAGGGACGCGCACACCCCCAGCGCGACGTTGTAGGTGACCGTAACGCTTTGGGGCGTCAGAGTGACACCGGGCGAGAAGGAGACCGTCTGACTGCCCACGGGACATGCCATGTCCGCGACCAGCCGGGCCGATGTCGCGGAATGCGCTGCCGGAGCCGCAACCAGCGCTCCGGCCACCAGGGCGGCCGTGGACAGTGCGGCCGCCAGGCCGCGTCCGGGGATTTTCGATTTTTTCACGGGGAGATCCCTTTTCTTGACTGACCTTCAGTCGTCGATGAGAAAAGGATAGACTCGCTCACACCGTCTGCCCATAGCGGTTCGGAGAAATCTCTCTTCTTTATCGCTGAAACGGGAGGTGGCGGCACGGCGCTTCATTTTTTCTGCTTATCTGAGGCTCCACGTGAGCCACACTGCCCCCACTGGTGAATACCCGTCACTCCGGGAAACCGTACCTCTCTCGCCACGCCTGACTCGTAGAATACTCGCTTCCCGGGCGCGAGGAAGCATGCTGCGAACCGTTACGGAAACCTCTCCGGACGAGGCAATGCGGCCTGTTGGCGGACGCATTTCCCGCACATGCGAAGTTCACCTGCTATTGTGAGAAAAGCGAAACGAAGGGAACTCATTACGGCAACCGTTGCGCCGTCAACTACTGCATCCCAGTCGATGCAATCGCGTGCAAGAGAGGGTTTCATGTGGCTGTGCCGATGATGCAGGCGTGGGTGGTGAATGAACAGGGCCGGCTTACTGACAATCCACTTCAGCACACTAGTCTGGCTCGGCCGGAAGTCGGCTGCGGCGAGGTGTTGGTCCGTGTGCTCGCGTGCGGGATCTGTCGGACCGACCTGCATGTCATCACCGGCGATCTCCCCGCGCGCCGTCCGCGAGTCATCCCGGGACACCAGATCGTCGGGGAGGTGGTCGCTGTGGCGGCAGACGTACCGCACCGCAGGGTGGGGGAGATCGTCGGAGCGGGATGGCCTCGCAGCACGTGCGGCCGATGCCGGTTCTGTGTCACCGGACGGGAAAACCTCTGCCTGCACAGCCGTTTCACCGGCTGGCACGCGGACGGCGGCTACGCGCAGTACGCTCTCCTCAAAGCACCGTACTGCTGGACGATCCCGGCCGGTTACGATCCGGTACGCGCCGCGCCTCTCCTCTGCGCGGGCATAAGCGGGTACCGGGCCGTCAGAATGGCGCGCGTTGCTGCCGGCATGCGGGTAGCGCTGTACGGGTTCGGATCAAGCGCCCACATCACGGCTCAGGTCTGCACGCTTCTGGGCGCAAGATTCGAGGTGTTTACCCGTAGTGAAACGGCGCGCAGGCTGGCGATGAGACTCGGCGCCAAGGCGGCGTACGGAGTGGACGAGCGGCCGGGACACCGTTTCGACGTCGCACTCGTCTTCGCTCCTTCGGGCAGCATCGTCCCGAAGGCTCTCCGCGTGGTTGACCGTGGGGGCACCGTTGTGGTCGCAGGGATCCACATGGATGCTATACCTCCGCTGGAGTACTTCCGTGAGCTCTTCCATGAACGGCAGTTAAGTTCCACAACGTCCAGCACCGTAGAGGATGCCAAAGAATTCCTTACTCTGGCGGCAGCTCATCCCTTCCATGTCGAATGCACCACCTACCCGTTCGATCAGGTGCCACGGGCTCTGGAGGATCTCACGGTAAGCCGCTACGCCGGGGCATCTGTACTCCTGCCCCCGAAGCCGTCCGAGCCGCTGCTGCTCCCGCCTGACGGAAAGTCCCGCTGATCGGCCTATTATTGCGGGTCAGGGCCGTGTGACGTGGTGTCCATGATGGATATCGCGCTGATCACCGCCGGTCAGATGTACCGCTGCTATCTGCGCGAGACCGTCGCTGGTGACGGCCGCCGCCAGGCCCACACGCCGCTGCGTATCGCCCAGGAGCAGGCTGGTGTCCCGGTCGGGCGGTGGATGGGCCGCGGCCTGGCCGTGTTCGGGCTTGCGCCGGGGGAGGAGATCACCGAGGACCAGCTACGGAACCTGTTCGGCGAGCGGGGCCGTCACCCGTACGCGGACCGGATCGAGACTGACCGGCTTGCCGCGGGCGACTCCACCAAGAAGGCGTATCGGGCCGGCGCCCTCGGGCGCCGGGTGACGGTGACCGAGGCGGACCTCGTGTTCCGGCCGCAGCCGACGATCTACCTCCTGTGGGCGCTGGGGGATGAGGGAAGCAGCGGGTGATCGAGGCCGCGCACGAGCGGGCGATCGGGCGGGTGCTGGAGTAGTCGAGGACGAGGTTGCGGTGATCCGGTACGGCAAGGACGGCATCTACCGGGTCCGGCCGCCCGGCGGTCTGGTCGCCGCCCGCTTCCGCCACTACGAGGCGCGCTCCGGGCGACCACTGCTGCATGATCATCTACTTCTGAGCGTGAAGGGGCAGCGCCTGGACGGCAAGTGAAGCTCGATCCACACCACGGCCCTCCACGAGAACACCGTCGCCGCCTCCGCGCTCTACAACGAGCTGGTGGCCGCGGAGGTCTGCGAGGCGCTGGGGCTGGCGACCGAGCCGCGCACCGTCACCCCGGGGCGCCGGCCCGTGATGGAGATGGCCGGGGTGCCCCACGAGCTGATCCGCTGGACTGCCCGGCGCAGCGACCAGATCGCAGCCTGCCTCGAGGACCTGGAGCACGAGTACGTCACCACCGTCGACGACGACGGTGAGCCGCGGTTCCTGCCTGTGGTCTCCGAACGGGCCCGCGCCGAGCTCAACGCCATAGCCGCCCGCAAGACCCGCCCGCCCAAGCAGAAGACCCGGCCGCTCTCGCAGCTGCGCGCGTGGTGGAAGACGAGCGCGATCCTCACCTCCGGGGTCGCCGCCGACGTCCCCGCGCCGCGGTCGCCGCGATCCGGGCCCGGGTTGCCGCCGTGGTCGACGTCGCGCTGGCGGACGTCGCCGTCACCGCGACCGTCTTCGTGATGAACCGGGACGGCCGTTTCCACCGCCGGCACCTGCTCGCCGAAGCGCGCCGCCATCTCGCCCTGGTCCTGCGCGGCCGACGGCGCGATCCCGGTCTGGACGACCAGGTGGTGGCCGCCGCCATCTCCACCCACTGCCTGGACATCACCGAGCCGAAGACCGTCCGCGGCCGGGAAGCCGCCTACCGCCTCTACACCACCCGCTGGGCCCTGTCCGACCTCCCCGCCCGCCACCGGCCACCCACCCTGGCGCCCGACCCGGACCGGCCACCCCCGACCGATCCCGGCAACCCGGCCGCGCACCGGTCCCCGGGCCAGGACGCGGTGGGGGAGTGGGAGATCCCCCGCATGCTGCTCCAGTACGAGCGCGCCGTCCTCGCCGGCGCGGTGGTCCGCGAGCAGGGCGCACCGCCACCGCCACGGTCGTGCGGGGCCGGGCGTACGACGTCGTCGCCCACCAACAGGCGGCGATGCCCGAGCAACTGCTCGCACCCGAGCGCGACGACCGGGGGCCGGAACCCGGCCGCCGCGAGGCGATCGACCTGACCGCGGTGCGGGCCCCGCGGAAGTCCCGCACGGACGTGGAAGCGCTCGATCTCACGGCCGACCGACTGCGCCGCATCCAGGAGGCGGCCACCAAGATGACCAACGACTCCCACGCCCGCACGGACCGCCGCACAGCACAGGCCGGTGTCGATGTTGTCGGCCTGCAACGCCCGGAGGTAGGCGAAGGCGGCGATGATGTCCTCCGGCTTCATCGGCGGGAGTGGTACGGAGTCGGCGTTCTCGGGTATGGCAACTCCTCATGATCGGGCCGCCCCGCTGATCGTGGCGGCCTCGAGGACACCCTCCAGCCGCGAGCCTGTGGACAGAGGCCACGCTCCCGGGCACGGCGCGGGAGCGACTCCGGTCACGGACAAACGAGGACTGCAGGGGGCGGTCAAGGAGGAATCTGACGCCTGACGGCGGTGGCCGTCGGACCGCGGACAAGGGGTGCCTTCACACGGCGGTCCCGGCCCGTGCGCACTTTCGCGCGCGGGCCGGACGGCCCCGACCCGGCCAGCCGGCCGGAGAAAGCCGAGGACACCGTGCCTGCCGACTTCACGCCCGACCTCGCCCACGAGGACCGCGCCGCCCGCGACCACCGGCCTTCCGCCGACGCAGACCAGGCCCCGCAGGCCCCTCCACGGCCTCTTCGGCCGCCAGCCGAGTTGGCGCAGGTCACCCCCGGAAACCAGGGGTCCCCGGCACGTTCGGCAACCCTTCCAAGTCTCTGAAGCAGACATGGAAGCCGACCCACACCAGGAAGGAAGTGCTGAAGGCTCTCGGCATCTTTCAGAGGGCCACCGTCGAACACCTGTGGCGGATGCTGCGCCCCGGCGACCGGCACGACCGGTGCACGAGGGACACCCTCAACGCCCTCAAGCGCGACGGGAAGGTCCGGGTGGAGACGCGGCTGGAGTCGGGACACCATCTGTGGGTGCGCAAGATCGAGCAAAACAAGGCACCGGACGCCGGTTACCATCGACGATGCGCATTTATGAAAGAAACCGCCCGTGTCAGGGCAAATCTTGCGGAAGGTGACTCATGCGATCGGCGGAACACGCCGGGGCCGTCGAATTCATCGAACGCTCTCTGCACACCGATCTACGCCTCGATCGCATCGCGGCCCACACCGGCTATTCCCCCTACCACCTCCACCGCTCCTTCACCCGCACCTTCGGCCTGACCCCACACGCCTATGTGCGCCGCAGGCGCCTCACCGAGGCCGCGCGAGCGCTGGTGAACACCTCTGAACCTGTCCTCGGCATCGCCTTGCGGCACGGATTCGGCGGCCAGCAGTCCTTCACCCACGCCTTCTCCTCGCACTACGGAATCTCGCCCGCGGCGTGGCGACGCGCGAAGCGGTTCTTCCCGCTGCTCATGCCGTACCGGTTTGATGCATCCGAATGGGAACTGTGCCGACGCGGCCCAGGCCATCTCGAGATCACCGACCGGGCGGGATCGGACCTGTTGCTTCCCCTGTCGTTGGCGGCGGTCGACATGCTGCCGGCACTCGACCCCCACCGGCACACCACTGCCCTGCGCCAGAAGCTCGACGCGCGCCATGTCGTGCTCGCCCACCACGAGGGACAGGACGCGGCGGCGATGATCGTCCACCCGGCGACCGGCCACATCGAATACCTCGCGGTCCACCCGCTGCTCCGTACGTCGTCGATACTGTCCGCACTGGTGGAATCGGCCGCGCGTGACTACCCGCGGCTCTCGGTCACCACCTTCCGGGAGGGCGACCGGGCCGACCTCGGACACCGGCGAGCACTGCTCGCTCTCGGCTTCCGCCCCGCGCCTCTGCGTGTGGAATTCGGCTACCCCACCCAACTGCTCGAACTCGAACCGTCTGGAGCATCTCAGTGATACGCGCGTCCTCGGACGTCCACGCGGCGGAAGCCGACCACCTCACAACCGTCCTGCGGCGCCTGGAACGCAAGATCGCGTCGGTGACCGAGGTACTCGACATCCACGACAGCAACTACCGCGAGGTCAAGGCCTACATGGCCGACAACCGGGGCGAGATCGATCCCACCGAGATGTACCAGAACGAACTCCTCCTGCGGGACGTCGACGCCGAGGGCGCTCACGCCATGCGCCTGCGCGACCGGCTCGTGTCCATGCGCGCCGTCCCCTACTTCGCCCGTCTCGACTTCACCCCGGACACCACGCGCGTGCGCGAGACCCACTACATCGGCCGCCACACACTCCATGACGCCGACGGCACCGCGGTGGTGGACTGGCGGTCGCCGCTGGGCGGGATCTACTACGAGGCCGAGCTCGGCAGGACCCGGTACGAAGCACCCTCGGGGGAGGTCGGCGGACTGATCGAACGCAAACGCCAGATCCGGATCGAGGACGGCCGGCTGCAATTCGCCGTCGACACGGCCGACGCCGTCCGCGACGAGATCCTCCTGGAGGAGATCGGCCGGACCACCGACACCCACATGCGCTCCATCATCGCCACCATCCAGCGCGAGCAGAACGCGATCATCCGCAACGAGACCGACCGCTCCCTGATCGTCCAAGGCGTCGCCGGATCCGGGAAGACCTCCATCGCGCTCCACCGCATCGCCTACCTCCTGTACCGCAGGCGCGGCCGGTTGCGGGCGGACAACGTGGCCATCCTCTCGCCCAACCACCTCTTCGCCGAGTACGTCTCCGACGTCCTGCCCGAGCTGGGCGAAGAACCGGTCGCCGCACTCGACATCGGAGGCATCGCACGGGACCGGCTCCAGCGGCACCGGCTGAAGCTCACCGACCCCGTCGACCCGGTGGAGCCCGGCGACGACCAGGAGTGGGAGCGAGCCATGGCCAGGTCGACCCTGGCCTTCCACCACTGGCTGGACAAGGCTGTCGAGGACGCGGTCCAGCACTGCTTCCACCCCCAAGACCTGCGCCTCAAGGGATGCCGACTGGACGCCGAGGAACTGCGCGCGCTCTACGACCGCATGGCCTCACTGCCCGTGCGGCAACGCCTTCGCGCCATGGCCGAGCACCTCTGCGCGCGGGACCGGCACGAGCGGGCCTTCGCCACCACCTACCCGCGCCCCGGCGAGATGGCCAAGGCCCTCACCGCCATGCTCACCGTCAAGGACACCTTCGCCCTCTACCGCGAGCTGTACCGCCGTCCCGACGCGCCGACGGCACTGCGGACGCCCACGGCCAGGACCCTGGAGTGGGCCGACGCCTACCCCTTCCTGCTCGTGGCGGCCAGGTTCGACGGCCTCGCCACCGACGAGCACGTCGAACACCTCGTGATCGACGAGATGCAGGACTACTCCCCGACCCAGTACGCCGTGCTGCGCCACCTGTTCCCGTGCGACATGACCATCCTCGGGGACATCGGCCAAGGCCTCGGCAACACCGAGGGCTACACCCTGGACGACCTGGTGGGCCTCGTCCCCGGCGCACGAGTGCTGGAACTCCACCGCAGCTACCGCTCCACCGCCGAGATCATGGACTTCGCCTCCACGCTCCGCGGTCGGCCCATCGCGACGATCGACCGCCACGGCGACCAGCCCGAGGTGCTCGCCTTCGACACGAGCGACGCGGAGACGGAGTGGATCGCCCAGGCGGTCCGCCGCTTCCGAGACACCGGACGCGGCCGGCTCGCCGTCGTCACCAGGACACACGCACGAGCGCGCGAGCTGCGCCGGAACCTGGCCGAGAAGCTGGACGACGCGTCCCTCGCAACGGCCGACACCGCCGACGTCCTCGGCCACCACGTCGCCGTCCTGCCGGTGGCGCTCGCCAAGGGCCTGGAGTTCGACGAGGTGATCGTCGCCCAGACCTCCGCCGACGAATACCACCGCGCCACCGACCGCTCGCTGCTGTACATCGCCTGCACCCGCGCACTCCACAAACTCACCCTGACCCACACCGGCCGACCCAGCCCACACCTCCCCGGCTGAAGAGGGACATAAGGTTGCCGTCCCCGGCTCAGCGCCGCTGCCGCCGTGCTGCTGCTGCCGCCGCGCCGCGTCGCGTCGGCCGCAGGACTGCCCACCCGTGCCCCATCTTCGTCCCCGCCGCCCGCCCGGCGCGCCCTGCCGGACCCGCTATCTGGTGCTGGGCCGCTGACGGGGGAGTCAAGGCGTGCCGCCGGCCCGTGGGTCCGGTGCTGCCGCGCCCTCCGTGCCGGTCGCCGGGTGTCCTCTGCCTCGGCGCCGCCGTGGCCTGCGCCGTGCCGCCCCGTGCCGCACGCTGCCCGGCCGAGCTGCCGCCCCGGGTCGTGCGGCCCCAGCCCCGCTCGGCTCCGACCGCCGCTTCCCGGCCGCCCGGTCGTGTCCGGCCCGGGCTCGCCGCCCACGCCGACCTCCTTTGTCGGAATTCACCGGCGCGTGAGCCCCCGACAGCGGACAATCAGGCCGGAAAGACAGGAGGGACCGCATGGTTGCGGACATGAAGTTCGAGGACGGCACCCACATCAGACTGAGGGCACCGGAGCAGCACGGCGTTGCAGCTGTGGGCCTCCTGCCCGGCCTGGGCGCGCACCGGCTGGCCGTCCACACCGACGTCGAACCGCGCTACGTCGCCGAAGGCATCAACCACCTCACGCTCTCCGGCGAGCTCCGGGCCGCCGAAGGCATCGGCTGGATCGGCTCCATCCTGCCCACCCTCGTCCCGCTGCGGACCAGGGCCACCAGCGTGTCCGTGGAACTCGTCGTCCCCGTCACCTCCGCCCAGCTCCTCGCCCTGGAAGAGCACCGGGACGGCGGCGACCTCGCCGTCCTGCTGGATCTGCAGGGGACCCTGCCGCAGAGCACGGCACACCCTGCCGCAGACCTGCAGGAGACCTACCGTGTGGCCGCCAGTACGTGGGAGCGGCAACTCGAGAGCGTGGGCCTGACCGCCTCGTTCACCGTCACCATCCCGCTGCCGATGACACACGGCCCGATCCGCGAAGCCGCCGAGCACCTGCGCACCGCGGACCGGCAGGTCACGGCAGGCGAGTATCCCGACGCCATCCGAGAGACCCGCCTCGCCCTGACCTCGATGCGGAAACTGGGCGTGTGGCCCGGCGGTGGGGCCAAGAAGCGCGACGAGCAGGACCAGGCCGACCGGTACGGCACCCTCCTGGACCGGATCACCGAACAGGCCGACGGCTACGCGGACGTGATCCAGGCGGCGTTCAACCAGGCCAGCGGCCCCCAGCACAACGACGGCGCCATCGCCTCGGCGGCCTGGACACGCGCAGACGCCGTCGCCCTCAACGCCCTCGCGGCCGCCCTGCTCCACCGCCTCGCCACCGAGGTGAGCTGACCACTCGGCGTGCGGCATTGCTCCCGCGCTGTGCGCTGCCGGGGCGCCGTTCCGGTCTCCGGATGCTCGCCGCCGGCCCTCCGCCCGAGGACGGCCAAGCCGCCGCTCCCCGCCGTGCCGCTCGTCGGGCCTCGCCGGTGTGGCCGACCGCCCGGACCCGGTCCCATGCCGTGGGTAGGGACCGCGGCTCCTCGTACAGCCGCGCCGTGCCCCGGGCGCCCCGCGGTCGCGGGGCCGGCTGGTACGTCGCCTCGGCCGTGATCGCCGGACTGGGCTATGGCATCTCCTTCGCCGTCGTCGCGGACACCGCGGACACCGCGGACACCGCGGTCGGCGCGGTGCCCGCGGAGCGGGCGGGTTCGGCCGGGGCGATCGCCGAGACCGGCAACGAGATCGGCAACGCCCTCGGCATCGCGATCCTCGGCTCGCTCGCCGCGCTGCTCTTCCGCCCGCAGGGCCCGGACCTCGCTCCCACCCTCGACGAGTCGCTCCACCTGCCCTCCCTCTCCGCACCCGTGGTCCTGGACGCGAAGTCCGCCTTCGTCGCCGGCCTCGCCGGCCTCCACGTCGTCGTGATCGTGGCCGGCCTTCTGCACGCCGCCCTGGGAACGGCCGCACTGCGGTGGCTCCCCAGGTCGGAACCGGAACCCGGGACCGCCGAGGAGCACGGGGAGCCCGCCGTGGAACAGGTGGCGAGCAAGGGGTGACAAGGGGAGGGGCCGGTGACGCGGAAGTCAAGACTCCTGTTTCCCTGTCGGCACTCTTGATCCTCCTGTGACCACTGGGACAGAATCGCCGCCAGCCGGCGACAGGCCCACAACCGCAGCGCCGCGCGTGGCTGTTGACGTGCCGTCATTGCCGGACCAGCAGGGACTTCGGTCCCGATGCCCGATTGGAGAGCACATGGCTGAGCAGACGCAGCACGAGGAGCCCCTGTTCGAGGAGTTCGACCACGCGGTGTACGCCCGCTGTTCGAACAACAACATGCCGATGTTCGCGACCTTCGTCCCGCTCAGCGAGAACGAGCAGGCCGCGGTCGACGAGGCGCTGGCGCTCTCGTAGCCCTCGCCCGCTCACGCGACACGGTCGCTTGCCGCTGGTGCGGGACGGGAATCCCGCACCAGCGGTCCCGCAGCCCAGGGACCGGAACCGATCTAGGAGTGGGATGTACAGCACCACCCCCCTGCTGTTGAGCACCTCGGCGACGCTCCTCTCGGGCGACCGGGTCTTCGTGGGGAACCAGCCCGACGACTTCGCGATCGGACCACTGGCCGGTCCGGCCGACAGGATCTGTGTCCTGGGGCTCGGGTACGGGGGGTCGCTGCGGCCCTTGCGGGCCACGGCGCCCGGCAGCAGCATCACCGCCGTGGATCTCGACCCGGACATGGCGGGCGTCACCGGCGCGCTCTTCCGGCAGCACTTCCCGACGGTGCGGTTCGACGCGGTGGTGGCCGACGCTGCCGCCTTCCTCGACGGATCCGACCCCTACGACCTCGTCGTCATTGACGTGTACGCGGGCGAGTCCTACCCCGCGTTCATCCTCCAGGAGCCCTTCTGGCAGCGGGTGCGGCAGGCCCTGGCCCCCGGCGGAACCGCCCTGCTCAACGCCTGGGGGCTGCCCGGCCATCTCGAACCGCTGTTCCCGCCCTCCCCCCAGCACCGGCTGGCCTCCCTGCTGGCCCCGCTGTGGCCGGACGCCCGCTACCTGTCGTGCCGCCGCAACATGACGGTCGTCCTGCGGGACACCCCCGCCGCGGCACCGCTCCGGACCCCCGTCTCCGCCTCGCCCTCCGCCCCCGCCTCGCCCGCCGCAGAAGGGCTGACGCCCACGGACCGGGCCGTGACGGCGCTGCAGCGGCTCCGGCTGGCGCACGCAGAGGAGTTCCGCGTACCCGCCGGCGCCCCCGCGCCGAACCCCACGGAGGATGTCCCCCTCACCCCCGAGCAACTGGACGCGGAGATGGCCCGGCGCTGGCCCACCATGCTGGCCGAGGTCCGCACCTGCGCCGAGGCGATCGGCGTGGACGCCTCCGTGATCGGGACGCGCGAGTTCTACACACGCCCGGACGTGGCACTGCCCGTCACCCTGGAACTCGCCCGGCGCGACCGTCCGGCGGCATCCCTGCTGCCCAACGTGGCCGCTTCGCTCACCTTCGCCGGGGACACCTCGCTCGGCTGGTTCGGGGAGTGGGTGGCGAACGAGGCGGAGTCACTGGCCACCGAGCACCAGGGATGGCTGGTGCGTACGGCGCTCCCGCAGGCGCTGTGCATGGCCGCCAACCCGCTGGTCCCGGACTGGTCCTGGACCGAACCCCTGCTGAAGCGCGTCGCCTCGGTGACGGCGGGCTCATGAGCAGGGCGTCCACCGCCCCGAGGACGCCGCTGCCGTCGAGGTTCTGGGTCTTCTGGTCCTGCCTGACGGCCGGCAGCGCGGCGGACGGCATGACGCTGATCGCGCTGACCTGGGCGGCGTCCACCGTGACGGACAGTGCCCTGGCCATCTCCCTGGTCGCCATGGCGGAGCGCCTGCCCTGGCTGCTGTTCGCCCTCCCCATGGGGGCCGTCGTCGACCGTCTGCCCCGGATCGCGCTGATGGCGACGGCGGGTGCGGTCCGCGCCGTCGCCATGCTGGCGCTGGGCGGTCTGCTCCTGACGTCGGACGGCTCCATCGGTCTCCTGGTGGCCTTCGCCCTGTTCTTCGGGACGACCGAGGTCGCCTACGGCATCGCCGCCGACACGGCGGTCCCGCTGCTCGCCGCGGGCGGCGTGGCCCAGGCGAACGGCCACGTCCGCGCCAGCCAGATCCTCTCCAACGACTTCGTCGGCCGCCCCCTCGGCGGGCTCCTCCTCAAGGCCGGACTGGCCGTGCCCTTCCTCGGCAACGCCCTGCTCAACGGCGCGTCGGCGGGGGCCCTCCTGGCACTGCGGCGCCGGATCGAGGACCCGCCGCCCGCCGCCCGAGACGGCTCCGTCGGGACGCAGGCGTTGCACGGTCTGCGCCTCGTCCGGCGCGATCCGCTGCTGCGCCTCCTGGCGGGCAGCGCGGTCGTGCTGAACACGCTGTACGCGGCCATGCTGGCCGGACAGGTGCTCTTCGTCCGCGAGTCCCTCGGCCTCGGTTCCCTCGGGTACGCCCTGCTGCTCTCGGCGGCAGCGGTGGGCGGCGTGGCCGGCAGCCAGTACGCGCGCCGCCTCCTCGACCGGCTGGGCGCCGCCCGCTCCCTGCTGACCGCGCTGCTGACCATGGCGCTGTGCTTCCTCGGCGTCGGGTTCCTGCCCACGGCGCCGGTGGTCGTCGTGCTCTACGCGATCGCCTCCGCCGCCGTGGCGTTCTGGAGCGTCAGCACCCTGACCCTCCGGCAACTGGCCGTCGACACGCACGTACTGGGCCGGGTCAACGCAACGTTCCGCATGGTGACGTTCGGGATGAGCGTGGTGGGCATGCTCCTCGGCGGCGTCCTCGTGGAGGCGGCCACCGGGCCGCTGGGCCCCGAGCAGGCCCTGCGGGTCCCCTACTGGCTGGCCGGCGTGCTGTACCTGCTGCTCCTCGTCTTCCTGAAGCCCCGGCTCACCGCTGCCGGTTCCGACGCACGAGAGGAAGGAGAACCCGATGGACAAGACACTCCAAGTGGTCGATGACTTCTACGCCGACCCGGACCGGGTGCGCGCCCTGGCCCTGGAGAAGGGCCGTTGGTCACCTCAGAAGACCGACGAGGGCCGGACCTACGACTCGGAGACCTACAACTCCTTCGCGGGGAGCGAGACCGCGGACGCGTTCGCGCGGATCCTCGGCATCCAGGTGCACCACGACCCGGCGCGCATGGGCTTCGGGGTGTTCGCCTTCACCGGGGAGAACGCCAACGCGCCGCTCACCACGCACTTCGACGACACCGACTGGGCCGGCATCGTCTACCTCACGCCCCCCGACCGGTGCGAGGGCGGGCTCGCCTTCTTCCGCCACCGGGAGAGCGGACTGACCGGCCCTCCGGACGAGGCGAAGGCGAAGGAGCTCGGCTACCGCGACCGCGACCACTGGATCGAGGAGGTCTACTACCCCGACAAGGTCCGGCCCGACGCCTGGGAGGAGATCTCCCGGGTGAGCATGGTCTACAACCGCCTGGTCCTGCTCAGGGGCGGTTCGCAGTTCCACCGCGCCAGTTCCGGCTTCGGCGCCGCCCCCTCCGACGGACGCCTGACCCAGCGTTTCTTCTTCGACGAAGTGAGGGCCTCGTGATGCGGAGCAGACTGATCGTCGTCGACGACTTCTACGCCGACCCGGACACCGTGCGCGCCGCCGCGCTGCGCTCGGACTTCCGCAGCGCCAGCCGCTACAACTACCCCGGCTGGCAGAGCAGCAAGGCGCTGAGCACGGACGCCCTCCAGCGTGCGATCGAGCGGATCGTCGGCTCGCCGGTCCACGTGGACGGGGAACGGCTCACCTGGGGCGGCTTCCGGGTGATCACCGAGGAGACCGGGCGCGGCACCAAGGTGCACGCCGACACCGCCGTCGACTGGGCGGGCATGGTCTACCTCACCCCCGGCGCGCCCTCCTCCGCCGGAACCGGCTTCTTCCGGCACCGGGAGACGGGCCTGCGCAGGCCACCGTCCGACCGGGTGGCCCGCTCCCTCGGCTTCGCCGACGCCGACGCGTTCGAGGAGGGCGTCGCCCGGCGCGACATGGCCGACCTCGGCAAGTGGGAACTGCTCGACTGGGTGGCGCCCGTGTACAACAGGCTGGTCCTCTTCCGGGGATGCGAGTTCTACCACGCGCCGCTCGGCGGTCTGGGCGACCGGCCGGCCAACGCCCGGATCACCCACAACTTCTTCTTCAACGAGGTGCGTCCCGTCCCGTCCGCCGTACGCAGGATGCCCGCCCGACAGGAGGCGGTGGCCCTGTGAGCACCCCCGGCGTCACCCGGGCCCTCGACGGTGAACTCCTGATCGTCGACGGCTTCTACCAGGACCCCGACCGGGTCCGTGACCTGGCCCTCGCCGCGGAGTACCGGGACTTCGGCGAGGCGGCGAACTTCCCGGGGCTGGAGAGCGTCAAGGCCTTCGCCTCGGAGGGCCACGCCCGCAGGCTCGCGGAGATCGTCGGCGGTCCCATCCACCACGACCCGCGGCGGTGGGTCTTCGGCAAGTTCCGGGTGGCCACCCGGTCGGACAGCGGGCGCACCCGCGTGCACCTCGACTTCGTCGACTGGACGGCGGTCGTCTACCTCACCCCGCCCGAGCACGCCAAGGGCGGCCTGAGCTTCTACCGCCACCTCCCCACGGGCCTGGACCGGGTGCCCGAGGACGGGACGCTGGACGACTTCGGGTGCCGCACCAAGGAGGAGTTCGACCAGCGGTACGTGCTGCGCGACACCGGCCGGGAGGACCGGTGGGAAGCCATCCACCACGTGGACCTGGCCTACAACCGGTGCGTGATCTTCAAGGGCGGCCGCCTCTTCCACGGCATCACCGAACTGTTCGGTGACGCACCCGGGGAAGGGCGGCTCACGCAGAACTTCTTCTTCATGGACGGGGAGAGCGGCCACGGCTCCCCGGAGAGCGGGGAAAGGACCCGGACCCATGCGTAGTCTTCTGGAACTGGTGCTGGCCGAGACCGGTGAGAGCGGCGCCGATCCCGACGCGTACGCCCTCGTTCCGCTGGACGGCCGGCTCCAGGGACCCGGCGGCGCCGATCCCGTTCTCGCCTCCCCGTTCCCCGCCGCCGGCGTGACCCCGGCGCGTACCGCGGCCGAGGTGGCGGGCCCCGGCCTGGGCATGCGGTGCCTGGCGCTGGTCGTCCGCGAGGAAGGCCTGCTGCGCACCGTGGCGGTGGTCGACGGATGGCTCCTGCTCCGCGGCCACGGCGCCGACACCGATCTGCGCGGCGCGGACCTGCGCGGCGCCGACCTGACGGGGGCCCGGCTGACCGGGGCCGACCTGACCGGCGCCGACCTCTCCGGCAGCCGGCTGGAGAGCGCCGACCTGGCCCGGGCGACGCTGCGCTCGTCCGACCTCTCGGGCGCCGTCCTGCGCAGGGCCAGTCTCTTCGGCGCGGACCTCACGGAGGCCGACCTGCGCCGCACCGACCTGCGCCACTCGGACCTCCGGGAGTGCACGTGCGCCCGGGCCGCCTTCCGGGGCGCCGACCTGTGGTCCGCGTACGTGTGGGACGTGCCCTTCGACGAGGCGTTCACCGAGGGCGCGGACATCGAGCGCGCGGACTACCGGGGGACGCATCTTCCCAAGCCCGCGAACGCGCGCATCTGAAGGAGCCGCAGAGATGACAACGGCTGAGTTCCTCGGCCTGCCCCACGTCTCCGGACGCGGGCCGCGGCGGCCCCTGCGGGTGGCGCTGGTGTGCATGCCCTGGGCGTCGCTCGACATGCCGTCGATGGCGATCAGCACGCTGGCACCGGTGGCGCGCGCACTGGACTTCGTCGAGGAGGTCGACACCTTCTACGCCAACATCCGGTGGGCCGACCACGTCCACGAGCACACCGGGGGCCGCATCGGCAGCGAGGACTACCGGCGCATCGTCGACGGGTACTACGTGGCGACCGGGGAGTGGGTCTTCTCCCCGGCCCTGTACGGCTTCGAGGAGCCGCTGGACTCGCCGTTCCACGCGGCGGCGACCGGCAGCGGCGCGGACCTGACGGCCGCGTCGGAGATGTACCGGCTCAGCTCGGGATTCGTCGGCCGGCTCGCCGACGAACTGGTCGCCGGCGGGTACGACGTCGTCGGCATGACCAGCACCTTCGACCAGAACATGCCCAGCCTCGCCCTGGCGAGCGCCCTGAAGGAGCGCGCACCCCGGGTGGTCACCGTCATGGGCGGAGCCAACTGCGACGACGTCCAGGGCGCGGCGCTGCACCGGAACTTCGCGTGCCTGGACTACGTGGTCAGGGGCGAGGGCGAACTCGTCCTCCCCCGCCTGCTGGACCTCCTGTCGCGGTCCGACCCGGACGGCTCCCCGCCCGCCGAGGACCTCGCCGCCGTGCCGGGCCTGTGCTGGCGCAGCCCCGACGACAAGTCGACCGCCAACGAGCAGCCGCGGACCGTCGTACCGATGGACTCGGTCCCCGAGGCCGACCTGAGCGGCTACTTCGACACCTTCCGGGCGGCCCGCTCGGTCGCCGGCGTGGAACCCAAGGTCCAGATCGAGGGGGGCCGGGGGTGCTGGTGGGGGGAGAAGCACCACTGCACGTTCTGCGGTCTCAACGGCTCCCTCATGGCGTTCCGCGCCAAGTCCTCCGACCGCGTGGTGCGGGAGATCGAGAACGCGGTCCGCGCCCACCACATGCTGGACGTGGTGTTCGCCGACAACATCATGGACATGGGCTATCTCCGCGACCTGCTGCCGCGGCTCGCGGAGAAACCCTGGGACCTGCGGCTCTTCTTCGAGATCAAGTCGAACCTCGACATCGGCCAGTTGAAGGTCCTGGCCGAGGCCGGTGTGGCCCAGGTCCAGCCGGGCATCGAGAGCCTCAGCACCCACGTGCTGCGGCTGATGCGCAAGGGCGTGACCGGCTGGCAGAACGTGCGCCTGCTCCGCGACTGCCGTACCGTCGCCGTCTTCCCCGGCTGGAACTTCCTCTACGGGTTCCCCGGCGAGACGGACGCCGACTACGACGAGGTCGTCGAACAACTGCCGGGGCTGTGCCACCTCACCCCGCCGGAGGGCGTCTACCGCGCCGTCCTCACCAGGTTCAGCCCCTTCTTCGACGACCCCGCACTCGGCCTGGAGAACCTGGGCCCCTCCGGCCTGCTCAAGAAGGTGTACAAGCTCCCCGCGGACGAGGTGGCCGACATCAGTTACGTGTTCGAGAGCCGGCCGGCGGGCATCGCCGAGTCCGCCGCCGAACGTCTGCGGGCCGCCGTGGACACCTGGCGCGCCAACCACCAGGGCCGCAGGCTCGTCGCCGTCCCCGAGGACGGCACCCTGCGGATCGTCGACGAGCGCACCACGTCCGCCTCCGAGGAGCGGCTCGACGACCCGCTGCTCGTGGCGGCCTTCCTTGCCACCCTCAAGGGCCGCTCCCCCGCCGCGGTCACCCGCGAGGTGACGGTCCAGGGGCACCGGACGACGGAGGAGCGGGTGACCGCGCTGCTCGAGGAATGGCGGGCCAGACGCTGGCTCTTCCACGAGGACGGCCGCTACGTCGCTCTGCCCACGGGACTCGGCCATGAGTGAATCCACCATCGCGACCGCCCGGCCGTCCGGCCGTTCCACGCTCCTCGTGCCGCACTCGCCCGAGGAGCCCTGCGGCAGGGACGCCCTGGCCTCCATGGCCCGCTCCGGGATGCGCGGCCTGGTCGTCGACCGCCCCGTCCGACTCTCGACCACCACCGCCGCCGCCACCGCCCGCTTCCTCCACCTGCTCGTTGAAGCCGCGGGCGCGGGGCTGCGGGTGTACTGGGACGGCGACATCGGCGACCTCCCGCAGGCTTCGCTCCAGCACCTCGACCCGCCGCGGCACGAAGGGGTCCCGGCGTGGCCCGTCCCACGGGAACCCCTGCTCACCCACCGGCGCGGCCCCGGCTTCCTCCTCCTGGAGGACCTGCGCGATCCGGCCGCACCGCGCCGCTGGACCGTTCCCGACCACCCCTGGGGCAGGGTGCTGCGCGCGTACGCCACGCCCACCGCGCCGGACCCCGCCGACCGGGAGGCGCTGGCCGTCCTCGAGGCGCAACACCTGGTCCTGCGGCTCGGGGACGGGGACGGCGGCCTCTGCCTCGCGCTGCCGGTGCGGTTCGCCTATGCGAGGTCCTGAGCGATGGACCGGAAGGACGCCCCGCACGGTGCCCTCGTCACCGCCCGGCTGGCGAACGGCCTCACCGTCGTCGCCCAGCGCGACGCGCTCCTGCGGGATCCGCACGTCCACCTCCGCCACGACGTGGGCTCCCGACACGAGCGTCCTGGTGAGCACGGGCTCGCCCACTTCCTCGAGCACCTCATGTTCCGCGGCACACCGCGCCATCCGGACTTCCTGGGGACGCTCCGGCGGGCCGGCGCCCGGGACGTCAACGCCTCCACCAACCAGGACCGCACGGCCTTCACGATGACCGTCCCGCGCGAGGAGCTCCGCAGGTCCCTCGCGATGGAGGCGGACCGCACGGCGCACCTGCCCCTGGCCCTGGACCGGACGGCGCTCGCGGAGACCCTCGCCGTGGTCCGGCGCGAGGAGGAGGAGCGGGGCGGCCCGTCCGGCCGGGCCGCCGCGCTGCTCTTCGCCGAGGCGTTCCCTCCCGGTCATCCCTACCGGCACCCGTCCATGGGCGACACCGACCTGCTGGGCCGCCTCCTCCCCGAGCAGGTGGCCGGCTTCCACCGCAGCCACTACCGGCCCGACGGCGCCACCCTCGTGGTGCTCGGCGACGTCTCCCCCCAGGCCGTGACCGACGCCGCGGCGGCGACCCTGGGCGCCCTGCCCCGCCACCCCGCGCCGCCGGACCCGCCGGCGCCGGACCGGTTCGGCCGACGCCCCGGCGGGGTCGTGCACGGCCCCGCCCGGCCCCGAGGGGCCCCGCCCCAGGTGCACGTCATGGCGCACACGCCGCCGTACGGCACCGACGAGCACGCCGCCTTCGCGGCACTCGCCGCGGTGCTCGGGAAGGGCCGGGGCAGCCGCCTCTTCCGCGACGCCGTCCGCGGTCGGGGCGTCGCCGTCCCCGCCACCGAGATGGTGACGGCATGGGAACTCGAACGGGGCGGTTCCGTCCTGTTCGGGACCGTCACCGCCACGGCCGGCACGAGCGGGGAACGGCTGCTGGCGGAGGTCCGCTCGGTCCTCGCCTCGGTCTCCGACGGCCTGACCCCCGGTGAACTCGACCGTGCCGTGCGGCTCCTGCGCCGCGAGAGGTACGAGGCGCTCGACGACCCCACCACGCGGGCGGAGGCCTTCGCCGCCCATGTCCGCCTCCGAGGCTGCCCGGCACACGCCTACACGGCGGCGGACGCCCTCGCCTCGGTCACCGAGAACGACGTCGTGCGGGCCGCCGGGCTCTGCCTGCCCGGCGCGACCTTCCTGGTCCAGGAGCCGGTCGGCATGCGGGAGGCGGTGGTGATGGCATGACGAACGGTGGCGCAAGCGGTTTTCGTGGTGCGAGCGATCCTGGTGGCGTGAGCAGTCCTGGTGGCGCGAGCGGTCCTGATGGCGTGTACAGCGGTGACCACGTGCTCGTCCGGCTCGTCCCCGTCCACCTGCCGGGCAGGCTCTCCGCGGCCGCCTGCCTCGTCCTCCACCACGGCACGGCGGGGAACCCGCTGGGGCAGGAGGACACCGCCCGCGCCTGGACCACGCTGCTGCGTCGCGGCTCCGGCCACGCCGCCGAGCAGAACCTCGAGGCCGGGCTGGAGCGGCTCGGCACCACGTTCGCGGCCGACGCGGGCGCCGCGTCCACCCGCCTCGTCCTCAGCTCGACACCGGACGACCTCGAGGACGCGCTCGCCCTCCTCTCGCGCACCCTGACGTCCTTCACTCCCCGCACGGAGGACGTCCTGCCCTTCCTCCACCGCTGGAACCGGGCGCTCGCGGCCGCCCGCGCGGCTCCTGGGGGCTCGGCCGGCGTGCTGCTCCGGCGGGCGCTCTTCCCCGGCGACCGCACCCCGCACCCGGAGCCCCGGGAGGGAACAGCGGAGGAGGGCGTCGACGTCGACGCGGTCCTCGCCTTCCACCGCACCGTTCTGGGCGCGCCCCGCGACCTGGTGGTGGCCGCCGACCTGAACCGCGTCGACCTCGACGCCTTGGCCCGCCGTCTGGTGCCGCCCCCGCCGGACGGGTCCGCGCGGACGTCACCGTGGTCCGCCCGTGGTTCCGGTCCCGTGGCGGCGGCGGGCACCGCCGTGCCGGTGCGTCCGTTGACGCTCCGCCCGTCCACCGGGCGGAGCGGTGCCTGCGTGATCATGGTCGGACTGCGGGCGGAGAGCCGCGGGGACGCCACCCAGCACCTCGCCGTCGCCCGGGAACTGCTGGCAGGATCGGCGTCGTCCCGGCTCGCCCGGACGCTGCGCGACGCCCACGGGCTGGCGTACGCGGTGCACGGTGACGTCCAGGACGACGGTGCGGCGTGTGTGCTGCGGCTCCGCTTCGAGGTGGCCCCGTCCCGCGCGCCGGAAGCCGTCGCCCTGGCTCTGCACGAGCTGTTCCGCCTGGCGGGACAGGAGGTGGAGGACGAGGAGTTGGCCGAGGCGTGGCGGGGCTGTCGGCGCGAGGACGCGACGTCCGGCAGCCCTGCGGCGGTCGCGGTGGTCGCGGCGGCCCGCTCGGCTCCGCCGCCGACGCCCACCGGTCCCGCTCCGGCCGGTCCCGCTCCGGCCGGTCCCGCTCCGGCCGGGCCGGGGCAGGCCGGTGTCACCCCGGCCGCCTACAGGCGAGCGATGGGACGGCTGGTCCGCGCCGACCGGGTGGCCGTGGTGGTCGACGGGGCGCTCGACGGCCCGGACCGCGTGGCCGAGGCCGTCCTCGAGGTCGCACCGGGAGTGGCCGGCGCGGACTCCCTGACCGCCTACGCCCGGCGCGTCACCGCCCACGCGGCCCTCGGCGTCTCGGCGCCTGACGCACACCCATCGTCGACCCTTGCCCAGGGCGGCGTCCCCTGACGTTAACCGGCCTGCGCATCCCAGTAGTTGAGCGGCGCCACGGCGGCGCTCGCGGAGAGCCGAAGTTCCTGCCCGTGGTCTCCGAACGGGCCCGCGCCGAGCTCAACGCCATAGCCGCCCGCAAGACCCGCCCGCCCATGCAGAAGACCCGGCCGCTCTCGCAGCTGCGCGCGTGGTGGAAGACGAGCGCGATCCTCACCTCCGGGGTCGCCGCCGACGTCATCACCTCCCTCCTCGACCACGCCCGCGCCGTAGCCGCGGCGATCCGGGCCCGGGTCGCCGCCGTGGTCGATGTCGCGCTGGCGGCCGTCGACGTCACCGCGACCGTCTTCGTGATGAACCAGGGCGGCCGTTTCCACCGCCGGCACCTGCTCGCCGAAGCGCGCCGCCACCTCGCCCTGGTCCTGCGCGGCCGACGGCGCGATCCCGGTCTGGACGACCAGGTGGTGGCCGCAGCCATCTCCACCCACTGCCTGGACATCACCGAGCCGAAGACCGTCCGCGGCCGGGAAGCCGCCTACCGCCTGTACACCGCCCGCAGGTCCCTGTCCGACCTCCCCGCCCGCCACCGACCACCCACCCTGGCGCCCGACCCGGACCGGCCACCCCCGACCGAGCCCGGCAACCCGGCCGCGCACCGGCCCCCGGGCGGGGATGCGGGGGAGTGGGAGATCCCCCGCATGCTGCTCCAGTACGACCGTGCCGTCCTCGCCGGCGCCGCGGGTGCGGGAGAAGTTGCGCGCTGAACCGTGAAGGAGAACAGTAGTTGCTGCGCCGCCGGGTCTACGGCGCCGACCACGACCCCGGCCCCCGGCCGGGCCGCTCCTACGCCGAGCTGGTCGGCGGCCCCCTCGACGGACTGCTGCCGGACATCGACGGCTGGCCCACCGAGGGCATCGACGACGGTGTCGCCCTGAGCACCGAGCTGACCCGGTGGCCCGGCGGCCGCGCCCTGTACGACCCGCGGCCCGGCGAGCCCCGCGGGCCCGGTGTCGTCTGCCGCCTTCACCACTCCGGCGACACCCCCTGACCAGCGCACCCTGCCGCCGCTGCTTCCCGTCCCGGGCTTGCCGGTTCACCTCCGGTGGGTGGTGCGGGTGCGCCATGCTGGCGGCAGCAGCGTTACGAACGACAGGGAGGCGATGTGGGGGTATCACGGGTCGACGAGCCGGATCGCCGGTGCGTACTGCCCGGTGACGTCTCCTGGCTGCTCGAGGTGCAGTACCTGGAACAGCGCGTCCTCCCTGCCCTTGCCCGGGCGCCATGGTAACTGCGGACCGGTTCGACGAGGATGCGTTCGTGCTGCCGGGCGAGACCTACCTGGCGGTGGCGGACACACTCGGCCGTCTGGCCGAGTACTGCTGCCCTGCGCCGGCGCCGAGGACGGCCTCGTCCTGCTGTTCCTGCTCCCGTGGGAACTGGACTACCTCTGGCAGGTCCTCACGGTCCTCCGCCGCGCACAGGCTGGCGACCCCGACGCCGCGGAGGTCCGCGAGCTGCTCCACGACGTCGGGTTCGGACTCGACCGGAGCGTCGAGCAGATGGCTGGGGATCTGCAGCGGGTGCGGGCGGTGCTGACGCTGGACATCCCGGCCGTGCGGACGCTGGCCGACGCGATCCTCACCCGTCGGCCTGCGCTCACGGTCGCCGGCCAACTGCTGCCGGCGGGGCTGCAACCTTCCCCCGGGGCCACGGGACGGTTCCGCGGCCCGCAGCCAGCGGCGCCGGACGGAGGGATCACCCGGCTGGCGCGGTGACCGCGTTCGGTTGAGGGGCGCGGAGCTGGTCCGGAAAGCGCCTCGCCGTCCACTGGTCCGGCACCACGGAAAACCGGAGCCGGCAGGCGGGCGGCCAAGGCCGGCGGCGCTGCCGGAAGCGGCGCAACATGCCTGTTCTGACCAGGCACGCGGCCTCGCGGGCACTGTCGTGAGGCCTGGTGGTCACACCACCTCGAGCGTGGTGATACCGCTGACGTCGGTCACGCCGGTGGTCAGGCATCCGAGCACGTCGAGACTCGGATAGACAACGACCTCGTGGACGATGTGGCCTGCGAAGAGCCCGGAGCCGATGGTGCCGATGCTCGTCACGATGGTGCTGCCCGTGCTGCGGGTGACGACGGTGGTGACCGCCGCGTAGCTGTGCTGACCGTTGCTCCAGATTAGATCGAGTGTGGGGTAGGTGATGGGCGGTGCGACCAGGCAGTTCGCCTCCGTCGTGTAGTCCAGGCCGGTGCTGGCGGACGTGACCGTCGGGTACTGCGGGTCGAGCTGTACGTCGAGGCACGACGGGTAGTCATGGGTGGACGTGATGTGCGTCGTCCGGTTCGTGGTGGTGAGGGGCGGGGAGTAGTTCTGGTCCGCCGTTCCCGTGCAGACGACCAGGGCCAGGTCGTCCTGCTCGAAGGCCGTGGCGGCTGCCGAGGTGGTGGCGGCGAGGGCGGTGATGCAGGCCGTGACGAAAGCGACCGCCATGACGGTTAAGCGTCTTCTCATCAGAGGGTTCCTTTCATAAGGGATGGGACGAACGAGTGGGTGATCACCGCGGGAACAAGGCTGCACAGGTGGTCTGCAAGGGCTGTCTCCCGCATCGATAACGGCCCCCGGGCACCGGCCCTTGAGGAAGGGGGCCGGGCAGGTGGTTCGAACATCTCTGTGCACACCCCCACCCCCGGCCAATACACGGCGCGTCTTCTGTCAACGCTGCCGAGACGGACGAGGTGGCCTGTCGATTTCCGTCGTGTGATGACTCTTCGGTGTCTGCCGAGGGCGTCGCAGGCGGTACTGCAGACTGTCATGTCCGCGTGGCGCGCAGGGCCGTGTCCCGCCGGGTCAGTGCTGAGCGGTGGCCGGTTGCGGGTCGAGTGCCGAGAGGATCCGCAGGACGTCCAGCGCACCGGGGTGGCGGCGGAACCTGGCCAGCCGTGCCCTCAACTCCCGCGACATCAGTGTCGCCCGATGTGACCGGAGCGCCGGGTACTCCTTGGCGAACAGCCGGCCGTAGAGGCACGCTTCGTCGACGAGGCCCTGGTCCAGCAGTACCAGGGCGAGTCGGGCCTGGCTGAGCGCCCGCAGGCAGTTCTCGTGTTCGGCACGGGGCTCGGCCGCGGACCGCAGGGCGGCGAGCGCCGGCTGGACGTGCCCCAGCCGGTGCAGGACCTGCCCCGAGCGGTAGGCGAAGCCGGCCGGTGAGTACCGTGCGAACGGCCCGTCCCCGGAGGCCGTCCGCCCCAGTGACCGTTCGGCCGCGGACAGATCCCGGCGAGCGTCGTCGTGTTCTCCGGCGACGGCCCGCGCGTGGGCGCGCTGGACGAGGACGAAGGCCCGGAGGTCACCGTCCTGGGTTCGGCCGACGGCGGTGACCGCCGCGTCGGCGAGTTCGACGGCGTAGCGCGGAGCCCGCATACGCAGCGCCTGGACGCTCATGGAGCGGAGCGTCATCGCACGGGTCCTGTCGTCCCCGCCCTCGGCGGCGGCGTCCAGGGCGAGGAGGTGGTAGCGCTGGGCGAGGCCGTGGAGGCCGGCGTCCGCGGAGGCGCCTGCCAGTATGTAGGCGAGACGGGCGGTCACCGACACGAGCGCCACGCGCACTTCCGGCAGGACCGCCTGGGCCAGCAGGCCCCCGATGTCGTCACCGAGGTAGGAGGCCAGCGCGCCGCGGGCGTGCGCGCCACCGAAGCGGATCCAGTTCGCGTAGAACTGGTCGGCGACCACGCCGGCCCTGTGGACGTCGGCGGCCCCCACCTTCGCCTCCGCGCCGGTCCGTCCTTCATCGGCTGCCGGGCGGGGGCGGCGCGCGTCCGGAACCCGGCGTTCCTGGTAGACGTAGGTCCGCAGCTCCGACCGTTGCTTCGGCTCCGTGTCGGTCCGGGCCAGGGCCACGAGGCCGGAAAGGGGGTCCGGCGGCACCGGGGCCGGCGTGGACTCCGTCCGGCCCGCGGCACGTTCCCGGAGCAGCCCCGTCTCCGTCGCGGCGACCAGACGGCCGGTCCTGCGCGTCAGTATCTCCGCCACCACCTGGGCGACGAAGGCCTGGGGCCGGGATCCGGCCAGCCAGTGGGCCACCGAGGTGCGGTCGTACCGCAGCTCGACACCGTGCGCGGCGGCAAGGCGGTTGACCCTGCGGGCCAGTTCGGCCGAGGTCAGGTCGGCTTCGGTCAGCAGCTGTGCGAGTGCTTCGTTGCGGCGGCGCGGGTGCGGAGACACTGGCGACGCCTTGGCATGCGGTCTCGGCGATCTGGCTGGTGGTGCAGATGGCGTCCAGAGGATTGGCTGCGGCCACAGGACAGCGCTGCCGAGCCCTAGCCGGACGAGCGCTCCAGGCGGCGGGAAAGATGGAGCTGAGGCCGGCGGTCCGTCGGCCCGCCGTCGGAGCCAGGATGAGGAGACGGTGCCGGTCTTCTCCACGCCTGGTTCTCCGTTCTCGGGGCTGGGGCCTGATCTGCCGGTATCGCTCGGGAGCGGCCAAGGGCTTCCGGTGCGTCCTGAAGGAAAGACGACCGGGCATAGGTGAACGTCCTGTCCCAGCCGAAGCGCGGTGAGCCCTGGTGCGAGATCGACGTTGACGACCGTGCCGTCGCCGTCGGCGCTGTCCCGAGCCGCCCGGTCGCTGATCTGCCGGAGACGAAGGCCCCCGCCCACGCCACGGCTCGGGGCGCCTTCGTGACCCTGCCGCGCCGGTGAGGCTGGGGTGGCCTTCTTCACCGGCGCCGCGAGTGCTTCTGCTGCGGCACCGAGTTCGTGCTGGCCGGGCCGTCCGCTCGTTCGGGATCGTCCGGATCAGACGATGAGCAGTGTCGACAGTCCGGACACCCTGGTCAGACCGCTAGTGGTGAGGCACGGCAAGGGGTTGAGCAGATCGGGGATGATCTCGGTGGTGACGTTGACCGTCGATCCGGCGTACCGGCCGGCCGTGACCGTTCCCAGGGAGACGTAGACCTGTGTGGCTCCGGCGACATCGATCTCCACGCCGGTGACCTGGATGGTGGAGGTCTGCCCGTTGCTCCAGTACAGGTGCGCTGTCGCCGTGCTCGGGAAAGCGACGCAGGTGGCGTCGGGTACGAAGCCGCTCTCCGCATAGGTGACGGAGGTGACGCCGTCGTTGAGCGGGCAGGAGGAGTAAGTGCCGTTGGCCTGGTAGGTGACGTCCCGCGGTTGCGTCAGGTGCAGGCCCGGGTTGTAGTCGGTGACCTGCTGCCCCAGACAGGTGACGAGCGCGGACGGTCCGGCGGCGGCCTGGGCGGCCGTCGTCGGCAAGGTCGCGCCGAGCAGCGCGGCCAGCAGAACGCCCGCCCGGGCCAGCCGGACCAGCGGCCTGCGAGCAACGCGTATGACTAGGCGGTCGGTTCGTTCCATGTCTGCTCCAGTCAGGTCTGCCCGGACGAGGTGTGTGCCTCGAGGCTGCCGGTACGGCCGCGTCCGTGGGGTCTTACCGTCGGTCATGCGCTTGGTGGCGTCCAGGGTGCGCGCACGGACAGAGGGAGCGCGCCTTTCACACGGGAGCGCAACGGGGCGTCCCGGCGTGTAGCTGATAGGCGATGAACATCGTCGCCGCCACCACCTTCTACACCCTCACGTTCTTGGAGTAGGTGACGCACCGGCTCGGGTGGGCGTGGGAGGTTTCTTCCGCAAGCAGCTTCTGGACTGGCTGCTCGGCAGTGCCTTCTGAGTGGTGTCGCTGGGGGCGTTCGGTAGGGTTCCAGGGTGCTGGCCGTCCGGTCTGCGCTTTCCGGGGGGATGACGAGACGAGGGCCATGCCCGAGCAAGCGAGCCCGCCCGCGATAGCACCGACCGGGCCTTCGGGCCCGTCGGTCGAGGCGGCACGGATGGCGGCGGTGCGCCGTTACGACATTCTCGACACCCCTCCGGACGGCGCCTACGACCGGGTCGCGGCGCTGGCTGCGCGCCTGTTCGAGGTGCCGGTAGCGACCGTCACGATCGTGGATGAGGACCGGATCTGGTTCAAGGCCACGCACGGGCTGGAAGGCGTCACCGAGATCGGCCGCGATCCGGGCCTGTGCGCCTCGGCGGTCCTGACCGATGACACGACCGTGATCCCCAACACCCTGCTCGACCCGGTCGCCTGCTCCAACCCGCTGGTCGCCGGCCCGATGGGAGTCCGGTTCTACGCAGCCGCTCCGATCATCACCGCCGACGGGTACCGGCTTGGCACGGTCAACATCCTCGACACCCGCCCCCGCGAGATCAGCGAGGCCGATGCCTCCACCCTCGGAGATCTGGCCGCGGTGGTGCGTGACCAGTTGGAGCTGCGGCTGTCGGCACTGAACGCCGTACGCGCCGAGCAGGAGCGCCGCAAGGTCGAGCAGGAGAGGCGCCAGGCGGAGGAAGAGGCCCGCCAGCGTGCGGAGCGGGACAAGGCGGCCATCGCCGCGTTCGCCTCCACCCTGCAGCGCACGCTGGTGCCTCCCGCTCTGCCCGCGGTACCGGGCCTGGAGTTGGCCTGCCATTACCAGACCGCCTCCCCGCAGGAAGTGGGCGGCGACTTCTACGACGTCTTCCCCGTCGACGGCGGCCGGTGGGCGTTCTTCCTCGGCGATGTGTGCGGCAAGGGCGCCGAAGCCGCCTCGGTCACCTCACTGATCCGCTACACACTGCGGGCCGCAGCCCTCGTTGACGCCGATCCCACGGCCGCGCTCAAGGCCCTGAACACCGCGCTGCTGCTGGACGCGGCGGTCGGCACCCGCTTCTGCACCGCCGTCTTCGGCCTGCTCGATCCCGCCCCGGACGGCGGTTTCACCGTCACGCTGGCCACCGGCGGCCACCCGCCCGCCTACCACCTCAGCCCCACCGAGGACGGCGGCATGCGGGTGGAGGCGGTCCGCGCCAAGGGCGGCATGCTGGTCGGCGCCTTCGCCGAAGCCGCCTTCGCCTCACGCACCCTGCACCTGGCACCCGGCCAGGGCCTGCTCCTCTACACCGACGGGCTCACCGAGGCACGCACAGCCGACGGTGACATGCTCGCCGATACGGGCCTGACGGACTTCCTGGCCCGGCGGCCGACGCCGGTCAGCGCCGGCCGCCTGATCGACGACACCATCGTCCTCCTGGACACCCTCCCCGACACCGAACGCGACGACGTGGCCCTGCTGGCCCTGTCCGTCCCCACCCCCGACGCCGCTCCTGCCGGCGTCACCACCACCGCCCACAGCGCCGCCGCCCCGACCGCCGACACCTCCGTCGGGCAGGAGAACCGACGCCCATGACCGACGCCTTCCACATCGACGTCCCGCACACCGACGGCACCCTGGCCGTGATCGCCCTGTCCGGCGAATTCGACATCACCACCGCCCCCGCCGTGCGGTCCCGCGCCCTGCATCTCATCGCGAACGGCCACCCGCACCTGATCGCCGACCTGGCGGGCGTCACCTTCTGCGACTCCTCCGGCCTGGGCGCCCTCATCGGCATCTGGCGCTGCGCCAAGGACGCCGACGGCTCCCTGACCCTGGCGGCGATCCCCGACCGGCTGGGCCGCCTGCTCGACGTCACCGGGATGGACACCTTCCTGCCCGCCCATCCCACCGCCGACGCAGCCCTCGCCGCACGCCAAGGCAACCGCACCACCGCCTGAAACCCTCGCCCGCCGGGGCGGCACCAACAGCCGGCGAGCGCTGCACGGGCCCGGCCTTTCCTCCCACCGGGCACGGGGCATGGGCAGGCGCGTCGCGACAACGTACTGGTCGCTGTGCGCGCTTGGGCTACGCAGTGCGACTGGTGCGCCTCCGCCGTCGACGACCACACCCGCCTCGCCTGCAGCGAGATTCCCCCCGACGAGAAGGTCGCCACCCGCACCCGCTTCCTCCTCCGCGCCACGGCGTTCTTCAACGCCCACGGCATCACCCGCACCGAACGCGTCCTCACGACAACGCCTGGGCCTACCACAAGGGCCTCACCTGGAAGCAGGCTCTGACCCGGCTCGACGCCACCGGCAACCTCACCCGGGCCCACCGTCCCCAGACCAACGGCAAGGTCGACCACTTCAACCGCACCCTCGTCGAGGAATGGGCCTACGTCCGCCTCTGCACCAGCAACCACGAACGCACCGCAGCCCTGGAGGGCTTCCTCTACAGCTACAACTACCGTCGCTGCCACACTGCACTCGGAAGCCAGCCGGGTCACGGCCAACCTCCCAGGCGTAATGCCTGGCGACGTTGTTGACGGGGCTGATGGGCCAGGACCACCGCCCGCAGTGCCCGGACCGCACCGCGGCCGGGAGACCGTCCGCCCACCGCACCCGATGGCGCGCACCGGCTATGCCCCGGTTCCCCCCCGAGGAATCCACCGGATCACGGCCGTGCCGGTGGGGGAGAAGGTCACCGGGTTGACGCTCGCTGTCGGTATCGCCGACGCGTCCGCGGTCCGGGCCGGGCTGGTGGAACCGGGGGCGGACGGCTACCTCGTGGAGGTGTCCCGCTGAGGATCCAGGAGGCGTACGGCGACGGACCGTGTCGCTCCATCACCACTCGGCATGTGTAGCTTTTGCGTGTGCATGGTGAGAATCTCGAGGGGCTGTTCGCCGAGGTGTGCCGGACGCTGGCGTCCGCCGGGTTCGACGTCGCGTCGGTGAGCGCCGAGGAGAGGGCCGGGCTGAGGGTCCGGGAGGAACGGGGAGCGGTGGTCGTGGGCTGGGTGCCGGCGGCAGAGTTGGATCCCGCTGGGCGGCCCGACGCGGAATACGAGGGCATCCGCGCAGCCTTGCGTCAGGCTCTGCTGGAGATTCTCGTCGGAGCCGGCCACAACGTCGAGGTGGACCTGGTCCACGGCGAGGTGCGGGTCATGCCGTCCTGATCCGCACCGAACCGGGAACGGGCACGGCTCCGGCCGACACGTTCCAGGGTGGGCCCCATGACCCGGAGCAGTACACGGTGAGGTATGTCGTGCAGTCTTCAGGGAGGCCGGACAGGGGCGATCGCCGGGCGGGACGGGACCTCAGGCTGCTTGTTCCGGACTATCTGGCCAGTCTGCTGATCACGTTGATTCATCCGCTGTCGACGGAAATTGCAAGGATCAATTAGGGCGTTTTTCACCTCCGGTATCTTGCAGTCATTTCACGACGAAGCGGGATGGAAGTCGGCCATAGTGCCGCGATGCTGCACCGTCGTGTGAACAGACTGCGTAGGTTCTGGGATCGGCTCGGGTTGTCCTGGGGCACCCGGCCGCACGGTTCGTCCAAAACAACCGGAGGGGGAAATCGCATGGCTGACATCGACCTCGGCGTGGCGTCCGACTGGGACGAGGGGGACACCCACGGCCGTGTCAAGCTGCGGCAGAACCAGGTCTACCCGAACTCGCCGAAGAAGGACGTGCTCATCAGCTCCCCGGTGAGCATCGAGCTGTCCGTGAACACGAACCACTCCTCCTCGCAGGAGGCGGACAAGATCTACTTCACGACCCACCACGGCTCCACTAAGAAGATCATCGCTGTGCTCGACTCCGACGGGAACTTGCACATCGCCGGCCGTCTGATCACCGAGCAGAAGGACCTCGGCTACTAGGCCGTTTCGTTCGGATCAGCGGGCTGACCAGAGGAAGATGCCAGCGATGTGGAGGCCGGCCAGGTAGATGGTCGCGGTCTTCTCGTAGCG